>JAAXUF010000001.1 GCA_013336165.1 Coriobacteriia bacterium
GAGCGTAGATGTGTCACCCATGAGGGTGCCGGATGACCATACGATGCCGGCGACCCACCCAAACGCAATAGCAGCACAGGCCGCTGCCAGCACCGCGCCGACCTTGAGCACACGCTTCGTCCGACTGTTCATCGAGGCACCTTCTCTCATACAACGACCAGCACGCCACACAGTCCCATTCATATGACGCACATCACGCCCCGATGGTTCGCAAGCCTTCCAGAGATCTGTGAGGCAGACAGATCTATCTCGCAGGTGTTTGCAGATCGGACTCAACGGGGGATTGTGTGGGTATAGGTGTTATGAGTTCCCATGAAAGTGTTGCATTGTGGGATGAAGTGGCATAGAGTTCTGGGCGTAGAGCGGGGACTCGTGCGGAGGTTCCTGGGCGATAGGCCAGTCGGAGGAGGGGGGCAAGATGTTTCTCGGCGATTACCAGCACACGCTGGACGTCAAGGGGCGCGTCTCCCTTCCCGCGAAATTCCGAGCCGAGATGACGGGCAAGTTGGTCATAGCCAAGGGGCTGGACTCCTGCCTGTATGTCTACTCGGCAGAGGAGTACGCGCGTTTCGAGGAATCGCTTCCCAAGGATGACTTCGATCCGAGTGTTCGCAGGATTCGCCGGTTCTTCCTTTCGGGCGCGGTCGAGGTCGAATTGGATTCAGCCGGCCGGATCTCGCTGCCGTCAGTACTCCGAGAGTATGCGCACCTCAGCAAGGACGTAGCAGTCACCGGCAACGGCAATCGGATAGAGATCTGGGATGCCGTTGCGTGGAGCGAGTACAACGGCGAGACAGATGACATCAGCGATCTCGCCAAAGGGCTGTCCAACGCGGGGCTGCTCTAGAGGTTTGACAATGGAATACCGGCATATCCCAGTTTTGTTGGCCGAGGTCACGCAGCAACTTTCGCCGCAACCCGGTTCGATCATCGTGGACTGCACCTTGGGCGGGGCAGGACATGCGAAACGGTTTCAGGACCTCGTGGCACCTACCGGTACCTTGGTGGGAATTGACCAGGACGATGCAGCGCTCGCCGCAGCAGCAGTCACACTACGCCTCGGCCAACACGATTCGACAGCTAGGACAGTGCTTCTGAAGGGGAACTTCGCCGATCTGGACACGCTTCTCATAGATGCGGGCGTTCCATGCGTCGACGGGTTTCTTTTCGATCTGGGCGTGAGTTCGCATCAGCTTGATTTTCCCGAGCGCGGCTTCTCGTACAACGAAGACGCGCCATTGGATATGCGGATGGATCCGGGTCGTCAGACTCTAACCGCAGCAGAGGTCATCGCAACATACACCGCAGCCGACCTCACCCGGATCATTCGCGACTACTCGGACGAGCGATGGGCGTCGCGCATCGCAGCCTTCATCGTCGAGGAACGCGCGCATCATCCGATTGCGACGACGTTGCAGCTCGTCGAGGTCATCAAGGCTGCGGTTCCCGCAGCCGCCCGCCGAGAGGGGCCTCATCCCGCCAAGCGCACGTTCCAGGCGTTGAGGATAGAGGTCAACGACGAGCTCGGCGTGTTGGCAACAGCGCTGCGCGCCGCGATCAGATGGCTTTCCCCGGGCGGCAGGGTCGCTGTAATCAGCTACCAATCGCTTGAGGACCGCATTGTGAAGACCATCTTCACGGAACTCGCAGGACGGTGCACGTGCCCGCCCGAGCTGCCCGTCTGCACATGCACGCATACGCCGGTACTCCGAATTGTCACACGGAAGGCGATCTTGCCTACCGTAGAAGAGATTAGACAGAACCCTCGTGCTCGCAGCGCCAAACTGCGAGTCGCTGAGAGAGTGTAGAAGACGATGCGTCCGGATTAGACCGGCGAATAGGCGAGGAGGTGTGGCACGATGGGGCTCCCAGCTTTGCGGAACGATCCGCAGTACGAGAGGGTTGCTGAGAAGCCTCGCCTTCGTGTTGTGAAGCCTCAGGCCACCAGTCGCCCTTCTCGGCGACCGGCTGCCGTCTCTCGGAAATCCGTGCAGCGGGTGTATACATCATTTGTGCTCCTAGTCGCGTTGGTAGCGCTTCTGGGTATGGGCAGAGTCTGGCTTTCCGCGTCGGCGGCAAAGGCGTCAATCGAAGTCACGAGTCTGCAGAGCCAGATCAAGGCAGCGCAGAACGAGGGTGATATTCTCGAAGTCCGGAAGAGCTCGCTTGCCACGCCGTCTCGCATTCAGGCGGTAGCATCGACCGCAATGGGTATGGCATCCGCCGCATCGTCGACCTACCTTGATCTGGCAAACGTCCCGACAGTTGCCTCTTTGAAGACGCCGAGCGTTGCTGCTGCAGGGACAACGGGAAGCGCGTTTTCTCGCATGCTGGAAAAGGCTGTGAACATGGCTGCAGGAGAGGCTCACCAGTTGCTTGTGGGCGATGTCGGCCTTGCGTCGGAATAGGGAGCACCGGGGAGGCGGCGGGGCTTCCCGAAAGAGACGATCGCCGGGAAACGGACGAATCCTGTTTCTCTTCGGCACGTTCTCAGTGCTCCTTGCGGCGATCGTTGTCCGCTTGGTCTGGGTTCAGGTGGTTGTTGCCCCCGCCTACGCAGCCCAGGCGACGGCCCAGCGTATGAACGATATCGAGCTGACGGCGCGACGGGGAACCATCTACGATCGTTCCGGTGAGCCTCTTGCGGTCACTGTCGACGCGAGTACCGTATATGCCAACCCCGGCTCCGTGAAGGACAAAGCGCAAACGGCGCAGGTGCTTGCCTCGGTACTTGGGGGGGCAGCCAAAGACTACGAAGCCAAGCTCTCTCGGGAAACAAGCTTCGTATACATTGCGAGGAAGATCGACCCGCAGAAAGCCAAAACCCTTGAGGCCCAGTTGAAAGAGAAGAGTCTCAAGGGGATCGGTTTCCTTGAGGATTCGCTCCGCGTCTATCCCTCAGGCGAACTCGCGTGTCAGGTCCTTGGATTCGTCGGCGTTGACAATGAGGGACTCGCCGGTATTGAGAAGCAGTACAACTCAGTCTTGGCGGGGAAGCCCGGGGTGCTGCTCGGCGAGTGCGATCCATATGGAAGGCTGATTCCCGGCGGCGTCCAGAAGACGATCAAGGCCGTCGACGGCAAAGACATCGTACTCACGATCGACAAGGACATTCAGAATGCAGCGCAGACCGAGCTGGCTGCCGCTGTCTTGAAGTGGGGAGCCAAAGGCGGCTCGGTCATCGTGATGAATCCCCAGACCGGTGAGATCTACGCGATGGCGTCAACGCCGACGTTCGATCCGAATGCCTATCAGACCGCGGATCAACAGGCGATCAGAAACGTCGCAACGTCCGATTCCTACGAGCCGGGATCTACCATCAAGGCCATCACTGCGGCTGCGGTCATCGATGAGAAACTCTACAAGCCGGATTCCATGTTCGAGCTCCCTCCGACATTGACGGTTGCGGGTTACACCATTCATGACTCAGAAGAGCGCGGAACCGTGAACTGGTCGCTGACGCAGATAGTGACCAACTCATCCAACGTGGGCGCGGTTCAACTGGGCACAGCGCTGGGCAAGCAGGGACTCTACGATTACTTTGCCCGGTTTGGCCTGACCAAGACCACCGGCGTGGACTTCCCGGGAGAAGCCAAGGGGCTGCTGGCCGATCCCAGCACGTGGTCAAGCGCATCGATTGCGAACATCCCGTTTGGCCAAGGGCTGTCGACTACGCCACTCCAGCTCACACGGGCGGTCTCCGCGCTGGCGAATGGCGGCCAGTTGGTGACTCCCCACTTTCTGCTGAAGGTGCCACAGGATCCCAATTACTCGATGGTGTGGCCGAAGTCAACGGCTTGTTCGGCGGAGACCGCACGCACGGCCACAAGCATTCTGACGCAGGTCGTGTCCGACGGCACCGGCAAGGCTGCGGCGGTGCCGGGCTATGCTGTTGCCGGAAAGACGGGTACTGCGCAAATCGCGCTGGGCAGCGGACTGGGTTATGCGCAGGGGCAGTACATCGCCTCCTTCATCGGGTATCTGCCTGCCGACAATCCACAGGTGATCATTTCTGTGAAACTCGATCAACCGAGCAACTCAATCTACGGTGGAACGGTTGCAGCACCACTGTTCTCGGCGATCGCCAAGTTCACGGTGGAGCACCTCGGAATCTCCCCATCGACTGGAGCGCTATCTACCGGCACTCCCGCGAAATAGACAGGAATGAACCGCAGTCAACAGGTCGGCGGCAGAGGCGGGTGGCAAGGGCTGGGCATGGTAGAATCGCACGTTGAATTCCTCAGGGAGACCGAGTGACTGACACGAGAATCATGACCTTGTTGCAGGGGCTTGGCGCGCGCGCCTTGAGCGACGCAAACCCATCCGTATCCGGCGTTGCCTACCGATCCGATTCCGTTTCGGAGGGCGACGCCTTCTTCTGCGTCCCCGGTCTTGTTCATGACGGTCATGACTACGCCGCCCATGCGGTGGCGCGAGGCGCGGTTGCGCTCGTCGTCGAGCGGGAGCTTCCCGGAGTTGATGCCCCCCAGTTCCTGGTGGCCGACGCCAGGTCGGCGCTCGCGCTGGTCGCATGCACCTTCTACGAAGATCCGAGCGCTTCGCTTTCGGTTGTGGGGATCACCGGGACAAACGGCAAGACCACTACCACATACCTGCTCGATTCGATTCTGCGCGCCGCGGGATTGCTCACGGGCATCATCGGCACGGTGGAAACTCGCATCGCGGGTGAGCAGCAACTTTCGAGCCGCACAACTCCCGAGTCCAGCGATCTGCAGGCGCTTCTCGCGGATATGCGGCAAGCTGACGTTGACGTGGTTTCCATGGAGGTCTCGAGCCACGCGATTGATCTCGGCCGAGTCGAAGGTGTGAGGTTTGCCGTTGTCGCGTTCACCAATCTCACTCAGGATCATCTCGACTATCACCACACCCTTGACGCGTATTTTGCCACCAAGCGCAGGCTGTTCTCGGATTTTGAGGTTGGGGCCCGAGTGGTCAACATCGACGATCCGTATGGCAGAGTCCTGGCTGACGACTTCGGCGATGCACTGACGGTCGGCCGTTCAGAAGATGCCATGGTCCGCGCTGCCGATGAACAGCTTGATGCACAGGGCGCCTCATTTACCTTGGTGATGCCCGAATGGTCGGAGCGCGTGCGCCTTCCACTGGCCGGTGCGTTCAATGTCAGCAACGCGCTCGTCGCCGCTGGCTGTGCGCTTGCTCTGGGCATTGCCCCCTCGGCCATTGCCGAAGGCCTCAGGCACGCCCGTCAGGCGCCCGGCCGCATGGAGAGAATCGACGCCGGCCAACCGTTCGCGGTGGTTGTGGACTATGCACACACCCCTGATGCACTCCAGAAGGCCATTCTGGCGCTCAAGGACGTGACGCAGGGCCGCGTCATCGTCGTATTCGGGTGCGGGGGAGACCGCGATCCCCTAAAGCGCCCCATCATGGGAGCGATAGCCGGTCGATATGCAAGTATCCTGATTGTCACTAGCGACAACCCGCGCTCCGAGGATCCTGCCGACATCGCTCGTGAGATCGAAGGCGGACTGGCGGGCTGCTCGGCCGAGTATGAGGTCGAGCCGGACCGCCGCCGAGCGATTGCGCGTGCTCTTGCGCTCGCCGTCGGCGGAGACGCCGTGCTGATCGCAGGCAAGGGTCATGAGGACTACCAGGTGTTCGCGGATGGTACCGTTCATTTCGACGACCGCGAGGTTGCCCGAGAGGAGTTGACACGCCTGTGCTGACCGCCACTGTTCGCAGCATTGCCGAGATAACCCGTGGTGAAGTACTTGCGGGTTCGCCGGGAAGCGTCGTCTACGGCGTCGCGATTGACTCCCGTCTGGTGACGCCGGGGTGTGCTTTCATTGCGTTTCCGGGTGAGCAGGCTGACGGTCATGATTTCGTTGCTGATGCTTTGGCGCGGGGAGCGCATGCGATCCTAGTCACACACCCGGATGAGCGGCTGGATGAGTTGCTGACGCTGGCACAGGATGCCCAGGCAACAGTGATTCGCGTTGCCGACGCCACCCGCTCCTTGCAGGACTTGGCGCGCTACTACCGATCCCGCCTGCGCTGCGAGGTCGTCGGCATAACGGGGTCGACAGGCAAGACGTCCACGAAGGATTTCCTTGTCGCAGCGCTGTCGGAGACGTTGAACGTGGCATATTCCACGGGGAATCGGAACAACGAACTCGGCGTACCGCTCAATGTCCTTCAGGCGGATGCGGAGGCAGACGTCCTGGTCGCCGAGATGGGAATGCGCGGGCTCGGTCAGATCGATGTCCTGTGCGATATCGCGCATCCGAGGATTGGGCTCATCACGAACGTCGGAACCAGCCATATCGAGATTCTCGGGAACCAAGACGCCATCGCCGAGGCGAAGTCTGAACTCCTGAAGTGCCTGCCTGCCGATGGGATGGCGTTTCTGAACGGCGATGACGCCTATTCGGATACACTGCGGCATCAGACGATGGCGCCGGTGACATCCTATGGGCTGTCAGACGAGTGCGACGTTCGCGGGACCGAGATCGAACTCGACGACCAGAGTCGCGCTTCATTCGACATACTCACGTCGGTGGGGTCGGCCAGAGTCGCTCTTCCCGTGCCGGGCCGTCATAATGTCTACAATGCGCTCGCTGCTGCAGCTGTGGCACTCCACCTCGATGTGCCTTTGGGCAGCGTCGTTGAAGGGCTGTCGAAGGCCTCTCTCAGCGCGATGCGCATGGAGGTGTTTGTTTCCGCGAACGGCAACACAGTCATCAATGATGCGTACAACGCAAACCCGGTTTCGATGCGCGCGGCCATCGAAACCTTGGCTGAGATGTCGAGTTCGGGACGTCGCATTGCGGTTCTCGGCGACATGGCGGAACTTGGGTCGCTCACCGAACTCGCTCACTTCGGCATCGGCGAGCAGGTGGCAAGGCTCGGCATCGATCGGCTGATCGCTGTTGGGCCACGTGCTGCACACATCGCCGAGGGCGCAATCGCCGAGAGAATGCCCGCGGATCAGGTCATGCGGTGCGAGTACGCGAGCGACGCTGCCGAGGCACTCTCCGAGTTGCTGGAACAAGGCGACACGGTCCTCGTGAAGGCTTCACGCGTGATGGGTCTGGAAACGGTTGTTGAGAGGATTGTGAGCGCTCTGTGATTTCGCTGGACAGATATCCCACATATCAGGTCTTCCTGGCTGTTGTCTTGGCTATGCTCGCGGCGGCCGTCCTGTTTCCGGTGTGGATCCGGCTCCTGCGCGTTCGCAATATCGGTCAGCAAGTCCGTGCCGACGGCCCACAAGGGCATCTGGTCAAGCAGGGCACGCCCACAATGGGTGGTGTCCTGATCCTGCTCGTGACAATGCTTGCGTTCTTCCTGTTGGGAACTCCGGATCGCAAGAGCTTGCTCGTCTTGGCGACCATGCTGGCGTGTGGGGCTCTCGGCTTCATAGATGACTGGTCGAAAGTCTCTCACGAACGTTCGCTCGGTCTTCGCCCCCGCACGAAACTGATCTGGCAAGGGGTCGTGTCAGTTGGATTCGGGCTCCTTGTGGTCAACTGGGCTCAGATCTCGACTCTGGTCGAGATACCCCTGGTCAACGTGAACCTCGATTTTGGGGAGCTCGCAACGGCAATTCCCGTGGGCAACGTCTCTGTTGTAATTCCTTGGCTGTATCTCGCACTGGTCTATCTGATGGTGACTGGCTTCAGTAACGCAGTGAACCTGACGGACGGTCTGGACGGCCTAGCGGCCGGGACCGTCATGATCGTCATGCTGGCGTATGCGGCAATCTCGTTTCGTCAGAACACACTGTCGACGGCACTGCTGGCTGCTTCAGTCGCCGGTGCATGCGTCGGATTCCTCTGGTACAACAGCTATCCCGCAGACATTTTCATGGGCGACACGGGCTCCCTCGGGCTGGGTGCGGCAATTGCCGCGATTGCAGTCACGACGAAGACAGAACTGTTCGTTTTGATCATCGGCGGGATCTACGTAGCTGAGATCTTGTCCGTGGTGCTCCAGGTCGCCTCATTCAAGCTCACGGGCAAACGGATCTTCCGTATGGCGCCTTTACACCACCACTTTGAGATGAAGGGCTGGTCAGAGACGAAAGTCATGGTCAGGTTCTGGATCGTCACAGGCATTCTCGCCGGCCTAGGATTCGCGCTGTACTTCGTCGGAACCATTGGAGCGCGATAATGGCCGGCTCACTCGGCAGCATTCTCGTCATGGGACTTGGTCGGAGCGGCCGGGCAACCGTGCACTATGCCGCAGCACTGGTCACGTCCGGCGAGGCTGTGTCCGTCACAGCGGTTGACTGCTCGGACACTCCGGCTCTGCGCGAGGTCGCGACGGAACTGCGGAGTCTTGGCGCGGAGGTTCGGCTCGGCGTGTCCGAGGTCGACGGCCGGTTCGACCTAGGCGTTGCGAGTCCTGGGATCAAACCCGGGTCTGCACTCATGAAGGCGGCGAGAGCCGTTTGCGGGAGAGTCATCTCGGAAATCGAGTTCGCCTATTCGCAATCAGACCGGACGTGGGTGGCGATCACCGGAACCAACGGCAAGACCACGACGACGGCCCTGGTTGCTCATTTGCTCAACACTGCGGGGATTCCTTCGACCGCGGTTGGCAACATCGGAACGCCCGCCACAGCGTGTCTGGCCGAAGACGCGGCGAACGTGTTTGTTGCCGAGGTCTCGTCGTTTCAGTTGGCGCTGACCGAGACGTTTCATCCGAGAGTTGCCGTGCTTCTCAATCTGACCCCGGACCATATCGACTGGCACGGCTCTCTTGAGGCGTATTCGGCCGAGAAGGCGAAGGTTTTTGCGAACATGAGGCCAGGTGACGTCGCCGTCATCGACATGGACGACCCGGGCTCGGCAGTGTTTGCCGAGCCTGTCGCCGAACGTGGCGTTTCCGTGGTGCGGGTGAGCCGGAATGTCTTGTATGCCGATGGCGCGAGCGTAGTTGATGGGGTGATCGTGCTGGCGACCCGCGGGGGTATGATCCGCCTTGTCCGCACCGACGACCTGCAGATCAAGGGCGAGCACAACATCAGCAACGCCCTCGCGGCAATAGCAGCGGCGCATGCCCTCGGCGCTCCTGCTGAAGGTCTGACAGAGGGACTCGTCTCCTTCACTCCAATTGAACATCGGTTGGAACCCGTGGCGGAGATCGAAGGCGTCAGGTGGTTCAACGACAGCAAGGCGACGAATCCGGATGCAGTGCTAAAAGCGCTCACCGCGTTCAAGGGACAGGGGCTTGTCGTTCTTCTGGGCGGACGAAACAAGGGAAATGACTTTCGCACGTTGGCTGAAGCTGTGGCGCATGGGGCTAAGGCGGCAGTTCTGTACGGAGAGTCCCGCCATGAACTCGTGGGTGCGTTTGAAGGACTTGCGGTTCAGATGGTGGTAGTGGACACACTCGCCGAGGCCGTCGATTCTGCGCGGACGCTCTGCGAGCGGGGAGACGCTGTTCTCTTGTCGCCGGCATGTGCGTCTTTCGATCAGTTCTCCTCCTACGAAGAGCGAGGGCGCGCGTTCAAGTCCCTCATCGCCGCGATCGGGAGCGGGCGAGAGTGAGTAGCAAGCAACGTCATCAACTTGCAGGCGGCCCCGTGGCCCGGTACCTGCTGCTCGGCATGGTTGTGTTCCTGACGGCCTTCGGCTTGGTCATGATCTACTCGGCATCATCGATCACTGCGCTCGTCAAAATGGGCTCCGGCCTTTACTACCTTGAACGCCAGATGATTTTTGTTGTGGTGGGCGGCGCTCTCGCGTTCGGCCTGTCGCGCTTCGACTACCGACGCTTTCAAGGTATGCTCGGGTATCAGGCGTGGGGGGTGATCGTGGCCCTTCTGGTGCTAACGTATGTGCTGGGTCAGACGACCAATGGGTCGCGCCGATGGATTCCGATGGGTTTTTTCAACCCGCAACCGTCCGAGTTTGCCAAGGTCGCGTGTGTGCTCGTGGCGGCACTCCTGACCGTGGAATGGCAGCGCCGTCGGATGGAGACGAAGAAGTACCTGTTGCGCATGGGAATCTTTGTCGGGATTCCGGCGCTGCTCATTGTCTTTCAGCCGGATCTGGGAACCGCGATCCTGATGGCTTCCGGTGTGGCAATCGTGCTCTTCCTCGGCGGAATCGAGATAAAATGGGTGACGCGGGCTGCGGTCCTCTTGGTTGCGTTTGGCGTTTTTGCGATCGCAATCGCGCCGTATCGGCTGGAGCGAGTTATCACCGCACTCAACCCTTGGTCTGATCCGACAGACAAGGGTTACCAGACCATTCAGGCGCTTCTTGCGTTCGGTACGGGCGGTATCAAGGGGGTTGGACTCGGACTATCCCGCCAGAAGTGGTTCTACCTGCCGATGGCGGATACTGACTTCATCTTCGCAATGATCGGCGAGGAGGTAGGCCTTATCGGCACCGTTGCCGTCGTGGTGGCTTTCGCTGTCCTGCTCTACGCAGGTGCCCGTATAGCCATGGGGAGCCGGGATCAATTCGGCCGGCTTCTCGCGGGTGCGCTCACGGGTATGCTTGGTTTTCAGGCAATTCTAAACATGGCAGCCGTGACGGGGGTGTTTCCGGTGACTGGGAAACCGTTGCCGTTCCTGAGTTACGGTGGGTCATCTATGCTGGTGACTATGCTCAGTGTGGGGTTGATACTGTCGGTATCTGAGTTCGGCGCTCGAGCGCCTCGCGTGATGCGAGCTGTCCCGAAAAGCAAGGAGCCAATTCGTGCGAATCTTGATGAGCGGCGGAGGCACAGCTGGGCACGTCTACCCCGCGCTGGCAGTGGCGGGGGAGTTCGCTAGCGGGTGTGACGAAATGCTGTTCGTGGGGACACCGACCGGCGCCGAGTCGCGGCTCGTTGCCGCTGCCGGAATTCGGTTTCGCGAGCTCGCAGCCCGAGGGTTTGACCGAGCTCGCCCCTGGACGTTGATCACGTCTTCGCTGCGAATTGCGGCGTCTACTGTCGTTGCATGGGCGTGGATGGGTGCGAATCGGCCCGACGTCGTCGTCGGGTTTGGCGGGTATGTCTCGATTCCTGTGGGTATGGCTGCTGCCGTACGCGGAATCCCGCTCGTCTTACACGAGCAAAACTCGGTCCCGGGACTCGCCAACCGTACTCTTTCCCGCTGGGCTGACAGGGTAGCAGTCACCTACGAGGAATCAAGGTGCTATTTCAGGCATCCCGAGAGGGTCGTGCTGACCGGCAACCCGGTGCGTTCGGCCGTGCTGGGTGCGGATCGCATCGCTGGCCGAGCCGTACTCGGGATTGAGCCGGACGCTTGCGTGCTGCTTGCTTTCGGAGGGAGTCGGGGGGCGCGCCACATCAACTCGGCGCTCATCGGACTCCGCGACCGGTTGCTCGCGATCCCCAACCTTGTGGTGTTGCATGTGGCCGGCCCGTCGGAGGTTTCTACGGTTGCCGATGCGCTCGCGGCAGCAGGCGGGGATCCGGACGACCGCTGGCGCGTCGTGGGCTATCTCGATGACATGGGTTCGGCGTTGGCGGCGGCCGACCTGATCGTCTCTCGTGCAGGAGCGACATCCATTGCTGAGATCACCGCGCTCGGCTTGCCGGCGGTGCTCGTTCCCTTTCCCTACGCCACCGACGATCACCAAACCAAGAACGCGGCCGCGCTGGTCGCGTGCGGCGCTGCGGCGCTGGTGCCTGATTCGGAGCTTGACGAGGAACGGTTTGGCGACGTGCTCGTCGGACTGCTCTCGAGCGCAGAACGCCGTGCTACCATGTCTGCCGCGTCGCGCACGCTTGGCAGGCCGAATGCCGCCGAGCACGTCGCGCAGGTCGTCCGCTCGGCTGCACAGCGCAGCGGCGGGGTATCGCACATCGATTCGACGGAGGAGCTTGGTGTCTGAGCGCGCATACGCACACTTCATAGGCATCGGTGGTGCGGGCATGAGTGGCATAGCGCTCGTGTTGGCGCAGCGGGGCCTGACGGTCACCGGCAGCGACCTGAAGGCCTCACGGTACTCTCGCGCGCTTGAAGACGCGGGTGTCACGGTGTTCGTGGGGCACTCTGCCGAGAACCTCGGGGATCCTCAGGTGGTCGTGGTGTCCTCGGCGATTCCCGAGAACAACTCCGAACTTGTGGAGGCGCGCAGGAGAGGCCTCCCGGTATGGCAACGGGCCCGGATGTTGGCGCATCTGGCCGAGGGTCGCACCACGATTGCTGTGGCCGGGACGCACGGAAAGACCACGACAAGCTCGATGATCGCCACCATGTTGTCGCGGATGGAACTCGATCCCACGTTCCTCATCGGCGGCGAGGTCGAGGGGTTTGGTACGAATGCCGTCAACGGCGGCGGCGAGCACTACGTCGTCGAGGCCGACGAATCTGACGGGTCGTTTGTCCACTTGAATCCCTCGGTCGCCGTTGTGACGAACGTGGAAGCCGATCACCTCGATCACTACGGCACGTTCGATCGGGTTGAGGAGTCATTCATTGTCTTCATGAACAGGGTTCCTCAAGCCGGTTGCCTGGTCGTGTGCGGGGATCAGCCAAGCCTTACAGCACATGCCAAGAACACCGGCCGCCGTGTGGTCACCTACGGGTTCAGCGAAGGATGCGACGTTCGTTGCAGGGTTCTGGGCCGCACCGGAACGGGGATGCGGTTTGAGGCGGTCGCACCCGGTCTTTCCCCCGTCACCTCGAGTGTCTGCATTCCCGGGGAGCACATGGTGAGCAACGCGACAGCGGCTCTGGCGACCGCGTGGGCTCTGGGATTGGATATCGCGGCTGCAGGCGGGGCTCTCTCCGATTTCGCGGGCGTGCGCCGACGTTTCGATCTTGTTGGCGAGGTTGACGGGGTGACGGTTGTTGACGACTATGCTCACCACCCGACCGAAGTGCGTGCAACGCTGAAAGCTGCACACGGCCTCGGCTTCGACAGGGTCTTCGTGCTCTTCCAGCCGCACCGCTACTCCAGGACTGAAGCCTTTGCCGACGATTTCGGCGATGCACTTGCGGGGGCCGAACGCGTTGCCCTCATGGACGTCTACAGCGCGGGAGAAGCGCCGGTACCCGGAGTCAGTGGCAAGACAGTGTTGGAAGCCGTCCTGAAGCGCCATCCGCGCACGCAGACGGCATATCTCCCGCATCGTTCCGAAGTAGTTGCCTATCTCGCTTCGCGGGTCAGGTCAGGCGATCTTGTGCTCACGATGGGGGCGGGGGACGTCACCACGGTCGGCCCCGAACTGGTACGCGAACTCTCGAAGACATCGGCCGAGGACGGCGTTCCGTGTCGCTGACGGATGCCCATGCGCGGCTTCGAGAAAACCTGTCCGGCGTCGTCAGGCGTGACGAACCCATGGCTCGGCACACCTCTTTCCAGATTGGCGGCCCGGCTGCGTTGTTCGTCGAATGCAACACGCTCAGCGACCTGTCTTCGGTCGCATCGATACTGGCCGAAGAGGATGTGCCATCCGTCGTTCTCGGCAAGGGGAGCAACGTACTGGTGGCCGATACCGGTTTCGAAGGTGCGGTCATCACTTTGGGGAGAGACTTCAAGCGGCACTCACTGGACGGCGAACACCTCAGGGCAGGCGCGGGGGTGATACTTGCGGCGATCGTACAGGATGTGTTCAAAGCGGGGTACTCCGGTCTGGAGTTCGCGGTGGGCATTCCCGGAACCGTAGGCGGCGCGCTTGCCATGAATGCAGGAAGTCGGGACGTGTGGATTGGTGCCAACGTTGAGTCGGTCACACTATATGTCCCCGGGACCGGGCTGGTTGCGGTTCGAGGGCCGGAAATCGCATGGTCCTACCGTCGCAGTGACCTGCCGCAGCGTGGCGTCATTGTGGAAGCCGTGTTGAAGGTGGCCGAGAACGACGTGGTGCAGATTCGCAGAACCATGGAGGCGAATCTTCGAAGGCGCAAGCGCACTCAGCCGCTGGGTGTCCCGAGCGCAGGTAGCGTGTTCGTCAATCCCGACGGCGACTCCGCGGGGCGCCTGATCGAGTCCGTGGGGCTTAAAGGGAGACGAGTGGGGCACGCGCAGATCTCTGATGTCCATGCAAACTTCATAGTGAACACCGGTGGGGCAACAGCTACAGACGTCATATCACTGATACGTATCGTCCTTGATGCAGTGAGGGATTCCCATGGGGTCGAGCTCAAACCGGAGATCCGGTTCCTCGGGTCGTTCGTCGAAGCGTAAGCGCGTCGTCATAGGTGCCGATGAGACCCTAAGGGTAAAGTATAACCATAGGGAAGATAGCACTGGGCCTGACCGTCCACGCGTCGTCCACAAGGCAGGCCAGGGATCCGGGCAGCGGGCAGGCAGCACGGCCGGGCGCCGAATGGCAACAGAGAAGCGTCAACAGCGGGATCGCCGCCGACAGGCTGTCTCCATGCACAGGGTTCTTGTATCGATTGTCTTCGTGGGCATACTGGCATTGGTTGTGTGGGGATTGGTTGCCTTGTGGCGTGCGCCCTTGTTCCCTATACGACATGTGGAAGTTTCAGGAGCCACTCATCTGTCGCAGGAGTCGATTCTGGCTAGCGCATCGGTTCCTGCCGATGCAACATTACTGAAGTTGCCGTCGTCGGAGATAGAGAAAAGGCTGCTCGCCGCTCCGTGGATCGCCGAAGTGCGAATCTCGCGAAGTCTTCCGGATACGTTGAAGATCGCCGTTGTCGAGCGGGTTGCGGCGGCGGTCGTTCGCAGCGGCACCGCTATGTGGCTGGTTTCCGCGGACGGATTCTGGTTAGAGCAGCATTCCGCCGTTGAGACCTTTGCGGTTCCGGCGGTTGTCGACGTAAGCGGGCTTGCGCCCGTGGCAGGGGAGCGTATTTCGTCACCCGAGGTCACAAACGTGCTGTCGGTTCTCCGTGGGCTCAGTCCTGATCTTAGTACTCGGATTGTCCGCATTTCCGCTGCAAGCGTCGACAAGACGACCATTATCCTAACCGGACCGATCGAGGTTGTCGTCGGCGAGGCCGACGACATTGCCAAGAAGGACCAGATCGTCAGAGGAATCTTGGCGGGGCAGAAGAACGTGGTCTACATCGATGTGCGTCTGGTGGACAAGCCGACTTGGCGTGGTCTGGGAAAGTAACCGCGGTATGCTGGACTGAATGCCGGAGGGTTTGTCCGTCGTCATTTCGATTTGCTACTTGCGTCATACGTAACGTTTATGCGAAGATTGACTGTTGAAATCATACACTAAATGTTAACTTGAGGTCAAGGGTGTGAACAGACCGGTTTCCGGGGAGGGTTCAGGATGCTCGATACAGGCGCGAACTACTTGGCAGTGATAAAGGTCGTCGGGGTTGGCGGCGGCGGGACGAACGCCATCAACCGCATGGTGGAGGCCGGTGTCAAAGGTGTCGAGTTCATCGCTGTGAACACCGATGCCCAGGCACTACTGATGTCAGACGCGGACTACAAGGTCCACGTGGGAGTGAACCTCACAAAAGGTCTTGGGGCGGGTGCTGACCCGGATGTCGGTTACCAGGCGGCAGAGGAGAACAAGGCCGAGATCAAGGAAGCGCTTCAGGGCGCCGATATGGTCTTCATTACCGCAGGTGAAGGCGGCGGCACCGGCACCGGCGCTGCGCCGGTCATCGCGCAAATCGCCAAAGAAGAGATTGGCGCCCTGACGGTCGGCGTCGTCACGCGGCCATTTGCGTTCGAGGGCCGCAAACGCGCACTGCAGGCCGATGACGGGATCAAACGCCTGAGCCAAGTGGTGGACACGCTCATCATCATTCCGAACGACCGGTTGCTGCAGGTTGCAGAGAAGAAGACATCAATACTCGACGCATTCAGAATCGCCGACGACATTCTTCGTCAAGGAACCCAAGGCATTACGGACCTGATCACGGTCCCGGGATTGATCAACCTCGACTTCGCAGATGTACGCACCATTATGGCCGACGCTGGTTCGGCTCTGATGGGTATCGGACTCGCCACGGGCGACAACCGGGCTCATGACGCGGCCGCGGCTGCGATTTCAAGCCCGCTTCTGGAGTCCTCGATACAAGGGGCGACCGGAGTACTGCTGTCCATCTGTGGCGGCAGCGACTTGGGACTCTTTGAAGTCAACGAGGCCGCGGAGGTCGTTGCAGCAGCGACAGCGCCGGAAGCAAACATCATCTTCGGGGCGGTCATCGACGATTCGATGATGGACCAGATCCGAGTGACTGTCATTGCCACTGGATTCGATGGTCGAAAGAAGCAAGAGACGATGAAGTTCGCTGCAACTGAGGTGGAAGGAACACCGTTCTCTCGCACATTCGAGCCGTTGTCGGAAGACGAGTTGGATATTCCTGCATTCCTCAAGAAGCGGACCTTCTAGTCTCATAGTTTTGCCAACCATGAACAAATGAGAACCCCGTCGGACTTGCTCTCGACGGGGTTCTCCATCTTGAATACGTGGTATTTCTTTGGGCGCGCCCAACGGGAACAATTCTGCGAGTAGGGAGTTGACGAGAATGGAGCCAGCAGAATTGATGCAGCCGCAACTCCAACGCGTGACAGCACATGGGATCGCCTATTGGACGGACCGCGCTCTTCAGGACAGCACGGGGATTCTTGTGGCCTTTTCGGAACGTCTCGGCGGAATCAGCAAAGGACAGTTTGACTCACTGAATCTCGCATCTCACGTGGGCGATGATCCCGATTGTGTGGACGAGAACAGGAGTCGCTTCTTGGAAGCGCTCGGGATCATGGAGTGCCGCACCGATCTTGTGACGGCTGAGCAAGTGCATGGCGTCAAGGTTGCCACCGTAGGCCGACAAGATGCGGGCTCGGGGGCGTTTGCGGCAGGCGGCAGAGGGGCACTGCCGCAAACCGACGCAATCCTGACGGGGGAGCAGAGAGTCCCGCTGATGCTGTGCTACGCGGATTGCGTGCCGATCGTCATTGTCGCTCCGAGCAGGACTGTCGCTGTGGTGCATGCCGGGTGGCGTGGCGCAATTGAAGAGATGGCGAGTTCTGCGGCCATTGCCTTGGCCCGGATTGCGGGTTGTTCGGCCAGGGATTTGACTGCATACATCGGACCACACATCCATGCCTGTCACTACGAGGTTGACGACACCCTGATGTCGCAATTCGTTAACAAGTTTGGTACTCTTGCGCGGGCAGATTCAGGGGGTCTTGACCTCGATGCTGCCGTAACCGCAAGCCTTGACCGTGCAGGAGTCATTCCGTGCAACATCGCACGTCTCGGGATATGCACAGCCGAGACCACCGACAGATTCTTCTCTCATCGCGCAGAGCACGGCCGCACAGGAAGACATGCGGCTCTGGTGTGCGTGCTCTGAGGGCGCTTGGCATCCTCGCGGCAGGGCTTTTTGTCTCCTCATTCCTACTCACTGGGTGCGCAAGCGGCCTGAGGAACGTGAGCCAGATCACGGTCAGCGGTTCAACGACGATCCTTCCGATTGCCGAACAGGCGGCCGAGACTTTCATGCAGCAAAAGCAGGGCGTTTCGGTTCTGGTTTCAGGTTTGGGCTCCTCGGCGGGCATCGAGGCGGTCTCGGCCGGAACGGCTCAGATCGGCACGTCGTCTCGCGATGCGAAGGCGGAGGAAAGCAACTTAGGGCTTGTCGACACCCCAATCGCCTACGATGGTATAGCAGTGATCGTGAATCCCTCGAACCCGGTGAACAATCTCACGAGCTCGCAATTGCGCGATATCTTTGCCGGTAAGATCACCAACTGGAAAGAAGTCGGTGGGAAGGATGAGCGCATCTCCATCGTCAACCGGGATGAAGCCTCCGGGACGCGTGAGGCGTTCTCGAAACTCGTTATGAAGAGTCAGGCGTTTGACCCGGCTGCTGCGGTGCTGCCCGGGACAGGTCAGGTTCGCGACGTGGTGGCACGAGCGAGCGGAGCAATCGGGTACATCTCACTTGGCTTCGTCAAGCCGAGGTTCACCAACGTGACCGTCAAGGCCGTCTCCGTCGATGGCGTTGAGCCAAGCGAGGCGACGGTCGCTTCAGGCACCTACCCGATAGGGCGAGCTCTTCATTTCTTCACGAAGGGGCAGCCGACGGGTCTTGTCAAAGAGTACATAGACTTCGTGCTGTCTTCGCAGATTCAGGACAGTGTCGTCATTGATGCCGGATTTATCCCCATTGCGAATGGGGGCAAGCAATGAGCGAAGATACCGTCCACGCCGAACACGGCAAACTCCAGCTCGTGAGTCGAGCCACCTACACAAAGGAATGGCTCTTAGCGGCGCTGTTTTTCATGTGCGCATTTGCGGCGGTTCTTGCAGTAGCGCTGATCTTCCTGTTCGTCGGCTGGAAAGCGTGGCCAATTGCCACGGACTACGGAATCGGCAACTTCGTGTTCGGCAAGGTGTGGTCATCAAGCACCAACACATTCGGGATCCTGCCGCTCATAGCGGGGTCGGCGATTGTCACGTTTGGCGCGCTCTTGCTGGGTACACCGCTTGCTGTTGGGACTGCCGTGTTTTTGTCGGAGATCGCGAGTCCTCGAGTCCGTTCAATCGTACGTCCGGCAGTAGAGCTGTTGGCGGGCGTGCCGTCTGTCATCTACGGGTTTTTTGGAATCGTCATGTTGCGCCCGTTGATTGCACACTTCACGGGCAGCCTCGGGTTCGGCGCGTTGACAACGTGGATCGTTCTCGCAGTCATGATCGTCCCGACCATCGCTACTCTCTCCGAGGATGCATTGCGCTCGATTCCGCTCGGGATACGCGAAGCTTCCTATGCCATGGGCGCGACAACCTGGCAGACTATCTACAAGGTGGTTGTTCCTGCAGCCAAGATCGGCATATTCGACGCCGTGATTCTGGGGATGGGCCGCGCGATCGGCGAGACAATGGCCGTGTTGATGGTCGTAGGCAACGCCCCGGTCTTCCCGAAAGGGATCACAGCTCCCTTCGCGACGCTGACGAGCCAGATCGTTCTCGACATGCCGTATTCCATCGGTTTGCACCGCACGGCGCTCTTTGCCATGGCGGTAATGCTGTTCGTGTTCTCGATGCTTCTCGTGCTGGCGGTTCGCCTGCTTTCGAAGCTGAGGGACTGATCCGATGAACAGGAAACTGGCAAATACGCTTGCTATCGGGTTCTTCTGGGCCGCCGCGGCAATCACAGTCGCCATCCTCGGCACCCTCATTGTGTATGTCTTCATCAATGGGATACGGGCAATCTCACCCGCATTCATCTTCACCTGGCCGCACGGCGTCAACTCCGAGGGTGGAATCTTCCCGACGATCATCTCAACCATCTACGTGACCGGTCTTGCCATGTTGATCGCGACTCCGGTTGCGGTTCTTGCAGCCGTCTATCTCGCCGAGTACGCGCATCAGGGCCGCGTCGTCTCGGCTATTCGCTTTGCGGCCGACTCTCTAGCGAGCGTGCCTTCGATCGTCATGGGGTTGTTCGGCTTCGCGCTGTTTGTGGAGACGATGGGACTTGGTCTGTCCATGGTTTCCGCGTCGCTGGCTCTCTCCTTGCTTATGCTTCCGATTATCATGCGGACTACGGAAGAGTCGATTCGCGCCGTGCCAAAGTACATCCGGTGGGGCTCGTACGGCCTGGGTGCCACGAAATGGCAGACCGTTAGCCGAGTAGTCCTGCCTGCGGCTGCACCGCGCATCATCACCGGTGTGGTGCTCGCCGCGGGGCGGGCAGTGGGCGAGACCGCCGTCGTGCTCTATACGATGGGGCAAGCGGTGAACCTGCCGGTCACGCCGCTTGATTCGGGACGGCCGATGACCGTCCACCTCTATCTGCTCGCGGTGGAAGGTATCAACCTTCCGGCCGCCTATGGGACGGCACTGCTACTGATGATCATGATTCTCGGCTTCAATCTTGGCGCTCGGTGGATACTGCGCCGGTATCGAAAGGTGTAACGGAAAATGCCAAGCCAGTCACCAAGAGCCACATCGTTTGCTGAGGGAGGCGCTCCAAAGGTCAAGGTTCGCGACTTGAGCTTCTGGTATGACGACTTCAACGCGCTGACGGGTATCAATGTCGACATCGCAAGCAAGGCCGTGACGGCCTTCATCGGGCCCTCCGGCTGTGGCAAGTCGACGTTCTTGCGTTGTATCAACAGGATGAACGACCTTATCCCGGGGACAAAGGTCGAGGGCACAATGCTTATCGACGGCGCGGACATCTACGGGCCGGGCGTAGACCCGGTTGACTTGCGTAGGCGAGTTGGGATGATTTTTCAGCAGCCAAACCCGTTTCCTCAGTCGATCTACGACAACGTTGCTTTTGGGCCTCGGCTTCAAGGGATCCGCAGAAAAAGCGAACTCGACGCGGTTGTCGAGGACTCCCTCAAAAGAGCCAACCTCTGGAAAGAGGTGAAGGATATCCTCGGCAGGGGTGGCCTTACGCTGTCCGGTGGCCAGCAGCAACGGCTGTGCATCGCCCGCGTTCTGGCTGTGCAGCCGGAAGTGCTCCTCATGGATGAGCCCTGTTCGGCAATCGACCCGACATCAGTCCAGAAGATCGAGGACCTGATGGACGAGATCAAAGAGACCGTCACCATCGTGATCGTGACCCACAACATGCAGCAGGCCGCCAGGGTGAGCGACTTCACCGCGTTCTTCCTGCAGGAACTCGCCGGAGAACCCGCGGTTCTGGTGGAGTTCGGGCGCACGAACGAACTCTTCACGAGCCCGACCGACAAGCGAACGGAAGACTACATCACCGGCCGGTTTGGCTAGGCGTCCTGAAAGCGATTTCTGATGGGCACCGACATGTAACAACTTGATACAAATACGATTCGACCGGGTGGCTATACTGGATCCGTTCAAACTTGCACTAGGGAGACAACATGCGCGAACAATTCAGGCAAGAACTGAAATCGATCCATGCCGACGTCGTAGCCATTCTGGAGTCGGCGACCGGGTTGGCGCGCGATGGAGTGACCGCGCTCATTTCGGGCGACGTTGACCTGGCTCAGAAGGTGATTGCCGGAGACGATGCCTTGCGGGAGCGCTGCCTCGGTATCGAGGAACGTGTGATCGAGACGATTGCCACGCAGTCTCCGGTTGCCCGCGATCTTCGGCTTCTTCAATCGCTTGCGTACATGGCGATACGTCTCGAGCGCATGGCCGACCTTGCGGCGAACATCGCGAAGGCAGCCAAACGCACCGCCGGGCGCCGTGGACCGCAGACGCTCTACGATCTGATTCAGGCACAGGGCAACTTGGTCTATCGGGTCTTAGATGCCACTCGAGAGGCGCTGGAGGCCAAGGACATCGAGTTGGCCAGAAAGCTTCCTGAGCTCGACGAGCCCATCGATCACCTCTACAAACAGTTCTTCCGCGAGTTGGCTCGCGTCAAGAGCGAAGAAGACATCGAGTGGGCCTCTCAGATGGTGCTCGCGAGCCGCTATCTTGAGCGCATTGCCGACAATGCGGTCGATATCGGTGAACGCGTTGCCTACCTTGTCACAGGCTATCGCGATGGGCATTCGGCGGAAACCGCCGGCAACTTGACCGCGGAGTAGACATGTCGGTAATCGCCGAGCGGTACGCGGCCGTACGTCGTCTGGTAGCGGATGCCGCGGATGCCGTCGGCAGGAACGCCGATGAGGTCACAATCGTAGCGGTCACCAAGACCGTCGGCGTCGAGGTCGTTCGCCAAGCGTTACTGGCGGGTATATCCGACTTCGGCGAGAATCGGGTACAGGAACTGCTCGGCAAGTACGGGCTCTTCCCTGACGCGCGGTGGCACTTCATCGGCACGTTGCAGACCAACAAAGTCAAAGACGTCGTGGGACGGGCGTGCCTGATCCACTCGGTGGATTCCCTTCATTTACTGCACGAAATAGCCCACAAGGCGGAGCAGGCCGGGACAGTCCAGCAGGTTCTCCTCCAGGTGAACGTGTCGGGCGAGCAGTCCAAGCACGGATTCGCTCCGGAAGACGTTCATGAGGCGCTGATAGAGGTATCGCATCTTCGCGGTCTTGAGGCACGCGGGCTGATGACCATGGCTCCATTGGGGCGGGAAGAAGACGCGCGCCCGTTCTTTCGTGAGCTGCGTGAACTGCGAGACTCACTGCGAGCTATGCCGCTAAATGGTGTAAAGTTAGACGAGCTTTCGATGGGTATGAGCAACGATTTCCGTGTGGCCGTCGAAGAGGGCGCGACTATTGTTCGCGTCGGCGGGGCAATCTTCGGGAGGTAGGCGCGGAGTCAAGGGAGACTACTGTGGGCCTTTGGCAGAAAATGAAGGTGCGTCTCGGTCTGGAAGACGATTGGGACGAGTACTATGACGACGAAGACGAAGGCTACGAGAGCGAAGCCGTCGAGACCCGCGACGAATACGATTCGTCGCCGCGGCGGGGAGCATATCAGTCGCCGTATGGCTCGGGTGCAGGGCAGGGCGCAGTCAAGAGACTGGATCGTGGTCCGGATCTCGATCGTGCCCGGAGCAGCGCGTCCCAACTCAAGAGCGTGCCAACCGGCGCCGCGTCTGTGACCCCGGTTTCTTCGAACATGAAGATGCATATCGCCGAGCCCAAGAGCTTCACGGAGGCCCAGTCGATTGCAGACAAGTTCAAACGCGGGACTCCGGTCATCTTGAACCTCTCGGCCACCCAGAGCGACCTGGCGAAGCGGTTGCTGGATTTTGCATCCGGCCTCACCTACGGCCTCGACGGTGGACTTCAGAAGATCTCGGACAAGGTGTTCATGCTGACGCCGCACAACGTGGACGTTTCCGATGCCGATAGGCGCCGGTTGCGAGACACGGGACTGTTTCCCCGAGAGTGACTGCGAAGGAAAGACACATGAGAGACGGCTTCAGGTACGAGGGCACTCTCGCCGTCGTTGGCGGCGGCCGCATGGGCGAGGCGATCGTGCGCGGGTTGCTCGGCTCGGGAGCCGTTGATGCAGCCAGGGTGACGATTTGCGAGCCCACGTCAAGGCGCCGAGAAGAACTCACTGCGGCTTATGGAGTTCGTTGTGTCGCGCATGGCGCCGACGGGCTCCCGGCCGACATCGTGATCCTTGCGGTCAAGCCGCAGGTCATTGATGCGGTGGTCGCGGAGCTCTCTGAAGCTCTTTCGAAATCTCTTGTTGTCTCGATTGCGGCGGGGGTCACCTGCGCCTCGCTTGAGTCAGTGCTGCAACCAGGTGCGGCGGTCGTTCGAGTCATGCCGAATACCCCCGCCATGGTTGGCGAGGCGATGTCGGTCGTCAGTGGAGGTGGTTCGGCCACTGCTGCGCAGGTCGATCTCGTGCGTGCGTTGTTCGCACTTGTCGGCGAAGCAATCGTTCTTGATGAGCGCTATCAGGATATCGCCACGGCGATTTCGGGTTCGGGACCGGCGTACTTCGCGCTCGTGGTCGATGCGCTGGCGCGCGCGGGCGTTCGTTGGGGTTTGCAGCGCGAGACCGCGCAGGCTCTGGCCGTACAGACCATGCTCGGAACGGCCAAGTGGATCAGCGAAAGCGGAACGCACCCCGCGGCCCTGATCGATGCCGTTTCGAGCCCCGGTGGCACCACGGCGGCTGCAGTGGATGCACTTGAGGCATACGGCGTTCGCTCGGCGTTCGCCGACGCGGTTGCCGCAGCGGTCGAGCGCGCCAAGGAGTTGGGTGCGTGAGCGCGATTCTGGTGAGCGTGGTCAGAGGGTTCGGCCAGTTTTACGGACTCTTGATAGTGATATATGTTCTGATGTCTTGGTTTCCGATGCGCGGCGTGCTGTATGACGTGTATCGTGTGATCGGGACATTGGTCGAGCCGTATCTGGGATTGTTTCGCAGAATCATCCCGCTGATCGGCGCAGTCGACATCTCGCCGATAGTCGCATACTTTGTGTTGCAGCTGATCGTCGACGGTGTACTCATGCTTCTGCAGGGCGGTTTGTAGCATAGCGGGAATGGCTCGGGGGATTGCCCGTCTTTTGGAGAGGAAACGAAACCCATGAAACTCACTCCGCTCGATATCCATCACAAGGAGTTCCGGCACTCGTTGCGCGGGTACAGCGAGGAAGAGGTGGATAAGTTCCTCGATGAAGTAGCCGATGACTTCGAGCGGTTGTTCAAAGAGAACATCGAGCTGAATGAGCGTCTGGAGGCGGCGTCAGAGAGACTGCGCAGCTACCAGTTGATGGAGTCAACAATCAACCATACCCTCGTGACGGCGCAACGTTCGTCGGAAGAGGTCATCGCCAAAGCCCATCTGGAGGCCGATGCGCTTCGACGTGACGCCGAGAGCAAAGCGCAGGAGATCGTGCATGATGCGCTCAGGCAGCGACAGGACACAATCAATGCCCTCGCTCGACTCAGGCAGGCCGAAGCCGATTTCAGGAGCGACTATAGGAGTCTCCTCGACAGGGAGATCAAGGGACTCGATAAGGCAAAACCAAGAGACGACGTAAGTCTTCTCTTGGAGCAGGCCGATGCGGGCGAGGCCGCACGTGGGGTGACGGGTGACACTCGGTCCTACGCTCCGGTGAGTCCCGCTGCGACGGTTGTTGAGCATGAGGAACCGATTGCCGTTGCGTCACGTGAGACAGCCGCGGAGGAGACACCCGCTGTTGAGCCTGCCGAAACGGTCTCCACGCCTGCGGTTGTCAAGGTTCCGGCCCAGGCGAAAACCGCCCGCGTTTCTCACACAGAGAGCGTAGTTCTCGGCGAGGCGGAGGAACCGGATCTGCTCTTCGGCCAGATCGAGCTTGATGATCCGGATGAATTCGAGATCCCGGGACTTGCCTCATTGGGTGAGCGCGAGGATGACATAGATATCGAGGAGATCGACTAGCTCTTGAGTGTACTTGCGGTTCATGTGACGCCGAAGTCAGGGCGCAACGAAGTTGTCGGCTGGCGCGGGCACGAGCTTTCGGTTCGCGTGTGTGCTCCGCCGGAGGCCGGAAAGGCGAACGCAGCCGTCTGCAAAGTGATCGCGGAAGCTCTGGGTGTGCCGAACAGCGATGTCCGAGTACGCCGCGGCGAGGGGTCTCGGCACAAACAGCTTGAGGTGTCTGTGAACGAGTCCGAGATCCGTGCCGCGTTCGGCGAACCGGATGAGTCTTTGTTCTAGGGATCTCGTCAGCGCGTCGAGGTGGCGCGTCGGTGCACCAGCATTGTTTGACCTGCCGGGACAGCGTGAGCCATAATCCAACGCACAGGCGCAGTGTTTTTGCGCGTGCAACAGGCGATGACGGGGAAGAGTAGGCACCAAGAGCGCCCTTTCAGCGAGCGGGGACAGTGAAAGCCCGCGGGTGGCATGGAGTTCGAAGATCACCCCAGCAGCTTTGAACCGAACGCCTTTTGGATCGTCGGATTAGGCAAGTAGGCTTCGACGGGGGCTCCCGTTACAGGGCAACCGAGTGGCGCGCGGGTCTTTGGAAGACTCCACGCAAGCTGGGTGGTATCGCGGAGCGAGAACGAACACGCGCTTCGTCCCGGCGGTCATGGGACGAGCGCGTTTTTTGTTTGCCCGCGCAATGAGGGCCGAAAAGAGAGGGTGCGTCGTGGCACAGGATTTCAAACAGACGATGAATCTGCCGCAGACAGGGTTTCCGATGCGGGCAAGTCTTTCAACGCGCGAACCCGAATGGCTCGCGTTCTGGGATCGGATCGACGTGTATAGGGAATCGCTCAAGAAGAGCGAGGGCAAAGCACCCTTTGTTCTGCATGACGGCCCGCCATACGCGAATGGTCACATTCATATGGGCACCGCGTACAACAAAGTGCTCAAGGACCTCATCGTGAAGTACAAGTCCATGCGTGGGTTCTATGCCCCCTACGTCCCAGGGTGGGACTGTCATGGCCAGCCAATCGAGCATCAGGTCGAGAAGAACCTCGGCCCCCAGAAGATGAAAGAGACATCTCAGTCGGAACTTCGACTGATGTGCCGCGAGTACGCTCTTAAGTTTGTTGACGTGCAGCGTGAAGAGTTCAAGCGCTTGGGAGTCCGCGGCGACTGGGACGAGCCCTATCTGACGCTTCATCACAGCTATGAGGCGGGCGACGTCAAGGTCTTCGCGAAGATGTATGAAGCCGGAATGATCTACAAGGGCCGCAAGCCCATCCACTGGTGCAAGCGCTGCCACACGGCTTTGGCTGAAGCCGAGATCGAGTACTCGGACGAGCAGAGCGACAGTATCTACGTGAAGTTCAGGCTCATCGACGACGCGTCCGCACTCGCCCTTGCCGAGACCCCTGCGAGTGTTCTCATCTGGACGACTACCCCGTGGACGCTGCCGGCGAACGTTGCCGTGACCCTTGCCGACGACGCCGACTACGTGGGTGTGCTGGTCGAAGGGGAAGTGCTGATCATGGCCGAGGCCCTCGTGCCTGCCGTCGCCGAGGTCGCCGGGTGGGAGGACCGCGCACTGGTCACCGGTTCTGATGGCGAGCCCGTGCGGGTCAAAGGGCGCGACCTCGCGGGGCTGCGCTACTCCCTTCCTGTGCACGAGAGTGCGAGTGGGGTCATCATCACCGGCGAGCATGTGGAACTCACCGCCGGAACCGGCGCCGTTCACACCGCGCCGGGCCATGGCGAGGACGACTATCTGGTGGGTATGAAGTTCGGTCTGCCGATGCCCATGCCGGTCGACGACAACGGTGTGTTCGACGAAGGTGGCGGCCCGTTTGCTGGCATGTCCGTGGATGCTGCCAATCCCGTGATCATCGAGTGGCTCAGAGAGCGCGGCAAGCTTGTGGCGGCGGGCAGGATCAGTCACAGCTACCCGCACTGCTGGCGCTGCAAGAAGCCGGTGATCTTCCGCGCAACCGACCAATGGTTCGTATCGATGGATGCGACACACCTGCGCGAGGCGGCACTGCGCGAGATCAACCAGGTCGAGTGGATTCCGGGGTGGGCGATCAACCGCCTGTCTTCGATGATCGCCGACCGTCCTGACTGGTGCATCAGCCGCCAGCGGGCTTGGGGAGTGCCAATCCCGGTGTTCGAGTGTGCGCAATGCGGCGAGACTGTCGCCACGCCTGAGACGTTCTCGGCGGTCGAGGGACTATTTACGACCGAAGGTGCCGATGCGTGGTTCACAAAGGCGCCCGCCGAGTATCTGCCGTCAGGGACGGCATGCGCTCGTTGCGGCGGCACGGATCTGAAACGCGAGACCGATATCCTCGATGTGTGGTTCGAGTCCGGCGTCTCTCACACGAGCGTTCTTGAGACGCGGCCGTCACTTCGCCGACCGGCGACGATGTATCTCGAGGGCTCTGACCAGCACAGGGGCTGGTTCCAGAGCTCGCTTCTGACAAGCGTCGGAGCATACGACAAGGCACCGTTTGAGAAGGTTCTGACGCACGGGTTCATTGTCGACGGCGACGGACGCAAGATGTCCAAGTCCATTGGCAACACGATCTCTCCGCTCGACATCATCGCGAAGTCGGGCGCCGACATCGTCCGCCTGTGGGTTGCCTCGGCGGACTATGGCCAGGACGTATCGGTGTCGGATGAGATCCTCGATCGGACAAGCGAAGCCTATCGACGCATCCGCAACACATTCCGATTCCTGCTCTCCAACCTCTATGACTTTGACGCCACGGCGGACCTTGTCGGCTGGCATGAGATGCCCGAGATCGATCGGTTCGCTCTCGCGCAACTGAGTGACCTGACGGAGCGGGTGACTGCGGCCTACGACGAGTGGCGTTTCCATGCGGTCTATCGCGCGCTGTATGACTACGTGACGGAGCTGTCATCGGTCTATCTCGACGTGCTGAAGGACCGGCTCTATGCCGACGCCCCCGCGAGCCCATCTCGTCGCAGTGCCCAGACGGTGCTCGCGAGGATTCTGGGTGTTATGGTGCGGCTGCTTGCACCGGTGCTGTCGTTCACGTGCGAGGAAGTCTGGAGCTACCTGCCGGAGGGTATGCGGGACGCCGAGAGCGTTCAGCTCACCGAGTGGCCAGTCGTCGAAGTTCCCGCTGATGAGGCGGATGCTTTGCGCAAGGCCTACGAGGTCGTTCTCTCAGTGCGCGAACTTGCCACGAAGGCGATGGAAACCGCCAGAAACGATCGCGTTATCGGCAAGAGCCAAGAAGCGAGGATTGTGATCGAGGCTCCCGGACATGTGCTCAAGGTGCTCGAAGGCCGCGGGATTCGGTCGCTTGCAGAGATCATGATCGTCGCAGACGTGGTCTTGAAGCGTGGCGATGAGCTGAACGTGAGCGTGGCGCCGGCTGAAGGCGAAAAATGCCCGCGGTGTTGGAATCTAAGGGACTTGGGTGTAGAGGGCGATCATCCGGGCGTATGCGAACGTTGTGCAGAGGTACTGCGGGAGATTGGCTGATCAAGCGTGCAAATCCCGTTTGTCTAGGGTGGTACAATCAAACCGGTCAACTGACGCGCCCGGCACAACTGCGCCGGGCGCGTGCTTACGAGAAGGAGGCGGCCATGAGCGACACGATCGATACTGAGATGCGTATCCGTCTGGAAGATGAGCTGTCTCGCCTCACTGCCGCTGTGGCGGAGATTGACGCTTCCGAGAGGGAGTCTCTGTCCGAAGCAAGCGGGGAGAACTCCTACCGCGACCACATGGCCGATCAAGGAAGCGCGACTTTCGAGCGCGAGCTTGATCTGTCTCTTGAGCAGAACGAACGCGATGAACTTGCCGAGGTCCGGGTTGCCCTCGATCGCCTGAATGCGGGAACCTATCGGACATGCTCTCGTTGTGGCGCCGAGATACCCGTTGCACGGCTTAGAGCCGTGCCCACTGCGAAATTGTGTGTTCAATGCAAAGAAATCGAAGAATCCCGTTAGGACTCGGCCATCCGGGCCGGGTCTTCATAGTCACAGCACTCTCCATCCTCGCCGTTGATCAAGCGGCAAAGGCCGTTGTGCGCGCCACGTTGTCTTCAGGAAAATCGATCGTCATTATTCCCGACGTATTCGATCTGACCTACGTGCGCAACGTGGGAGCCGCCTTCGGGATGTTCCCAGGGCAGCAGCCCTTGTTCATGCTTATGTCCGTGGTGTTCCTCATCGCCATCGGGGTGTACTGGTATCGCGCGCGTCCCAGCGAGTGGCCGATCGTCGTCGCCCTGGCGTTGGTTGCAAGCGGAGCGGCGGGAAACCTGATAGATCGCGCCTTCATTGGTCAGGTAACGGACTTCTTCTACTTCAAACTCATCGACTTCCCGGTCTTCAACGTCGCCGATATGGCCCTAGTCGTGGGAGTAGGGTTGCTCATGATTTGGATTCTGTTCGGCCCGCAGCCTGAGAATGCGGATGGCGGTTCGTGACGCCCTCGGAATACTACGAGCACCTTGTCACACCCGATGAAACCGGGATGCGGCTCGATACTCTGCTTGGCGGGTTTGACTTCATCACTTCACGCTCGGCGGCCGGAAGGCTGATCGAGGACGGACTGGTGCTTGTGGGCGGCACCGCGGTTGCGAAGCACCACTCAGTTCGCGCGGGCGAGCGCATCGAGATCGAAGTGCCGCCGTATGACCGTGGCAATCTCATCGCCGAGGACATCCCTCTCGATATCCGCTACGAAGACGCGCACATGATCGTGCTTCTGAAGCCAGCCGGGCTGGTCGTCCATCCCGCGGAGGGGCATTGGACCGGAACGCTCGTTCACGCACTCTTGGCACACTCCGACGATCTGGGCAGCATTCAGGGCGAGGATCGCCCGGGGATTGTGCATCGGCTCGACAAGGACACCTCGGGACTCATGCTCGTGGCGAAGTCCGATGAGGCACAAGTCCTTCTCCAAGAGGCCATCAAGATCCGGGCGGTCGATCGCCGTTATCTGACGCTCGTACACGGGCGGATCGCGCCAGACACGGGGCTTGTTGATGCTCCGCTGGGTCGCGATCCCAGGGAGCGCATGAAGATGGCAGTCTCCAGTGCTGCCAATGCGAAGCAGTCAGTCACGACCTTCAAGGTGCTCGAGCGATTCGACGCGGGTTTTGCGGATGACGGTTTCACCCTGCTGGAGTGCAAACTCTACACGGGGCGGACACACCAGATCCGTGTGCACATGGCCTACATTAAGCATCCGTGCGTAGGGGATCAGGTCTACGGTCAGAGGCGCCTGAGGGCCGACCTGGGGCTTGAGAGGCAGTTCCTGCACGCCTACAGGCTGGCTCTGCCGCATCCGATAACCGGCGAGGAGCTCGAGTTCTTTGACCCGTTACCCGAAGACCTTGCCAGCCGCCTCAAGTCAATAGAATCCTATTCCGCCGGTAGGACACCGGCAGGTGAAGAAGTGCTTCAGCTGCTTGCCAAAGGCCCTGACTCTGACGATGCAACCTGGTGATCAAGCGCCGCGGTCTTGTCGGCAGGGAGGTGTTGCGCTACTCTGATCCCGACCTTTAACCCGGTCCCGTGAGGCCGGCAAGGGGACGCAGACTCATAATGCGGATGCTTGCTAGCTGTATCCACTTGATGACGTGCCTCTTCGCCGCCGGCGGAGAGGTGTTTTCGTATTCGAGGGGGTGCACCGGTGGAGTACCGCACGAAGGCGATCGTGATGGATTCCGAAGCGATATCCAGAGCCACGACCCGCATCGCGCATGAGATCCTCGAGGCCAACAAGGGTGCTGCGCACGTGGCGTTCGTCGGCATAGTCACCCGCGGCGCGCTTCTCGCCGAGCGACTTGCGGCGAAGGTTCGAGAGATCGAAGGCGCCGAGGTACCCGTCGGCACGCTCGATATCAGCTTCTACCGGGACGATCTCGCGATGAGACTTTCTCCTGAGGTCCACCGCACGGATATCCCGTTCGATGTCGAGGGACGCACCATCGTGCTTGTGGACGACGTGCTCTTCACGGGCCGCACGATCCGCTCGGCGATGGATGCGATCATGGACTACGGTCGGCCGGATGCGATGCAGCTAGCGGTTCTTGTGGACCGTGGTCACAGGGAACTTCCGATTCGGGCGGACTATGTGGGCAAGAACGTTCCCTCATCGCGCAAGGAGCGTGTGAAGGTGCGTCTCTGCGAGATCGATGGCCATGATGCCGTCGAGATCCTTGAGGCTGTCGAAGATGGAGAGGTGTAGCGGTGCTTTCTTCACGCCACATCATCGACATTGAAGACCTGTCGGTCGATGACATCTACCTCATCCTGGACACCGCACGGTCGTTCAAGGAAGTCAGCGAGAGGCGCATCAAGAAGTTGCCGACGTTGCGCGGCCTGACCATCGTGAACCTATTCCTCGAGCCGAGTACGCGCACCCGGACTTCCTTTGAAATCGCAGCCAAGCGCCTCTCAGCCGACGGCATCAACTTCGCGGCATCGTCTTCCGCCACCGTGAAAGGCGAGTCCCTGGCTGACACCGCTGAGACGCTCTCGGCCATGGCGTGCGACCTGGTGATCGTGCGCCACAAGTACGCCGGTGCACCGCGCATTCTTGCGGAGCACATGGACACCCGTGTAATCAATGGCGGAGACGGCATGCACCAGCATCCGACGCAGGCGCTGCTCGACCTGTTCACGATGCGCGAGCACTTTGGGCATCTTGAGGGGTTGACCGTCGGCATCGTCGGCGACATCGCGCACTCTCGGGTTGCCGGCTCGCTGGTTCCCGCGCTCAAGATGGTGGGTGCGCGGCCGATCGTCGTGGGCCCGCCGACACTGATGCCGTCTCGGCCAGACGTGCTCGGTGCCGAGGTTGTCACGCAGCTCGACGACGTTCTCGGCGAGCTTGATGTGGCCTACATGCTGCGCGTCCAGATGGAGCGCACCGAGGGGATGCCGTTCCCGAGCGTGCGCGAGTATGCGCGGCTGTGGGGCATGAACTCGGCGAGGCTCTCGGCGATGAAGCCGGAGGCGATCGTGATGCACCCGGGTCCGATGAATCGCGGCGTGGAAATCTCCGCGGCCGTGGCCGATAGCCCGCGCGCGCTGGTGCTCGATCAGGTCAACGCCGGTGTGGCTGTCCGTATGGCTGCGATGTACCTGCTCTTGGGAGGGGATGCAAGTGGCGCTTCTGCTTAAGGGCGGGCGTGTGGTCGACCCGGCCGTGGGACTCGATGCCGTGTGTGACATCGTGATTCGCGACGGCCTCATTGTCGAGATAGGCAGCGACCTCACGATCCCGAAGGGGATCACGGTCGACTGCGCAGGCAAAGTCGTCGTTCCGGGACTCGTGGACGCGCATACGCATCTGCGCGAACCCGGACGCGAGGACGAGGAGACGATTCTGAGCGGCACCCGGGCCGCGGCGCACGGTGGATTTGTGGCGGTGTGCGCGATGCCCAACACGTCGCCGGTATGCGATGAAGGTGCTGCGGTGCGCGCCTTGAAGCAGCGTCCTGCCGATCATAGGTTCGCGCGAGTCTATCCGATCGGAGCGCTGACTGTCGGCAGCAAAGGTGAGTCGATCGCCGAGATCGGCGACATGCTCGCCGAGGGTGCGGTCGCGTTCTCCGATGACGGGCGTGGTGTGCAGAACAGTGGGATGATGCGGCGCATCATGGACTACGCGAAGGCCTTCGGCACGACGGTGATCAGCCACTGCGAGGATGAGGCGCTGGCCGGTCGCGGCGTCGTCAACGAAGGTGTCGTGTCGACGCGGCTCGGTCTTCCCGGCTGGCCAGCAGCCGCCGAGGAGACTCAGGTCGCGCGCGACATTCGGCTGTGCGAGCTCACCGGCTGCCGCCTTCACCTCGCACACCTCTCGACCGCAGGCAGTGTCGAGCTGGTGCGGCAGGCCAAGATGCGCGGCGTGGCGGTGACCTGCGAAGTGACTCCGCACCATCTCTTCCTCGATGAGGACGCGATCTCGGCGAACTATGACACAAACCTGAAGATGAACCCGCCGCTGCGCACGGCCGCCGATCGTGAGGCGCTCGTCGCCGGGCTGCTTGACGGCACCGTTGACTGTATCGCGACCGATCATGCTCCGCATGCTGCGCATGAGAAGGCGCTCGAGTTCGAGTTGGCGCCATTTGGGACCACCGGGCTTGAGACCGCGCTGCCGCTGGTGATCACGAACTTGGTGGCGCCGGGGTTCTTAAGCTGGAGCGACGTCGTGCGGTTGATGGCTCACGGGCCTCGCAAAGCGCTTGGGTTGCCGGAGGCCACGCTTGCGCCGGGAGAGGTCGCCGATATTACGATCATCGACCCTGAGGCAAGCGTCGAGGTGACTCCCGAGTTCTTCGAGAGCAAGTCGGGCAACTCGGCGTTTCTGGGTGCGAAACTGACAGGCAAGGCGACTGGAGTGCTCATTCAGGGATACTTCTCGCTTGAGGACGGAAAGGTGGTCTGACAAGTGACCGATCGCAAGAAAGCGATTCTGGCGCTTGAGGACGGAACGGTCTTCGAAGGCCTTGCGTGCGGCGCACAGGGTGAGGCGGCCGGCGAGGTGTGCTTCAACACGTCAATGGCCGGCTATCAGGAAGTCCTGAGCGATCCGTCCTATGCGGGACAGATCGTCACCATGACGATGCCGCACATCGGCAACTACGGCGTAAACGGCGCCGACATGGAGTCGCGTGGTGTGTTCGCGAAGGGGTTCGTCGTTCGCGACATGTGTGCCGAACCGTCGAGCTGGAGAAGCGAACAGGCCCTGCCGGCGTTCCTCGAGGAGCGCGGCGTTGTTGCCATTGAGGGCATCGACACGCGGCGCCTTACGAAACATCTGCGCGAGCGTGGCGCAATGCGCGCTGTGATCTCGACGCTCGACCTTGATGCCGATTCGCTGGTCGCCAAGGCGAAGGCTTCGCCGGGGCTGGTCGGCCGCGATCTGGTGGCCGAAGTCGCTCTGGGCGAAACGTATCACTGGGGCGACGAGATGCCTGGCGGCTGCGAAGTGCCCATCGATACCGGCGTGCTGCCCGTTGTGCCGCGCTATTCGATCGTGGCGTTTGATTCCGGCATCAAGTACAACATCTTGCGCCGTCTCGCCGAGGCCGGCTGCGACATCACGGTGGTTCCGCCGACGACGACCGCGGCGGATGTGCTCGCCATGCGGCCGGACGGCCTGTTCTTCTCGAACGGCCCGGGCGATCCGGCGGCGGTTGACTACCTGTACGCGACGCTGCGCGAACTGCTCGGTCGTGTGCCGGTGTTTGGGATCTGCCTCGGGCATCAGATGCTCTCACTCGCGGTGGGCGCCGAGACATTCAAGCTCAAGTACGGGCACCGTGGAGGCAACCAGCCGGTCAAGAACCTGCTGACCGGCCAGGTGGAGATCACCGCCCAGAACCACGGCTTCTGCGTGGATTTCGCAAGCATCGGCCCACTCGTGGCCGAGGAGAGCGGCGGCCTTGCGCTCGACCCAGCCGATCTGGCCGCGTGGGTTGCGGCCGGCGTGGCGCCGGTCGTGCGCTCGGCGCAGTTCGGTCGCGTGCAGCTGACGCACGTGAACCTGAATGACATGACCGTCGAGGGCATCAGGCTGCTCGACCTGCCGGCGTTTTCGGTCCAGTACCACCCCGAGTCCGCCCCGGGCCCGCACGACGCTCGCTATCTGTTCGACACGTTCACGCGCCTCATGGATGAGAACGGTTTGTCGTCTGAAACCACCACCGGAATTCGCTAAGGAGCCAGATTGCCCCGCCGAGAAGACATCAAGAAGATCCTCGTGATCGGCTCAGGGCCGATCGTGATTGGGCAGGCATGTGAGTTCGACTACTCGGGCGCCCAGGCATGCAAGGTGCTCAAAGAGGACGGCTACGAAGTCATTCTAGTAAACAGCAACCCCGCCACGATCATGACGGACCCCGGTCTGGCCGACAGAACCTACGTCGAGCCGATCACCCCCGAGTTCGTCGAGAAAGTAATCGCGCGGGAGCGCCCCGACGCGCTCCTCCCCACACTTGGCGGGCAGACGGGCCTCAACTGCGCGGTCGCGCTGGCCGAGGCCGGCACGCTCGACAAGTACGGCGTCGAACTTATCGGCGCCAAGCTCGACGTCATCAAGAAGGGAGAGGACCGCAAGCTCTTCGCCGAGGCGATGGGGCGCATCGGTCTCGATGTAGCGCGCGGAGGATACGCGTACTCGGTGCTCGACGCCGAGGTACTCGCTGCTGATCTGGGCTTCCCATGCGTCGTCCGACCGTCGTTCACGATGGGCGGTGCCGGTGGCGGCATCGCATATAACATCGACGAACTGCGGGAGATTTCCAGCCACGGCATTCAGCTCTCACCGGTGGGCGAGGTGCTCATCGAGGAGAGCGTCATCGGCTGGAAGGAGTTCGAGATGGAGGTCATGCGCGACGTCAACGACAACGCCGTGATCGTGTGCTCCATCGAAAACGTCGATCCGATGGGCGTACACACGGGCGACTCGATCACCGTCGCTCCTGCCCAGACGCTCACCGACCGCGAGTATCAGGCGATGCGCGACGCCTCCATCGCCATCCTGCGCGAGATCGGCGTCGAGACGGGCGGCTCCAACGTCCAGTTCGCCATCAACCCCGACGACGGCCGCATGGTCGTCATCGAGATGAACCCGCGCGTGTCGCGCTCCTCGGCGCTGGCGTCCAAGGCTACCGGCTTCCCGATCGCCAAGATCGCCGCGAAACTTGCTGTGGGCTACACGCTCGACGAGATCGACAACGACATCACCAAGGTGACGCCGGCGTGCTTTGAGCCGAGCATCGACTACACGGTCGTCAAGGTGCCGAGATGGGCGTTCGAGAAGTTCCGCGGCACCGACGAGACGCTCACGACCCGCATGAAGTCGGTGGGTGAGGCGATGGCGATCGGGCGCACGTTCGAGGAGGCGCTCTCGAAGGCATTCCGCTCGCTCGAGAATGGGCGCGGCGGCCTAGGCGCCGACGGCAAGGACGTCTTCGACGAGGCCAAGTTCGAGACGCGGCTGTCGGTCCCCAACGAGCTGCGGCTCTTCTACGTCGCCGAGGCATTCCGCCGCGGCCGCAGCGTCGACGACATCTTCGAACTCACCAAGATCGATCGCTGGTTCCTGCGCCGGATCGAGAACCTCATCGCCGCCGAGAACCCACTGCGCGGCCGCGCCCTCGCGTCGCTGACTGCCGAGGAGTTGCTGGCAGCCAAGCGCATCGGGCTCTCCGACATCCAAGTCGCACACCTCACTGGTTCGACCGAGGCTGAGGTCCGCTCGGCGCGCAAGGCCCTCGGCATCGAGCCGACGTTCAAGTCGGTCGACACCTGCGCGGCCGAGTTCGCCGCCTCCACGCCGTACTACTACAAGACGTACGAGGACGAAGACGAAGTCGCGCCAACTGACAAGCCCAAGGCGATGATCCTCGGCGCCGGGCCCAACCGCATCGGCCAGGGTATCGAGTTCGACTACTGCTGCGTGCATGCCGCCTACGCCCTGCATGACATGGGCTACGAGACCATCATGGTCAACTGCAACCCCGAGACGGTTTCGACCGACTACGACACCTCGGACCGGCTCTACTTCGAGCCGCTCACGTTTGAAGATGTCATGGACATCGTCGATGCCGAGAACCCCGCCGGCGTCGTGGTGACCTTCGGCGGCCAGACGCCGCTCAAACTCGCCCGTGCGCTCGAGGAGGCTGGCGTGCCGATCATGGGCACCAGCCCTGAGGCCATCGACCTTGCCGAGGACCGCAGGCGTTTCAGCGCCATCCTCGACGAACTCGGCATCATGTACCCGGCTGCCGGAACCGCGAACTCCTTCGCCGAGGCGCTGCGGGTCGCCGAGCGGATCGGGTTCCCGCTGCTCGTTCGTCCGAGCTACGTGCTTGGCGGGCGCGGCATGGTCATCGCCTACAACGGGCAGTACCTCGAGAAGTACATGGCCGAGGCGGTCTCGATCTCACCCGAGCATCCAGTGTTGCTGGACCGCTTCCTTGAGGGTGCGGTCGAGGTCGATGTTGACGCAGTGTGCGACGGCGACACCGTGTACGTCGGCGGCGTCATGGAGCACATCGAGGAAGCCGGGATCCACTCGGGTGATTCGGCGTGTTCGATCCCGCCGTACTCGCTTTCCGAGGACGTCGTCGGCCGTATTCGCGAGCATTCGCGCGCGCTTGCGATGCGTCTCGGCGTGCGCGGCCTCATGAACGTGCAGTTCGCGGTCAAAGACGAGCAGGTCTACGTGCTTGAGGTCAATCCGCGTGCCAGCCGCACGGTGCCGTTCGTCTCCAAGGCGACCGGCGTGCCGCTTGCCAAGGTTGCCGCCCGCGTAATGGCCGGTGAGAAGCTCGCCGAGATGAACCTCCCTGCCGAGGACCGCGAACCCAAGCGGTTCTGCGTCAAGGAAGCCGTCATGCCGTTCGGGCGCTTCCCGGGCGCCGACTCTGTCCTCGGGCCGGAGATGAAATCGACCGGCGAAGTCATGGGTGTGGCTGCTGACTTTCCGGCAGCCTACGCAAAGTCGCAGCTCGCGATCGACTATTCGCTGCCCACTTCGGGCACGGCATTCATCTCGGTGTGCGACCGGGACAAGCGCCAGATCACTGGGCTCGCGAAGCACCTGACGACTCTCGGGTTCTCGATCATGTCCACGCGAGGCACCGCCAAGACGTTTCGCTCGGCGGGTATTCCGGTGCGCGAGGTTCTCAAGAAGCACGAGGGCCGACCCAACATCATCGATCACATCGCCAATGGCGAAGTCCAGCTCGTGATCAACACGCCGTTTGGACAGGAAACGCGCTCGGACGGCTATCACCTTCGCTCCGCCGCCATCCGCCACGGCATCACCAACATCACGACACTCTCGGCAGCCTCGGCGATCGTTCAGGCAATCGAGGCGGTCAAGGAGGGCAGGCTCGACGTCTACGCCCTCCAGGACTTCGAGTTGGCGGATGCGGCCGATCGCGCGTCGGAAGCCTCGGGACTCTCATGATGGCGGACGACACAAGACCGACACTCGAGCGTGTCACCGTGCTCGCGAACGAGCGTGTCGCCGAGGGCGTCGGCCTGATGGTGCTTCACGCGCCGCGGTGTGCCGCCGCAGTGCAGCCGGGCGAGTTTGTTCACTTGCGTGTGGCCACGGGTTCCGACGCAATCCTGCGACGGCCGTTCTCGGTCTACCATGCACACGGTGAGCGCATCGAGTTGCTCTATCAGGTCCTCGGCAAGGGCACACTCCTCATGGCCGAGAAAATCGCAGGCGATGAGATGGACCTTGTGGGTCCGCTCGGCCACGGCTGGCACGTTCCCGAAGGCGTTACACACGCACTCCTCGTCGCCGGCGGTTTGGGCGCAGCGCCCTTGGCGATGCTCGCTGAGAAGATGGCGCAACGCGGCATTGCGGTGACGGTAGCGCTGGGAACGCCAACGGCCGAGAGGCTCTTTGGCCGAGAGGATTTCGAGCGCATCGCGCGGCAGGTCGTCGTGGCTACCGACGATGGCTCGGCAGGGGAGCACGGGTTCGTGACAGTGGCAGCCGAGCGCCTGCTTTCCGAGCAGAGATTCGACTTGGTTTGCACGTGCGGTCCCGAAGCTATGGAGCGCGCGATCGCGCGTTTGGCATCGGCACACAGGGTACGGTGCCAGGTGTCGCTGGAACGGCTCATGGCATGCGGCATTGGCGCGTGTTTGTCCTGTATCGTATCAACCCGTGATGGCCTCAAACGCGCATGCGTTGACGGACCGGTATTCGATGCCGAGGAGGTGGTCTGGGATGCGTCGCAAACACCGCCGAAGCACTAGGCCATCAATCGCCGTCGGCACGTCCCCGATGGGATGCGTTCCCGCAATGATGGATCGACCCCTCGATCCGCGTGCAGTCTCGCCGATCTTGGGAGAGGTGAGATAGTGACACTCAATATAGACTTGAGGGTTAGCATAGGAACGCTCGAGCTGAAGAATCCGGTGATGACGGCATCCGGCACATTCGCGTCTGGTAGAGAGTTTGCTGATTTCGTGGATCTGACTCGACTTGGTGCCATCGTGACCAAGGGGGTCTCGGCATGCGCCTGGCCCGGTAACCCGAGTCCTCGTATCGCTGAGACCGCCAGCGGCATGCTGAACTCGATCGGCCTTCAGAACCCGGGCGTCGATGCGTTTGTCGAGAAGGATCTGCGGTGGCTTGAGGACAACGCCCCAGGGACGCCGGTGATCGTAAACGTGAGCGGCCACAGCGCCGAGGACTACGTAGACGTCATCAGACGGCTTGAGATCGAGCCCGGTGTGGCGGGATACGAAATCAACATCTCATGCCCTAACGTCGAGCAGGGAGGCATGGCCTTCGGCACTGATTGTCTGTCGGCCGCGGCGGTCACAGCGGCGTGCCGGGCGGCTACCGCACGGACGTTGATCGTCAAGCTGACCCCGAATGTGACCAGCATCGCCGAGATCGCACGTGCGGTAGAGGCTGAAGGTGCGGATGGAGTATCGGTCATCAACACACTGCTGGGTATGGCAATAGACGCCGAGTCGTGCCGGCCCTTGCTCGCGCGGGTGGTCGGAGGGCTGTCCGGACCTGCGATCAAACCCGTCGCACTTCGGGCGGTGTGGGAGGTCGCCAACGCGGTCAAAGTCCCCGTCATCGGCATGGGTGGCATCGCGAACGGAACCGACGCTGTCGAATTCCTCCTCGCGGGTGCCTCAGCTGTTGCCGTGGGCACCGCGAACTTCGTCGACCCAACTGCTACGATTCGTGTCATAGACGGCATTCGCGAGTACTGTGAGCGCCACACTGTCTTGCGGGCGCGCGACCTGACCGGGGCGCTAAGAGTGTGACCGGGGGTACTCGGCGTGGCTGACAACTTGTTCAAACGATTCATCGCCGTCCTCGGCACTGTTCCTGAGCCGAGAGCACCGATCATCCCAAAAGGGTTGCGCATTCCGTTCTTTCTGGGGCTGATTGCACTATCGCTGCTGCTCTTGGCTCTCATTGTCTTGCTCGTCGTGGTCCCCGAGATTTCGGCGATGAAATCGACCGGCACCATGAGGCTCGATGTATTCTGGCATGCCGTCGCGTAACCCGAAAAGAGAAGCCATGGCCGAGAATCCCATAATCGTGGCGCTTGATGTCTCTGCCGAGGAGGCCGTTGCTCTGGCGCGTTCGCTCCAAGGTCGCGTGCGGTGGCTCAAGGTCGGGATGACGCTCTACTATGCCGCAGGGCCGCGTATCATCGCGGACCTCCGCGAGCTGGGCTTTGACGTTTTCTGCGATCTCAAACTGCACGACATTCCGCATCAGGCAGCCGGAGCAGCTGCTGAGATCGCTCGTCTGGGAGTGGGGATGTTGACCATCCATGCGTGTGGCGGCTTGGCCATGATGCAGGCAGCTGTGGAGGCGTCTGCGAACGCAGCAAAGGACGCTGGTTTGCCTGTGCCGGCGGTGCTCGCGGTCACGGTCCTGACCAGCATGGACAGCGCGGCGTTGGCCGATGTCGGTGTCAATCGGGCCGCGTCCGACCAAGTCCGAATTCTTGGCCAACTGGCGCGTGACGCGGGTGTCGATGGTGTCGTGTGCTCTCCGCACGAAGCTGCGGAGATGCGGGCGCTTTTTGGCAGGAATGCGTTTGTGGTGACACCGGGAGTGCGCCCCGCAGGAGCTGCCGTCGGCGATCAGGCGCGAGTCGCGACGCCTGCGGCTGCACTTCTGGCCGGGGCGAGCCATCTGGTGATTGGTAGACCCATAACTTCGGCGCCGGAGCCGGCGGCCGCGGTGGATGCGATACAACGTGAGATCAGGGAGAAACTTCAGTGACCAACATGAACGATGCCGAGATCATGCAGGCTTTGGAGAGGGCCGAAGCGATCCGTAGCGGACACTTCGTGCTCACAAGCGGACGTCATTCAGCCCAGTACGTTCAGTGCGCACGGGTACTCGAAGATCCTGCCCTCACCACCGATCTCGCGCGAACCGCAGTATCGCGCCTTCCGGAGGACCTCGAAATCGACATCATAGCCGCACCAGCGGTTGGTGGCTTGATCATTGGATTTGCGGTCGCACAGGCACTCGGGGTCAGGTTCATCTTCAGCGAACGCGAGCAGGGCCGGATGGTCTTTCGCCGAGCATTCGAAGTGCCTGCAGGTGCCAGGGTGCTCGTGGTTGAAGACGTGGTCACCACGGGTGGGAGTGTGGCTGAGGTTATCGATCTTGTGCGGGCCGCAGGTGGCACCGTTGTAGGAGTCGTCTCTTTGATAGACAGGGGTGGGGAGAAGAAGTTCGATGCACCCTTTTGGCCTCTCCTTCAACTTGAGGTTGAATCATGGGAGTCGTGTTCGTGTGTCCTATGCGCCGACAACATCCCCGTGTACTCGCCAGGCAGCAGGAGAATTTCCTAGGGATGCTTGGCATAACCGCAGGTCAGGCGTAGCATAACGAGCTACTTCGGTTGACATTGCCACCGTAGATATCGTGAATTGCAGGCACTTGGGCACCGTGACACGGTGTCTGATGGATGAGGAGGACGCATGGCACTTCCGACCCTTTCCGATGCTGATCGTCAGAACGCACTCAAGAAAGCCGCCGAGGCTCGTCAGCAGAGGGCAGCTTTGCGTGCCGAGATCAAGAGCGGCAAGCTTTCGTTTGTCGATGTGATGCGCCGCAGTGATGATCCTGTGGTCGCGCGTATCCGAGTCTCTGCCCTTCTCGAGTCGCTTCCCGGTTACGGGAAGGCCAAGGCCCAGAAGATCATGGGCGAACTCGAGATCTCCGAGAGCCGCCGCGTTCAGGGGCTGGGTGCCCGTCAGCGTGAGCAGCTTCTCGAGCGTCTCGGCTAGTCCGCTGCAGTCACCGGGCGAAACCAGAGCCTGCGATTCGTCGATGCGCAAAGGCAATCTGTTCATCATTTCCGGTCCTTCAGGAGCGGGCAAAGGAACGTTGGTCAAAGAACTCCGCGGTCGGATTGCAGACTTGTGGGTTTCTGTTTCCATGACGACGCGGAGTCCAAGGCCCGGTGAGGTTGAAGGCCGAGAGTACAGTTTCGTCTCAGAAGATGCCTTCGATCGTCTTCGGGCGCAGGACGGCCTCCTTGAGTGGGCCGAAGTTCATGGCAATCACTACGGAACACCCAAGGCACTTGTGGACAGCAAGATCGCCGAGGGGCGTCAGGTCGTTCTCGAAATCGACCCGCAGGGTGCCTTTCAGGTGAAGACCCTCATGCCGGAGTCCGTGCTTGTGTTTGTGATGCCACCGTCGTTTGACGAATTGCAGCGTCGGCTCGTGGGGCGGGGGAGCGAAACCGAGTCGCAAATAGCGGCGCGCCTTGCCACCGCTCGCCGTGAGCTCGAACTTGTGGGAAAATACGACCATGTGGTAATAAACGACGATCTGCTCAGGGCTACTGGCGAGCTTGAACGGATCATCGATGAGTATGCCGATTCGAAAGAAATCTGAGGTTTGCGAATGTCTGTCATCAATCCCGAGATCGACGTACTGCTCTCAAAGGTCGACTCGAAGTACACGCTGTGCGTTCTGTCCGCGAAGCGCGCCCGTCAGATCAACGACATGATTCATGGCGTCCGCGACCAGGCCCTCCTCACCATGCCGACCAGCGAGATCGCCAAACTCACCAGTACCAAGCCGCTGTCCCTCGCACTTGACGAGATCGCAGTCGGCGATGTCGCCTACGAGCGTGCTAAGGACAGCTACAAGTAGGCACACCTCACCTCGCCAGCTCCGAACGCCGACTTCGAGATTTCGCAGTCGGCGTTCGTGTATTCAGGGCGCGTTTGGCGGCTGAAAAACTCGGTGGCGCCTTGTAGAAGCTGCAGACGCGTTCTCCTGAGTGGTATCATGTGTACAACTTTGTGCACAGACAGCCGCGGGCACGGGCGCGGCCGGCGAGGAGAGGGGTACCACGTATGCTTGACGCCACCTTGGCGCATGACGGCATCGACGCGCGTCTCGATATGTTCCGTGAGCGCCGAGCTTCACTCAAGGACAGCAACCGCTACTTCTACCTGCAGCCAACGGTGGGGCCCGTGAATCACCGGACCACCATGGCTGACGGACGCGATATGGTGATGCTCGCCTCGTACAGTTATTTGGGCCTTATCGGCCACCCAAGAATCGATGCGGCCGCCGAGAAAGCCGTTCAGGACTACGGTACGGGTGCCGGCGGAGTCAGGCTCCTGACCGGCACGAGCGACTTGCATGAGCAGCTTGAGGCCAGGGTCGCCAGTTTCACGAAACGCGAAGACTCCTGCGTGTACTCGAGCGGATACGTCACCAACGTGGCGATCATCACCGGACTCACCGGGCCTGGCGATCTCATCCTGATGGACAAGCTCGATCACGCCTCGATCGTGGACGGTGCGCTGCTGTCAGGAGCGAAGTGGCATACCTACCGCCACAACGACATGGGCCACCTAGAGAAGCTCCTCCAGAAGGCACAAGGCGAATACGGCACGATTCTGGTTGTTGCAGACTCCGTCTTCTCCATGGATGGAGACGTGATGGACTTGCCGTCGACGCGTGCTCTGTGCGACACATACGGCGCCCGCCTGATGGTCGACGAGGCGCACTCGATCGGCGCTCTGGGCAAAACGGGGCACGGCATCGAGGAGTATTTCGACATGGTCGGCTCCATTGATCTGAAAATGGGTACGCTGTCCAAGTCGATTCCAAGCATCGGTGGGTATCTGGCGGGCGATCATGATCTGATCGACTACCAGAGGCATTACTCTCGGCCGTTCATCTTCTCTGCTGCTCTGCCGCCCGCTTCCACAGCCGCCGCGCTTGAGGCTTTCAACGTCATCGAAGATGAACCGTGGCGCGTCAAGCAGCTGCATGACATCACTCGTCTGTATACCGAGGGCCTCAAGGCTCAGGGGTGGAACACGATGGATTCGACCACGTGTGTCGTACCGGTGCTGGTGGGCGACGAGTCTCTTACGATGGATTTGACCCGGATGCTCTTTGACCGCGGGGTATTCGTGTGCCCGATCGTTCATCCGGCAGTCCCGCGCGGAAGCGACCGCCTGCGCACGTGTCTTATGGCCACGCACACCAAAGAGGACATCGCACAGGTTCTGGCCGCCTTTGCCGATGCGGGAAAGCAGCTCGGCCTCATCTAGAACGATCGTGGGTGGGGCGTGACGTGTTCGCATCTTGCGTGCGGCGTCCGCACCACCCACGATGTATACTGTGTCGGCAGCCGAGAGGTTGCATTTGGCGGGTGGGCGCCGAAAAGCAGGGGGACTTCGTGGATTCTCCATCTAGGGCACTTACCACGAGCGGAATCAACAGGGGTATCAGGCGGATTGCCTGGGTACCGGCGCCGCTTCTAGCCGGAATCTATGCGGCTGTGCTGTTCTCCCAACTGAGCGGCATGAATCGACTGGCCCCGCTCGAGGCGATCTATCTGGTGCCGATAGTGGCCAGTGTTGTGCTTTCCATCCTCGCGTCCCTCAGATCGTCCGGGGCAGAGCGCATGTTCTGGGTCTTTCTTGCGGCGGCGAACCTCATGCTTGCGTTCTGCGAGTTCCTTCTCCTGTGGTGGGTGGGCTTCATATCTCCTGCGGGTCCCCCGGCTATCTCATGGCCCTTCCAAGGACTTCACGTCGTGGCGGTGATGTGTTTTCTGGGACTTGTGCTGGCAATGACTCGCCTGCAGGACGGAAGACGCCCCGCACGCATAAGGTTCGCCTTGGACGCGGCAGCGGTGGCAGTTCTGATCTACGTAGTGTTACTGGGTCTGTACGCACATCCTCTCATGAGCACAGTGGCCGCACCTGCGTCCGCGGCACTGGTGGGGGCTGCGTATCCGCTGGCAGGCCTGCTGCTGCTCTTTGGCGCGCTCGGCAATCTGGCGGGATTCAAGTTCGTTAGGTGGCGGTCATGGGAGGCGCTCGCCGTGGGCGCGATCGTGGTCTATGCCATCGCCGTCTGCCTATGGCCGGTATGGTATCTGAGTGTCGCTGAGACTACGAGAAACGTATCTCGCGGGGTTCTTGATCTTGTGCAGTTCGGTGGCCACTACATGCTCATGATGGCTGCAGTGTATCGGTTGACCGAGAAGGAGAAGGTCCATCTTCGCCCTCTGCCTCTTCCGGCCTTTGCTCGTCGGCCTTGGGTTTCCGTTCTGGTTCCGATAGCGAGCGTTCTTGGGATTCTTGCGCTGGCGGCCGCTCGCTTACAGACGAGCGATAGCCAATGGTTCCGGGCTTACGGAGTGCTTGTCGTCATACTCCTGGCTCTCGTTTTGGCCAGAAGCCTGCTCGTCGCACTCGAACACAGCGTGCTTGCGCGCGAGACTGTGACCGACCCGTTGACCGGTCTGCCGAACCACAGTTACCTGAGGGCAATACTGACTCGTGAGTTCGATGACGCCAGAGTGTATGGCGAGGAGATGGCACTCGCAGTGCTCGATATCGATGACTTTCACGTCTACAATGAGCGGCTTGGGTATGAGGCAGGAGATCGTACGCTCAAACACATCGGTGAGGTTCTCCAAGCTGCGACCAACGACGGCACCATCGTAGGACGTGTCGATGGGGACCGGTTTGCGATTGTGTTTCCTCTCAAGGGCTCGAGCGCGGCTGCTGTGTGCTGCCAGCAAATCGTCGACAAGATCGAGATACTAGTGGCCTCGTCCGACGGAGAAGTATCCATCTCGGCGGGGATCGCATCATTTCCTCGCGACACAGAGGACCTGGAGGAACTGAAGCACCTCGCAGAAGGTGCGCTTTATCACGCAAAGAGAAGCGGCAAGAATCGCGTGATCATCTACGAGCCCAACCGTCTCCAGGACCTCACCGTGAAAGACACGATGGACAGGATGCAGCGTCAGTCCTTCCTCTCATCGGCCAAAGCGCTCACGGCCGCTCTCGAAGCCCGGTATCCAAGCTCCCAGTTCCATTCTCGGCGCGTGGCCGAGTCTGCCCGGCGTTTGGCAGTGCAGTTGGGTCTTTCCGATGAGCGCGTGTGGCTGGTCGAAGTGGTCGCCCTTCTGCACGATGTTGGCAAGATAAGCCTGCCGGACACAATGATGAACGCAGCCCGTCTCGTCGGCGATTTTGGACGCGAGTACGTCAGACAGCATACCGAGAGAGGCCACGATATCCTGGTGTCGGCAGGCCTTTCGGACGTGGTCCCATCGGTTCGGTCGCACCATGAGAGATGGGACGGCACCGGCCTGCCGGACGGGCTTGTGGGCGAGGAGATTCCGCTGGAAGCGCGTATCGTGGCGGTATGCAATGCGTATGAGTGGATGACCTCTGACCGCGAGTCGGGTGACGCCATGGCGTGGAACTTCGCCCTGTGCGAGATCGAGAAGGGCGCCGGATTACGGTTCGATCCGGCGATCGCCGCCGCGTTCGTCCGGATGGTTTCAGGTGAGCATGCTCACGCCGAGACGTCCGATCAGGGCGTGCTCAGCGCAGCGATTCGATGACGCCCGCGAGGTCGCGAGGCACCAGCGCTCTCTTCCAGCCCGGGGTCGAGGCGGCCGGGACACCATCCTCGTATGCGGGGACCGCATCATCACGGAAGTACACTCCGATCGGAATCCGGCATTGCTCGGGCGCACACGTGAGATCGTGGAATGTCGACAGGGAGAGCTCGAACGCTTTCACGCGGTCCGTGGTGTCCCAAGGGCTCTCTTCGAGCTTGTAAACCCGTTCACGCATCCAGGCGAATGTGTTCAGGTGATTCCATGTCACACACGGCTGGAAGACGTCGACGAGCGCCAAGCCCTTGTGAGTGAGCGCCTGGATGTAGAGGCCGGTGAGATGCTTGATGTCGCCCGCGAAGCCCCGCGCGACGAACGTCGCTCCCTCCGAGAGCGCGAGGCCGATTGGATTGACCGGCTGCTCGAGAACTCCGGTCGGCGTTGAGACCGTCTGCATGAGGTGATCCGTGGTCGGCGATGCCTGCCCCGTGGTGAGTCCGTAGATCTGGTTGTTGTGCGCGATGACGGTGAGGCCGATATTGCGGCGGATGGCGTGAACAAGATGCCCTACGCCGATGCCGTAGCCGTCTCCATCGCCCATCTCGACGATCACGTGGAGGTCGGGGCGTGTGAGGCGTAGCGCGGTTGCGGGCGGGATCGCTCGGCCATGCAGTGCGTGCATGCCTTGCACGTCGAAGAAGTCCGCCCCGTTTCCGTGGCAGCCGATGCCCCAGACGACGGCGAACTCGTGCTTCTCCCATCCCAGCTCGGCCAATGCGTGCTTCAAGGCCTCGGCCATTCCGTAGTTTCCACATCCCGGGCACCAGGTGGGCTTGATTGTGCTGGCTAAAGCTTCTGCGTTTGGCATCTAGATGCCGCCTCCCTTGCCGAGAAGTGCGCCGGCGGGTGTCAAGGCTATGTGGTTGCCGAGAATACGGTGCACGGTCGCGTACACCTGTTCCGGAGAGAAGGGCCGTCCGTCGTGGCGGTTGATGCGGTGTCCGGGTTCGCGCAAGCACTGTTCGCGGATGAGCCCCTCGAGCTGCCCCGTGGCGTTGCCTTCGATCACCAAGGAACGCGCGGAGTGGTCGAGGAAGCCGCCCACGGTGTCACGCGGGAACGGCCACAGCGTGACGAGCTGCAGCATGTTGACCGAGACGCCATCTACTTCCAGCCACTTCATGGCCTCCCGCACCGGCATCTTCGTGGAGCCGAAGAGGATGATCGAGATATCGGCTTCACGCGGGCCGAAGAGGACCGGCGGCGGGACCAGCGTTTCGGCGAGGCGGAGTTTGCGCAGCCTCTTCTCGTTCTGCGCGACTCGGTTCGCCGCGTCTTCTCCGGGCGCCCCCCAGCCGCGCTCATCGTGCTCATAGGAGTTGACGATCTGCTGGGCACCGATGACCCCAGGCAAAACGCGAGGGGAAATGCCTGAGTCAGTGACGCGGTAGCGCAGGTAGTCGGTCACTTCTCCCTCTGTCTGAAGCTCGCCTCGCTCGATCGTGACGGCCGCCGTGTCGAACGGCTCGAGTGTCTGGCGGTTGTCTGAGAGGTAGGTGTCGCCGAGCAGGATGACCGGCGTTTGGAGCTGATCGGCGAGGTTGAACGCCTGCCAGGTGAGTTCGAAAGCGTCGGTCTGGTCGCCGGGCGCCAGAACCACGCGCGGAAACTCGCCCTGCGCCGCGTGCAGCGCGAAGCGCAGGTCCGACTGCTCCGTCCAGGTGGGAAGCCCGGTAGCAGGTCCGGGCCGGGTGAAGAGCCCGACCACGACGGCGGACTCGGACGCACCGGCGAACCCAAGGCCTTCGACCATGAGCGAAAATCCACCGCCGGAGGTGGCGCACATGGAGCGCGTCCCGCCGAATGCCCCGCCGATCACCATGTTCATGGCGGCGATCTCGTCCTCGGTGTGCTTCACGACCACGCCTTGATCATCCGCGTGCGCGGCCATGAAGTGCAGGAGCGAAGATGCCGGCGTCATCGGGTAGGCGCAGTACAGGCCGATGCCGGCAGCCAGCGCCCCCAAGCCGACCGACTCGTTGCCATCCGCAAGAATGCGTGCCGCCGGAAGCGGAAGGTCGCCAAAGCGGTAGGGGAATGCGCAGCCCACGGTCTGTGCGTGCTCGAAACCCCGCGTGGCGGCCAAGATGTTCTGCTCGGCTATCGCCGGTGCTTTGTGGGCGAACTGGGCGCGTAGCGAGTCCAGGAGGCCTTCCAGCGGGAATCCCATGTGGCCGAGCACCGCGCCGAGTGCCGCTACGTTGCGCATGATGCGGATTCCGCCGATTTCGTGGACGATGTCGGTAAGCGGCACCGGCACGAGGCAGAGGTCTTCTCGGCCGGCATCGATTTCTGAGGCGGCGATATCGGCCGGGTCGAAGAGGATGGCCGCACCGGGGGAGAGCTCGCTCAGGTGCGCTGGGATGGTTGCGGCATCGAGCGCGACCAAGATGTCGGTTGCCATCACATGGCTGAAGATCTCGTCTTCGCTGATCCGTAGGTGATAGGTGTTGTGACCACCTTTGATGAGCGATGGGTACTCGGTGAGATCAAAAGTGCGATAGCCCGCGCGGGCGAACAGGCGGGCGAGCGTCTGGCCGGCGGCCTTGATCCCGAACCCGGCAGGTCCTCCGATGCGGATTCGCACTTCCCGGCCGTAGGGGCGATTGTGGCTCATGAGATCCCTTTCGCAAGACGACAGTTGCACCGGCATGCCATACTTGTCCCCATGAAGGACGCTTCCCAAAAACCGACAGTGATTCTGGGCGTGACAGGCTGCATCGCCGCCTACAAGGCGTGTGAGCTGGCGCGCACGCTCATGCGCGCCGGATGTCGCGTGAAAGTCGTCATGACCGAAGCTGCGACTCACTTCGTCGGACCGACGACGTTTCGTGCGCTCACTGGCGAGCCAGTGGCCGTGGGCATGTGGGACGCAGCCGGTGCTGCTATTCACCACATCTCGCTTGCCGAGGAAGCCGACGTCTTCGTCGTGGCCCCGGCCACTGCGAATACGCTGGCGAAGCTTGCGTGCGGGCGCGCCGATGACCTGCTCTCTACCTCAGCGCTTGCTACGCAGGCGCCTCTGGTGTTGGCTCCGGCGATGAATGTGCATATGTGGCGCGCCGAGGCGACTCAAGCCGCGATGGCGACGCTCAGAGTGCGTGGCGCGGGCGTGGTCGAGCCCGACAGCGGAGAGCTTGCGTGCGGTGACATCGGCGAGGGCAGGCTTGCCACGGTGGAGGCGATCGCCGAGGCCGTGCTGGCCGAGGTGCACCGCTCGCGCGATCTGGCCGGAGTGCGCGTGCTTGTGACCGCGGGTCCGACGCAGGAGCCCCTAGACGCGGTGCGGTTCATCGGCAACCGCTCGAGCGGCAAGGCCGGTTACGCGATCGCCGAGGAGGCCGCTCGGCGCGGCGCACACGTGACGCTCGTGAGCGGACCCACCGTGCTGCCGGACCCCTTCGGCGTGACGACGGTGCGGGTCAATACCGCCGAGTCGATGCGCGACGCCGTCGTTCGCGAATACCCGCAGACCGACGTGGTCGTGGCGAGTGCGGCGGTCTCTGACTTTCGTCCGAAGGCTCCCGCCGGGCACAAGCAGAAGAAGGCCGACGCACCGCTGGTGCTGGAGCTTGAGCGCACGCCCGACATTCTCGCCGGTCTGGGAGCCGACAAGGGCGATCGGGTGCTGGTTGGCTTCGCCGCCGAGACGAGCGATTGCGTGAAGTACGCGAGCGAGAAACTGGTTGCGAAGAACCTCGATCTCGTGGTTGCGAACGACGTGTCAACTGAAGGCCTCGGGTTTGGCTCTGACACGAACAGAGTGTGGCTGGTTTCTGCGGAAGGCGTCGATGCATTGCCGGTCATGTCGAAGAAGGCGATAGCTCAGAGGATCTGGGATCGGATCGCTCCAATGGCGGTCAGAGCCACTCATCCACGAAATGAAGAGGGCACCCCATGAAACGTCATCTCGAAGGTCACGCAAAGCGGCTTTCCGCCTATGTCGGCGAGGACGAGCAGTACGACGGCAAACCACTCTACCGCGCGCTGATGGAACAGTCCCGCATCCAAGGGTGCGCCGGTGCAACCGCTCTGCGCGGAATGGCAGGGTTCGGCGCGTCGAGCCGAGACATCGCGAAGCACGGTCTGCGCATGTCGAGTGACCTTCCCGTGCTCGTCGCCGTGATCGACGACGCGATCCGCATCACGGCACTTGCCGAGGTGTGGACTGCGATGCTTCCTGCTGGGCTCATCGTGCTGGAAGACGTCAATGTTGTGGCGTATGTGAGCGCGGAAAACGAGTTCAAGCCTGAGGTTGGAGCGGCCGAGTAGCTCGGACTTGACCAACCCCGCGGGTAAGTTCGCGTAAGTGGTTGCTCGCTTCACCCGTGGCAGGTACCATAGCGTCTTGCCGCTTGTCGGCACGTCGGGCTGTGGCGCAGCTTGGTAGCGCACTTGACTGGGGGTCAAGGGGTCGCAGGTTCAAATCCTGTCAGCCCGACCATCGCACGATCACGAGGCACCCTTCGGGGTGCCTCGTTTCGTCTACCGGCGGGAATGGGGGCGACGCGCGCCGAGCGCAGTTACAAACGCGTCCCGCCAGTGTTCGGCAGCACCAGGGCGACCCCTAGGTCTGCATCCGAAGTCGCCCCGCTAGACCGCCAGTCGCAGATTCCTGCTCACTGTCTCGCGTAATCCGTTGGGCACACCGTGCTCGGCGGCCAAGACGTCCCATCGCGATACGTGTTCGACCGTCTCGTCGATCACTTCGTCGATTCTCCGCTTCGTGAACAGCGGGCTCAGCCGCTGGACAGCGTAGAAGTCCTCTCTGGTGAAGTCGTCCCGTTTCCCGTTGAGTGTCATCCAGTGGCTTGCGACCCACGGGCTTCCGGGCTTGTAGCTGTAGGCGAGGTCGTACGCGGGCGCCAGTCGCCACCGACCGTCCTCGTCGAGCATGAACGAGACGTTCTTTGAGTGGTCGTCGTGGTTACGGGCAACGATGTTGAAGACCATGCGCCTGAACAGCTGCATCGCGTCCTCGGCGCCGAGTCCGAGCTCCCGCGCAGTGGCGAACAGCTCGGCGTAGGAGTAGGAACCCGCCCGCTTGTAGCTGACGTGCGCCAGGGCGTTCAGCGTCTGGACGTGGCGTTTGCGGTTGCCCACTCGGTCGAAGCGCTGCGTGATGAAGTGACGCCGGTTTCCCTCGTCGAGGAGTCGACAGGGCATCATCTCGATTTCGCAGGCGGTCGCCATGAGATAGTACACATACTCCATCGCGCCGTAGCCCAATGGGTCGCCGAACGTCTCCTCGCTCCGACTATGCTCGCTCACACCGTCGAACTTCATGATGCAGTGCGTGAAACCGTCGGGGACGTCCACCTGCCCGGATCGCACACTGGTGAAGTCGTCGTTGAACGCGAGAACCGCCTTTGGGCGAGCGCCTCCCGCGCTCACGCCCACTGAGAGCAGCGCGAGCATAGCGTCCTCGTCGTTTCGGCCGTGGGCGCCGAGCTGCACCCCGAAGTCTGCGCGCTCGTTGAGGACCTCCTGGGCAACCGCGACGAGCGACTCTATTTCGACCTGCTGTGAGGCGTTCAGACCCTTGCGTCGTTCGGCGGGGTGATAGCTGAGCGCGCCCATGCCGCGCTGGCCGATGTACTTGAGGCGCTCGATCGGGGTGATGTCGGCGGTCGAACGACCTCGACTGGCGGTCCAGGCCGCCAGCACCGCGTTTCCGAAGTCGTCGGGTAGTGAGTCGGCGATCATCCCAGGCAGGCCGTGGAACACCTCAGGATCTGCCTCGGGGAACGAATAGACGCGGGCGGACAGCGCCATCTTGAGAGGTGAGAGCTCGATGCCTGTCCTCACGAAGTGAGGCTCGTACTCGAACGAGCCAAGGCCGGTCTCGGTATCGTAGCTGATTGCTCCCACATCCAGCTCACCGCATCTGACGGCCGCGACGTCCGTCACCATGAGGTCTCATCCTTCTTGACACGAGTCGGCGTGGGCTTGTTCTTGGCTCTCGACGCTCTCTGGCGCTCACGGCCTCTGAGCTTCGCGAGCTGGAGAGGCGAGATCTTCTGCACGGGCAGGAACGCATCCAGCTGGTTCACCATGTTCATCGCGAGGAGGATGGCGACGAGGTTCTCAAGCTGAACACGTCCCTGCTCAGCGGCGACCACGGTCGGTCGACTGAGGCCCGCACGTGACGCCACCTCGGCTTGCGTCAGGTCTGCGTTCAGCCGGGCATTTCGCAGCCGATCGCCCAACTCGTCGGCGATGGCTGTTGGTGACATGTTCTCAAATGTCATAATGTCCACCAACCTTTACAGTAAGTGAGAATAGCACTCGTAAAGTAATCGATAATTGACATTGTAGCATATGAATACTGTTCACGTACTCGCAGCTGCGTTCGGTTGCCGCAGGTCCTCAACTGGAGCGGCCGAGTCTGGCCTCGATTCGCGCTCGCAGCAGTTACAAACGCGTCTACTAAGTCCGACCATCGCACGATCACGAGGCACCCTGCGGGGTGCCTCGTTTCATTTGGCTGCGGGAATATGACCAAGAAGCGTTCCAAACGCATCTCGGCCGTTGTCCAGTCGCGTTCACTCGACGTTAAGACTCTCAATCCCGGGGTCGGCGGATTCCCTGACGCGGTTGGACGGCGGGATGGGGTGGAATCCTGTATGGGTGGCGTCATTGCGCTGACGGCAGCTGGCGACGCCTGACTCAAGGACTCGCTCAGGGACGCACCATCTCCGAGTCGGCGTGTAAACGGTTTACTTGTACATCGGCTGCGCGTCCGTTGAGTCCGCAGGTTCTGGCGAGTATCATGAACGCGCTGCCTCGCATCTCACTGCCGTTGGGAGCAATCGAGTAATGGCGGATGCCGCGACCCCGCATGATCGTGATAGCGCGCTGACTGACCTCGGGGAGCTGTCGTCCGGCAATCCCGCACGGACGTCGGGCGATCTCGAGACCGCTGGGCTACCGGGTGAGGAGCGATACCGGCTCCTTTTCGATTCGCTGTTGTACGGATACTGCACCGTCGAGATGATCTTCGACGACGACAATAACCCGCTCGACTACCGCTTCGTCGAGGTCAACCGGCGATTCGAGCAACAGACCGGGTTGCACGATGTTCAAGGGAAGCGAATTCGCGAACTCGCCCCCGACAACGACCCATACTGGTACGAGATCTACGGGAGAGTCGCGCTGACAGGAGAGCCCGCGCGCTTCGAAGCCCCCGCAACGGCGCTCGGCCGCAACTACGAAGTCTCTGCCTTCCGTGTCGGAGCCCCCGCCAGTCGCCTGGTGGGCATCGTCTTCAGCGACATCACGGATCGCATGGTCGCCGCGCAACTGGTCAAGGACGAACTGGCGAGGACGCAGCTCCTGCTGGAGTCTGCATCCGCGCTGGCTGAGGCCACGAGTGTTGAGGGCGCCCTGCAACAACTTGCCCGTCTCGTGTTGGAGGCGACCGGGATCAAGCGGGCGTTCGTCAATCTGATCGACGTTGAGCGAGAAATCCTCATGCCGAGAATCGCCACGGGAGGTCTCGTGCTCCCAACCGGGGGAGAGATTCCGTTCGGCCAACTCAGTGAGACATCTCTGTCCGCGATTCGTGCGGCCACCCTGACGATCCTCGACTACGAACTGCCCGAGACGCCAGAGAAGGATCGGGCTATCGCCAAAGCGAACGCCTGCAGAGTCGCACTGTTCGTTCCGCTGCAGACAGGCGGCCAACTTGTCGGTCACGTGACCTTGGACGAGCCGGGGCAACGTCACGACTTCACCGACCGCGAAATGGATATTGTGGCGGGCATTGCTTCGCATGCGTCAACCGTGGTCAAGAACGCCTTGCTTCTCGACTTTGAGAGAGAATCAGTGCGGCTGAGCCAGGCGCTCAATGAAGTCAACCGCGCCGTTCACTCGACTCTTGAGATCGACGAAGTGATGCAACACGCGCTCGAGGCCGGCTCCAAGGCGCTTGCCTGCGACGCAGCTACCATCGAGATGCGCGAAGGCGATGAGTGGATCGTGCGCCACCAGACGGGATTCTCGCCAGAAGACGTCGGCTGGCGGCTAAGCGAGAAGGAAGCACCCATCGCGACAAGGGCGGCAGGGCTGAAGCATCCGTTTGCGATCGAGAACATGTGTGGCGACGAGACAGTCGACGTCGGTTTCGTCAATAGGTACGGGCCCAAGTCGGTCTTGGCGGTGCCATTACATGCCAAAGGAGAGGTCATCGGCTGTGCACTGTTCTACTCTTCAGCCGCAGTGCGTCGCTTCACGGACGCCGAGATCGACTTCGGCGGCAAACTCGGCTCAGCGGTCTCCCTCGCGCTTGAGAACGCTCGCCTCTACAGCATCGAGCGTAATACCGCCCAGACGCTACAAGGGGCGTTGCTCACATTGCCCGAGTCAGTCCACGGCATCGACTTCGCGGCTTCGTACCGGCCCGCCACGGAGTCGACACTTGTCGGTGGGGACTTCTACGATCTCTTCGAACTCGACTACGATCGCTTGGGCATCACTATCGGCGACATTTCGGGCAAAGGGCTCAAAGCCGCTGTTCTGACATCTCTGGTGAAGGACACCATCCGAGCGCACGCCCATGAGAGTGGAAAGACTCCTGCACAGATACTCACGCTCGCCAACGACCTCGTGCAGAGATCCACGGCGCCTGAAGTTTTCGCGACCGTGTTCTTTGGCATTTTGGACAGAGTGAACGGTCGGCTTTCCTATGCGAGCGCTGGGCACACGACGGCTGCGATTCTGAAGCCCGAAGGCACCGTGGTAACACTGCCGTGTACGAACCCGATTCTCGGGGCATTCGCGTCGGTTGAGTTCGGCGAATGCGAAGCTCGGGTCGGCTCGAATGAGATTCTGTTCCTCTACACCGATGGGTTGACGGAAGCACGCCAAGCCGAAGAGATGTACGGCGAGGACCGGCTGCTTGACCGGCTCGCCTCGTCGGGGGCAGACTGCGCGCGAGATGTGGTCGACGAGGTGATGGCGGACGTCTTGACTTTCTCTTCCGGTCAACTGCGCGATGACCTGGCGATCCTCGCAGTCAGGCGCCTGGAGGCCCCGCCGCACCGAAGTCAGTGACTGCGGGCATGATAGAGGCCAATATGGCGCGGGTTAAGACAGATGACAGAGGCGTGACAACGTGCCTCGTATTGCCGGCCTGACCACAGAGATCGCGGGACTCTTAGTCCCAAGGTCATAGGTGTTGTGACCGTGCCGCAGTTACAAACGCGTCCACTAAGTCCGACCAGTAGAACTGCAGATGAGAGGCCGTGTTCCGGGAAACCGTGAACCGGTCTCTCATTTGTTTTCGAGGGCGCGTGTAGCCGAACTCCGAACAAGCCCGCTTGAGGCCAAGGAGAGAGCAGTAGACGCTGGTCTCGAGGCGCCGCTCTTTGTCGTGGCCACGCTGAGCGTAGAACGCGCACATGTGTTGGTCTTGCGGGAGACTCATCAGGGCTGCTTCGTGCGTGTGTCGGATGACTTCATCCGCTCACAAGCGGGGGGACTTCTGCTTTCTTGGATGGGACATCGTCAAGCAGTCTCTTGAGTTCGCCAGGGATGATGGCTTCGATCATTCGGCCGAAGGTTTCAGGCGGAGTATCCATGCCGCGAGAGAACCACTGTTTGGCATGCGCAGATTCCGACGAAGCGTACGACTGAATGCAGAAACGAAGCAGGGGTGATGGATCCGGCATGCCGTGATACTCACTGAGGGTTTGCAGGATGGTGTGCTCCCTCTGCATCGCGACACGCTCTCGGGCATGAGAACGCTCATCATAGTCCGTGGCCATGTACTCGTAGAACTTGCGCTCGCTGACCAACGTCTCGAAGTGTTTGACGAGTCCTTCCAAGCACGTCAGAGTCCGGCCGATCTCGTCCAGGTAGAGTCGCTGGCAGACACCCGCATACCAGTAGCCGATGTCGAACTTGTTCTCAAAGTGATAGTAGAACGTGCGTCTCGAGATCCCACATTTCATGCAGATCTCACCGACGCTCATGCTCGAAATCGGTTTGTCGACAGCGTGCAGTATCTGCAACTTCACAAGGAAGCCCGGCTCTACGACGAAGACCCGTTCATTCATGATCTCCTCCCGCCTGCGCGACTGCGTACGCCCCATGCACTCAGGATAGCTCATGGGGCGCAAGGTGCAACACGACCCTTCACGATGGACTCGAAGTGTGTCGGTCGGTTGCACAGAAGCGAGTGTTTGATTCCTAGTCGACGAACTGCCCCGATCCCAGAATCGTAGTCGGAGGGGTGCGATATTCGCCCCAGACTAGTCTGCGGAGGGAAGGGGTTTGCATGGATGACAAGGAGATTGGTGTCGACTATGGCCATGAGAGAGGAGTCGGCCTTTCTCGCCGAGCGTTCCTGAAGGGAAGCGGGGCGCTGGCAGGAGCAGCTGTACTCGCCGGGAGTGGTCTTGGTCTGACCGGATGTACGTCGAATGCAGATGCTAAGACGGGCAATGCCACGGGAAACGGATCATACAGTGTCATTGACGTCGAGCTTCTGATCATCGGTGGCGGGCTTGGGGCCCTGTCTGCGGCCTACCAGGCCGTTGAGAAAGGGCAGAACGTTACCATAGTAGACAAGGGTCCGTTCGGTTTCAGCGGTGCCGCCGGATTCAACTGGGATCTCATGCATGAATGGGTTCCAGCGAGCGACTTCAAACTCGAGCCGATCATCCCGAACGTGACCAACGAAGTCGCGCTCAAGGCAGCCATGCTGACGGATCCGAATGCGGACGGCCTGGTAACCCTCATGAATCGTGGTCAAGTGGCTGGCCGCCGCAATCCCGACGGAAGCGTTCGGTACGTTCTGAAGGTTCCGGGATTCGAGATCATCGAGGGAAGCTACCCGCGTCATGAGCAGGACCAGCTCAAGAGGTCGCCGTTTCTCAGCATAGAGGATCGAACGATGCTGACGGACCTGCTGGTCAATGACGGCGTCTGCCTAGGCGCGATCGGCATCCATTTGCCGAGCGGTGAACTTCGAGTATACCGCGCGAACGCCGTCATCCTTGCAGCCGGTGGCAGTTGCTGGATGAACGGATGGAGCACGGTGTCTGCAAGGACGATCAATAGTCCCGACAACACGTCCGACATCGAGATAGCGGCTTATCGGCATGGTGCGGCGATTGGAGATGCCGAATACGGAGCATACGACCTGATCACAACCTATCCGACAGGCATCGCCTATGGCTTCAACTCAGGCATCGGCGCTGACGCGAACGAGAATGCGTACATCCTCGGCGGAGACGGCAAACCCCTGCTCACGGACCCGTCGTACGACAAGGTACGCTTCCAGTTTGACCGGGTGTACTTCAATCAGATTCTCGGAACAGAACTGGCGAAGGGCCGAGGTACGAAGAGCGGCGGGTGCCTCATCGATCTTAGCAAGCCTGAGATACGTGCAGGCCTCCGCCAAACCTATGCGCGCTCCATCGCGCTGTTCAAGGACAACTTCGGCATCGATGTGAGCACCGATCTCATCGAGCTTGGCCTCGAAATGTATGAACATGGTGGTGCGCCGGTGATCAGCGATAAGCTGATGAGCACCGAGATCGCAGGCCTCTTCTGCGTGCGCGGCACGGGCGTATACGGTGAGAACGCCGGAACGAGTGTGTACCTCAGCAATAGGTTCGGCTCGTACGCGACTCGGTGCGCGATCGAGTATCTCGGGAGTCTCAAGGCTCCGAAGACGATCGACTGGACGCCGGTTGCCGATGAGTACACGAGGCTCCATGAGCTTCGGACACGCGAGGTCAAAGGCGGCCTGAGGCCACACGTAGTGCGCCACAAGATCCAGCAGGCGTGCGGCACCTGCATGAGCATCGTTCGCGAGAAGGCAGCCCTTGAGGCGGCAGTGACCGAGCTTGCGCGCATCCGTACTGAGGACATGCCGAAGATGGTTCTAGGCACGGATACCTTGACCTACAACATGGATTGGAAACAAGCCATCGAGAACTACAACCTGCTTGAGATCGCCGAGATGAGCGTCAAGGCAACATTGATGCGGGAGGAGACCCGTGGCCAGTATGTGCGCGTCGATTTCCCAAAGAAGGATGACGCTAAGTGGAAGTGTGTCATTGCGGCCTCACTCAAAGATCATGCGATGACATTCGCGAAGCGGGAAATGCCGGAACTCACCTGGTAACCAACAAGGTTCAACGCAATCGAGGAGCGAATACTCTATGAACATCACTTTCAAGAAATACGACCCAGCGGTAGACGCCGCACCCTACGAAGTGACCTGCGAGGTTGAGCACTGGGACAAGATGACGGTACTCGAAGCAATTTCGTGGGCGAACGAGAATCGTGAGCCAATTGCTTTTGACTACTCCTGCCGGGGACGAGTGTGCGGACGCTGCGCCGTCATGCTCGACGGCAACCCTATTCTGGCCTGCGTCACGATGATCGGCGACGCGAGCCACAAGATCGAGCCACTCGTTGGCCAGCCCGTGCTGCATGACCTGATCGTTGACAAGAGTCAGGCCCAGGCCCGGATAGCGCAGAAGTACGCGCGCGTTCGGACCTCGCCACTCAAGAAGGAGGAGATCAACACCTACGACATGACGGTTGCGGAGAAGATCAAAGCGCTGGAGTGGTGCGCCCGCTGCCAGGTCTGCACTGCCGCCTGCCCGGCGCACGCCGCAGCTCCGTCGAAGTACGTTGGACCGGCCTCAATGCTCGCAACCGCTTTCCGGTTCTACGATCCCTACGATCAGGCGGACAGAGTGGTTGAGGCGGTGCAGGAGGGCCTTTGGGCCTGCATCATGTGCGGCAAGTGCGACCAGGTCTGTCCCCAAGGCGAGATCAAACATCTGGACTACTGGACTGACCTGCGCGCTGCCGCCACCGCACGGGGCTTCACTGCACCGAAGGCGTAGATACAAGAACTCGGGTGTTTGGCTGGGCGTCCACTTGGAGAGATCGAGGAGAGTAGAAACGCGCCCACCGTGCCCGGCCAGTAGAGCTGCAGATGAGAGGCCGTGTTCCGGGAAGCCGTGAACCGGTCTCTCATTCGTTTTCGGCGAGTATGCAGCGCGCCTTCATGATCTCTGAGGAAGAAGTGAGAGCAGCGTCTCAAACAAGAAAGACGAGGTCAAAGGCCTCGTCCACTAGCAATACCTTACCACATTCCGGCCTTCAGAACGAGTCCTGTATTTGTCGCAAGAAGAGCGTATAAGCAGTACCCGAGGTGATGCGAATGTTAGTACCCTTTGGGCAAGACGCTGGGCGGCTCCAGATTGCACGGGCGGTTCACGAACTGGAGTCGTGCAACACCACGATCGAGTGCTACGGCCTGTCGCTGTCGTCGGCAGACATCCAGGCGCTCGTCGTCGGACGTCTTGAGGCGCTCCGTGAGAGTGAGCGTGTCGAGTTTGGAGGCGGCGTTACCAAAGCGCTGGTCTTGGCGTTTGCCGGTTCGCCGCACGTTTCGCAGAGTACCTTCGCTCAGCAGATTCTTGAGCTGCAGGACCTCTTCTATGAGTTCAAGAACGAATCGCTCGAGCAGGTTCCTGACGACGAGCTTATCGGCAAAATACGATCGCTGTTTGACGATGTGGCTGAAGGCGACATGGAGTGCCTTGCCGAGGCGTTGTTCGATGGGCTCGGCCGGCACATTCGCGAGGAGGCTCTGGGCGAGCCCGACACTGCCCACCCAGAGGCCGACAATGCCGCCGCGAATGCCTACACGCTCGCCGCGCATCGTTACGACGTTTCCAAATGGGTCGATGATACTTACGCGCCCGCCTGGGAAGGCGCGAGTTGGCTGGATGAGTAGGTTGCGCATGACTGATGAGCGCGGGCTGATGCGAGAGGCGCGTGTGGCCGACGAGCTTGTGTCATCGGCCGATGAGGTCGCGTTCCAGGACGCCTTCCTGCGGCTGGTGGAACGACGCACCGCGATCTATACCATGGGCGACAGTACCTCCGTGCCCACCCATGTGGCGGCTGATCTCCTGCGCTCCATATGCTTCGTGCTGGGCATCGATCCAGAGGAGCGGACCGTGCCCGAGCAGCTGCTTCAGGTCGATCTCGAGAGCGAATTCAGGCGCCGTCTCGCCGAGGTCGGGCGCAAGGTCGAGGCTGCCGAGCAGCTCTGGCGCAACGTCTGTATTGCCATGCCGTTGATTCCGAACATCGCGCTGCGCGACACTCTTACAGGCATCGGTGATTTTTTCAAGCACTACGATTACCGATCAATGGCACACGAGGTCCCGTGCAGCATCGACTATCCGCTCTGCCATCCGGTCGATTCGTCGCTCTCAGGCATTGACTTCATTGCCGAGTACCTACGGCGCATGATGATCGAGGCGCAGTTCCTGCGGTTCTTCGAGATCGCCTCCTGTGAGCGCGTGCTTGCCGCCGCCAGTCCAGACTACATCGGGCTGCTCGTGAACGTGTACGAGCCGGTTGCGATCAACGTGATTGGTCTGGTGCTGCTCGGTGAGGATCCGGCACGGCTGGCAATCGGGGACGGGGAGCGCACGGCGATTGCTGCGCGTCTTGAACCCCTTGGGAATGCGCAGCGTGCTCGGGCGTTGCAGCAGGTGGCAACCAAGACGTGTGATGTTCTGAGCGTCTCCGACGAAGATGCGCGGGAGTACTTGATCGCCATGGTGTCCGAGCTGCTGCCGAGGATTGAGGTGGGACTGGCGTATAGGAGCTTGGACGCGGTCTTTGTGGGCTAGAAAGCCTGAAGGATTCCGAGTGGGCCAGCAACGCTGTTCGGGCGATTGGCGGCTGCCGATAAGCCTGGTGTGCGCCCATGACAACAACAAGCGGTGACTCGGCGCAGGGGTCAGGCAAGCTTCTCGGAAAGCTCCACCCAGAGGTCCTCGAGGTCGGAGATCTGCTGTCTGGCTTCCTGAAGGCGGCCTTGGATGTCACCCAAGGCGATGTAGTCTGAAGGATTCGCCGCCTCCATCTCGTCGCGGATGGCATCCGCTTTTGTGCCCAGCGTGTCCAGCTTGCGCTCAACAGACGCGAGTTGCTTCTTGAGGGCGTATTCGTCGGCTCGCAGGAGTGAAGGTCGGGGCTGCGCATTCGGTTTTGCGAGCTTCGCCTTCACGCGCCCCTGATCGCGTTCGTCTACGAGGCGCAGGTACTCGTCAACGCCGCCCGGCACGTGCACGACTCTGCCGTCGACAATCGCGAACTGATCATCGGTGACGCGTTCCATCAGGTAGCGGTCATGGGTGATGAGCAGGAGGGTGCCGGGCCACGTGTCCAGAAGGCTTTCCACGACTGCGAGCATGTCGATGTCTAGGTCGTTGTCTGGCTCATCCAAGATGAGGACGTTTGGCTTGTCCAAGAGGATGAGCATCAGCTGAAGACGGCGCTTCTGTCCGCCGGACAAGTCAGATACCGGTGTGGACAGGTGTGCAGTCTCGAATCCGAGCCGTTCCAGCAGCTGGGCGGGCGTTATCTCTCGGCCATCGATTTCGTAGCGAGTCTTGTAGTGCGAGAGAACCTCGCGGACTCGGGAGTTGCCCAGCTCATTCAGTTCGTCCAGGTGTTGCGACAGAATCGCGAACTTGACGGTCTTGCCGATCTTCACGTGACCGGAAGTCGGTATGACGGAGCCTTGGATGATGTTGAGTAGCGTCGTTTTGCCCGCTCCGTTCTCGCCCAGAATGCCAAACCTGTCTCCAGGGCCGATACGCCACGTGACATCATCGATGACAGTCTTGTCGCCGAGGCGCTCGGTCACGTCCACAAGGTCGACAACCTGCTTGCCCAGACGAGACATCGCTGACCGTTTGAGCTCAAGGGAGTTGCGCACCGGCGGCTCGTCGGCGATGAGTGCACGCGCCGTCTCCACGTGGAACTTGGGCTTGGTCGCACGGGCACGAGCGCCGCGCGAGAGCCAAGCGAGCTCCTTGCGCATGAGGTTCTTGCGCTTCTGCTCGGCGGTTTGGGCGGCCTCCTCCCGTTCGACGCGCTGGAGCACATAGGCCGAGTATCCGCCCTCGAACTGCTCCACCAGCCCGTCGTGCACCTCCCACATACCTAAGCAGACTTCATCGAGAAACCACCGGTCGTGGGTGACCACGAGAAGCGCGCCTGACTTTTTCGTCCAGCGCTGCTTGAGGTGCTCGGCGAGCCACGCGATAGCTCGAACGTCGAGGTGGTTGGTGGGCTCGTCGAGCATGAGCACGTCGCAGTCTCCGACGAGCACGCGGGCGAGATCCACTCGGCGTCGCTGTCCGCCGGAAAGCTCGCCGATTGGGCCATTCCAGGGGATGTCTTCGATGAGGCCGTGGATGATGTTGCGGATCCGGGCGTCGGAGGCCCACGTGTGTTCCGGCACGTCGCCAACAACCGCGTGGGCGACGGTTTCTTCGGGATTGAGAGCGTCGGCCTGCCGAAGCATGCCGAAGGTAGTCCCTCGGCGCCTCATGACGCGTCCGGTATCGGGCTCGAACGCACCCGCGAGCAGCGAGAGGAGCGATGACTTACCGTCGCCGTTGCGGCCGACAATGCCGATCCGGTCACCGTCGTTGATTCCGAGTGTGACCGAGTCGAAGACCGTCTTGGCCGGATATTCCAGATGGACGTTCTCACATCCGAGCAGAAACGCCACTGAACAGACCTCGATTCACGGACAGCAGGTGAGCACGAACGACACTATCGCACTGCCGGAGACCAAAGGATACCCACATGGGCGAGTAGGGCAGTGTCACGTCCGAAAGTGCGTCGGAATGGCACACGGAGGTCGTCTCTTTTGCTAGAGTTGACAGAACAGGTCTGGGGGCCGCGCTGCATGAGATGGCGACACGGCGATGAAGCGTTTCGGCGAAGGGGGACGGCGTCATGCATTTTGTGGGGGATACTGTGTGCGGAAAGAGTGGGGGCGCGAAGCGTGCGATGTTCGCGGTCGTCTTCGGAGCGATCTTGTTGGCCGCATTGCTGGTTCCGCAACTCGCGATGGCGGCTACGCCTCGGCTGGGTACGTCGCTTCCATCGATTTTTAGTCGCGGAACAATAGGATCGGTCGCTTCGCCGAGTCTGGGCACCATGTCTTCACTCAAGACGTTCTCGGCGGCGGGTGTTACTTCGAGTCACGAAGTCGCAGCGATGACGCTAGACTCGACATCAGGTTCCGGAGAAGTTCAGATTCCTTCGATGGGCAACTTTTTCTGGGTTGGCGACTATCTGTGTATTCAGGGGCTGGTCGGAAACGACCAGAGTTCCCCGGTGGGCATGGTCCGGCTGGCATTTACGGTGAAGTCCGCCGACACGACCATAGCGACCGACACCGGTTGGGCGCTGATATACAATCTCGTGCCAGACAATATCGCGAGTTACACGGACTATATGACCCTACCCGTCCCTACGGGTACGGCCGTCACCGTGTTTGTGAGCGCATTCGGAACCATTCCCACTGAGTATCCAACCGCCGTAGATCTCACACTCGTCGGGCGGACTGAGACGGTTATCAATGGCCTTCGCGCATACTCGTGTTCGTTCCGTAACGATTCACGTGTGGCGGTGGAATCACCCGTAGCGGGAGGCTGGGAACTCAACTCGGCCGACGACCTCATTGACACGCTGTTCGACTACGACGACGGTCTCGTGATCAACCCAGGCGAAACTTGGACTTCAGTGGTTCAGAGTACTTTCAACGATGTGCCGACGACTGTGGATACCTACGCGCAGGCGCTCCCGATCCCAGTGACAGACCTGCCCATCTATCGCTTCTTCAACAGGAACAACGGTAGCCACTTCTACACGGCGTCTGCCGGGGAGCGGGATACCGTCATTGCTCAATACAGCGCGACCTTCAGCTATGAAGGTCGCGCCTATGGCGTAAATACTACCAATCCATACAACAACGCTCCTCTCTACCGGTTCTACAACAAGAAGAACGGCAGCCACTTCTACACGGCATCTCTCCAAGAGCGAAACACGGTAATCGCTTTGTGGGGCGCAACCTACAACTACGAGGGCCCGGCCTACAACGTGTGCACGTACTCCGCGGGGACAACGCCGGTGTATCGCTTCTACAACAGGAATAATGGCAGCCACTTCTACACGGTATCCGTGGACGAGCGCAATACAGTCATGGCCGCGTACTCGGCGACTTACAGTTATGAAGGCGTAGCATTCTTTGTGGCGCTCTAGGATTTCCGAGTTGCATCGGCTATGACGATGCGCTTCTAGTCTGAGCTTTCTTGAAGGCCCCGGACAATCCGGGGCCTTCGCGCGTTTACCGACGACATCTCGGGCCAGATCGTCACCGCACTCATCTCGTCCTCGGGTGCCACCGTGGCGAAGTGGACCTACGACGCCTGGGGAAACCCCACCGAGTACAACGCAAGCGGTACGCAAGTGGCAGTAGGCACGGCGGGCAACCCCTTCCTCTATGCCTCCTACTACTTTGACACCGAGACCTCGCACTACTATCTCCAGGCACGCTACTACGATTCGGCCACCGGCCGCTTCCTCTCCATGGACCCGGACCCGGGCAAAGCGACCGACCGGCTCTCACTTAACCCCTACATCTACTGCTCAAACGACGCGGTCAACAGCATCGATCCCAACGGGCACGGTTTCTGGAGCTGGGCGAAAAAGGCGGTAAACACCGTCGTCAACGCCGTCAGGACGGTCGTGAACCGCGTCGTGCGCGCCATCACCAACGTCGTGACACGCGTCAAGGAGGAAGTGCGGGAGGCCGTCGGTGACGTCGGGGAGGCCATCGGCGAGGCCTGGAGCGCGGCACAGGAAGCGGGAGCTGAGATGGCACGGGCGGCAGAGGCCGCCGCGATCGCCGAACGCGAGGCGGCAGAAGCTGCTGCTGCCGCACGCGCCGAGAGGGCTGAGGCCTTCAAGGCCGAGGTCAAGAAGGCAGGCCAAGCACTGAAGCGCGGTGCCGAGTGGCTCGGCAGCGAGGAAGGCCTTGCCACCGTCAAGAAAGGTCTGCTGACGGCAGGCACGGTGGTGGGGGTTGCGGCCCTGATCGTCGGATGCGTGGCATCCGGAGGGTTGCTTGCGGCCGGGCTGGTTGTGGCAGGTGCGGGGCTTGGCGTCGCGGCTGGCGCCGTAAGTGCGGTCCAATACGGGAAGGGCTACATCAGCGGCGGTGAGTTTGCCTTGGACATAGCAGGCGCGGTGATGTCGGTCGGGGGCCTCGGCGCCGCGGCGAAGACTCTCGGGGCGGTAAGAGCGGCAGGGGGGCTCGGAGAGGCACTGCTTGGCGAGGGCAGGGCGGTAGCGTCAGGGCTCGGGGGACTTGCGAAGAGCGGTGCGAGCCGGATACGGTCGCTTGTCACAAATCTTAGGCGGGGGTCGGGTGAGACTGCTGCAACCGGGCAAGGTTTTGAGAGTTTCGACGATGTAAAGAAGGCGGTGGGCTCGCCAGGACAGGACAGAGAGTGGCATCATATTGTGGAACAGTCACAAATCAAGAAGTCAGGCTTCAATCCGTCACAGATTCACAACACGGACAATCTTCTATCTCTCGATAAAGGTACCCATCATAAGATAAGCGGCTATTATAGCAGCAAGGATAGAAACCTCTCATCTACAATGATAGTTAGGGACTGGCTAGCCGGTCAGAGTTTCCAAGACCAATACGAGTTTGGAATCGATGTCCTTAAGAGGTTCGGTGCTATTTGATGAATACGCCAGATAGTCATGATCTTATCAAGAAATACGTTGAATACGCTACTATAGAAGGAGAAACCAAGCTCAGCGGAGACTATAAAAAGGGCAACAGAATGGTTGTGAAACTAAATAACATATTTGACATTATCAAAGGAGATAGGCAGTTATCAATATATGTACTATCGTCTGTTATGGAGTCGCATTCAGTCAGAGCTCGTGGATTGGCTGCAGTTGATGCGCTAAGACTTGGTATTTGTATTCCTGAGTCTGTAAAGGCGTTGGAAGAAATCTCGTTACGAGAAGACATATGGGGATTTGGAAGCAAAATGGCCTTGAGAATCTGGAGAGGAGAGTTTCCCGGAAAGACTCTCTGAATACTAGAGGGAAGGTCATCGCCTTGTGTCTTCTTGGATGAAGAGAGCGAACCCATCCTGCTCTTCGCCTACGCTCACTGGACCGAGTTTGTTGGTCTTGCATATCAGACCGAACAGAGCAACTAGCCTAATGATTGTTTCATCTACGTACGGAGAACACAGATGATCCCTGAACCCTATCGCGTATTCGCATTCCTCGTCGGGCTGGCCTTCTGGCTTGTCATGGTCGTCGCCGTAACCGTCGCCTACGGCCTCCTCGGCCGACCCGAATGGCTACGTGTCGTCATGACCCTTCTGCCGCTTCTGGTCGTGCTTATCGCTTGGGTGACGCTTGCGCTCTCCTGGGCTTCGATGCTCTCCATCTCGGCGATCGCCGTGGGATTGGTCTTTGTCGTGCACCTCTTCCTCACCAAGTACCTAGGACTCAAGTAAGCAGCTCGAGATCGGGCAGTTTCGAGTTCCGCCCCAAGATTCATGAGATGTCAGCGGCGAAGCCTTCGGCAGCTTTCTGCTGTTGCCTAGGTCCGCGGCGAGCCGGATCGTTCACGCCCAAAGCCATAATTGAGGTGTAAGAACGTACAAACATAGTGTACAGATGTACAACAATGGTCCCGACACCATTCGGATGCGGGCTGGCTTGAGCTGAGTCTTGTCGTGTTGGCTTGTGTCAGACACTCCTCCGACCCTTCACGCTACACTGTGCAACAGATGCGAGACAATGCGGGGGGAGTGTTCATGTCTGAGATTCTGGTTCGCTGGCTCGACGAGGGCGGCGCTGTTCGCTCGGCAGGCGCGGAAGTCCTGCCGCTCAGTGAGGCGTCGTCTTGGGTGTGGGTTGACGTCACGGACCCCGACGTAGCGGTGCTCGATCATCTTGCCGACGTCTTCGGGCTTCATCCGCTTGTTGTCGAGGACATGCTGCACGCCCAACACAGGGCTAAGTTCGATGTCTACCCGAATGGCGCCTTCCTCGCGTGGCTTACGCCGGATCACCGCAGGGGCGAGGGTGTTGCCACCCGCGAGCTCGACGTCTTCGTTGGCAACACGTGTCTGCTGACGCTCCACCATGGTGTAGATGAAGCCATCGAAAAGGTCGCCAAGGATGCGGAGCGCGTATTGCAGGCCGGTCCGGATTGGCTGATGCACGCCATCGTGGACCTGCTGGTGGATTCTACGCTCCCGCTCGTCGATGCAATGGGCGAGGAGCTCTCGGCGATCGAGGACACAATGCTCGACAATCCTCGGCAGGACGACTTGAAACGCCTTCACAAGGTGCGCCGTCAGCTGGTTCGGATGCACCGCATCGTCGCTCCCGAGCGTGACATCATCCGCGGCATCGGGCGCGAACGCGGGGCGAACAGCGGCGAGATCTACCGGTACTTCCAGGATGTGGGAGATCATCTGGGGATGGTGCTTGACTCGATTGAGACCTACCAAGATGTGGGAGCATCCGTGATGGACGTGTATCTCTCGGCTCAGAACAACCGCATGAACCTGATCATGAAGCAGCTGACGGTGGTAGCGACGATCTTTATGCCGCTGACGTTGCTCTCGGGTATCTATGGAATGAACATCACCGTGAAGATGTGGCCGCCATCCGACGCATGGTGGTCGTTTCCGGCGGTCGTGGGCTTCATGTGGGTTGTGGCAATCGCAATGGGCATCTATTTTCGGAGGAAGAAGTGGTGGTAGGCGAGCCTTCGTCAGCAGAGGACAAGAGCCACGAGATCTACACGGTGGCCAACAGCGTGACGCTGCTCAGGCTGATGCTGGTGCCGTTCTTCTTCGCGGTGCTCATCAATGGCAGGCATGATGACCTTGCGTTTGCCCTGTTTGTCATTGCGGCCTCTACCGACTGGCTTGATGGGCAGATTGCCCGGCGGACGGGCACAGTGACCGCTCTGGGCAAGGCGATCGATCCGCTTGTTGACAGGCTCCTTCTTGCGGCGGGCGTTGTGGGGCTCAACGTTGTGGGCCGGTTGCCGCTCTGGGCCGTCGTCGTGCTGCTAGCGCGCGATTTCTACCTGATGTACGGGGCGTGGCGTCTCGAACAGGTTCACGTTCGTCTGCCGGTGACGTATGCGGGGAAAGCAACTACTGCAGTACTTCTCACCGGCTTCGCGGCGCTGCTTCTCAATTGGCCGCGCATTCCGGGGCTCGATATCGTGACCACGCGCCTGCTGCCGGGTTTTGGCACGCATTCTGTGGCTGTGGGTATTTGGCTCGTCTACGCGGGCATTGTTCTGTCGATCGGGACCGCGCTGCAGTATACGGTGCAGTTCAGGCGAATCATGCGCGCGGCGGAAGGTTCTGCATCGGCGAAATGAGACTGTGCCGGCTTGCGGTCGGCGACACACGAGGAGGCGACAGGCGCAATGAAGGCTGTGATCATGGCTGGCGGCGAAGGGACACGCTTGCGCCCCCTGACGTCTTTGCGACCCAAGCCGATGGTGCCTATCGTCAATCAGCCCGTGATGGAGCACATCATCGGCCTGGTCAAGCACTCGGGCATTGAGGAGATTGTCGCGACGCTGGCGTTCATGCCCGGCGTCATTCAGGACTACTTTGGTGCTGGTGAGCAATGGGGCGTTCAGATCGAGTATGCCGTGGAGGCGTCCCCCCTCGGAACAGCCGGATCGATCAAGAATGCCGAGCACCTTCTCGACCGCGACGAACCGTTTCTCGTGATTTCGGGTGACGCCATCACCGATATCGACCTTGCGGAAGTGATCCGGTTCCACAAGGAGAAGGGGGGCGCTGTCACTATCGCGACGAAACAGGTGGACGACCCTCTCGACTTTGGCGTCGTGATCACTGACCCCGACGGCCGCGTCGAGCGGTTCGTCGAGAAGCCCAGTTGGGGACAGGTGTTCGCCGATACGATCAACACGGGGATCTATGTGGTGGAGCCATGGGTGCTCGATTTCGTTCCGGTTGGCAAATCATTCGATTTCTCCTCGGATCTCTTTCCGCTTCTCATGGCCGAGGGCCACGCGCTGTATGCGCTTCCTGTCGACGGGTACTGGTGCGACGTCGGCAGCCGTGAGACGTACATGCAGGCGCACCGCGACATCCTCGAAGGTGCGGCGCGGCTCTTCATCCCCGGAATTCACGCACGCGAAGGACTCTGGGTAGCGGATAGCGCGAGAATCGACAAGGGCGCGGAGCTGGGGACGTGCGTTGTTATTGGCGAGAACGTGCGCATTGGCGAGGGCGCGCACATCGACGACTACACCATCATTGGGGACAACTGTGTGATCGGGCGCGATGCGACCGTGAGTCACAGCGTTCTCTGGAGCGACACGTTCGTCGCCGAGCACGCGAGTGTCGCCGGGGCGGTATTGGGACGCCACGTCGACATACGAGCCCGAGCCACCGTGGATGTCGGGGCGGTTATCGGCGACGAGTCGGCTGTCGGCCATGGCGCGCACGTCGGTGCCGACGTACAGGTCTTCCCGTACAAGCGTATCGAGCCCTCGGCTGTCGTCAGAACCTCGCTTATCTGGGAGTCGACCGGTGTGCGCTCGCTCTTTGGCGACGCGGGACTCGAGGGGCTGGTCGGCGTCGATATCACCCCCGAGCTGACTTTGAAGGTCGCCGAGGCGTTCGGATCGCTCCTTCCCAAGGGCGGAGACGTCGTCATAGCCCGCGACGCCACCAGGGCAGCGAGAATGGTGAAGCGGGCGATGATCGCCGGGCTGAACGCGACCGGAATCAACGTGCGCGACTTGCGTGTGGCATCGCCCACGCTGTGCCGGTTCACCACGCAAAAGACGCAGTGCGTCGGCGGCATTCAAGTGTCCGGGTCGATGAAGGATCCGCAGTCGTTGGAGATCCGCTTCTTCGATGCGAACGGACTCGATGTTTCGCCGTGGACCAAGAAGAAGATTGAACGACTGTATTTTCGCGAGGAGTTCCGACGGGCGTTCTTCGACGAGATCGGCGGCATCACCTATCCTCCCCGGCCGTTTGAGTATTACTCGGCTGCGGTCAAGGACGCCATGACGGCGGCGAACCTCGGTACCGAATGGCGCAAGGTGGTGGCCGACATGGCGGGCGGCCCTGCTGCCTTCGTGCTTCCCCAGGTCGCCCACGGGTGGAACATGAATCTCATCGCGCTCAACAGCGTTGTCGATCCCGACGCCATCGCCGCGCCTTCAGAGACTCCTTCGGACGAGAGCGTCAGCGAGGTCCTCCGCGCGGTCGAGCTGTTTGGGGCCGATCTCGGCGTGTTCTTCGACTGGGGAGCCGAGCGCGTCCACTTCATGACGCACGCGGGTCGGCTGCTCGATGGAGATACCGGACTGCACGCGATGATCGACCTGTGGTGCCGGACACACCGAAAGGATGGTTCTATAGCCGTGCCTCACTCGGCATCCTCGGTCGTGGAGGTGATCGCCGGCCGCTATGGACACAACGTCATCAGACCCGGTCGCTCCAGAAGAGCGCTTGCGGCTGCGGTGCTCGAAGGAGATGCGGTGTTCGCGGGTTCCACAAGCGGCGGATTCATCTTCGGCGACGTCTTTCCGGCTTACGATGCTGTACTTACTGTCGGCATGATGGTGCGCATGCTCGCGAAGACGGGGGAGACTCTCGATGATGTCGTCGCCTCGCTGCCGACATTCCACAAGCTTGAGGCGACTGCGCCGTGCCCGAATGCCCGGAAGGGCGCCGTCATGCGCACTGTCACCGAGCGCAGTGCCGTGCCAGCTGCCGATCTCGCCGAGGGCGTTCGCGTCGTCTACCCCGATGGGTGGGCGCTGGTCTTGCCGCATGCGACCGAGCCGATGGTGACGATTTGGGCCGAGGCCTCCAGCGACGCGATCGCTGAGAAACGGCTGAAGGAGTGGCAAGACATCGTCGCGGAAGCTGTCGACCAGGGGTGACTTCGCGTCTATGGCTCGGCACTTGCTGAGCCAGCATGCCCGTTGAAGCGTAACGGCACCATGACGCGAGGTGGCGGATTTGCCCGTTCCCGTTATGATGGCGGCTCGGACTTATTCATGGAACTGAGGAGGATCAGAGGCGCGTGAGTGACCAGGCACCGTCGGATGACATCGATTTGCCGGCCGATAAGGCCGACCTAACAACCCCGACTGATCCGGTCGTTCCGGCTGAGGCGGCTACGGCCGCGTTCGAAGCTGTCGCAGACGATGCAGATTCTCAGGCCGAAGATGCTTCCGCGGCCGACCCGGCTGCCTTGGGCGTCGAGAGGCGTCTTGAGCGGCAGCGTCTGGCTCACGTCAAACGTCGGCAGAAGTGGGCCATCGGCGCGGCATGTGCGCTCGCAGGAATCATTCTGTTGGCGGTTGCCGGCGACGCGATTGCGAGTATGGGACGAATTCACCCGGGCGTGAGCGTGGGAGGCGTGAACGTCGGAGGGCTGAAGTCGGATGAGGCAGCGGCACGGCTCGCGACCGAGTTGCCAAAGACAATCAACACGACGGTGACTGCCGTGTATGCCGACAAGAAGTTCATTGTGAAGTCGAGCCAGATGGGGCTTTCGTTTGACTCCACGGCGTTGGCCACGAGCGCGATGGATGTGGGACGAACCGGCGGAGTCGTGCGCGTGGTTCGCGACAGGATCGCGGCTTGGACCCATGGAGTGAGTCTTGAAAGCTCGGTGAGTGCGGATCCCACAAAGCTGCAGACTGTTCTCGGCTCCCTTTCCACCGGCGTGAACGTTGCCGCCAAGGACGGCGCCATTCAGATAAAGGGAACGAGCGTGTCCGTGGTGCCGGCAGCCACGGGCCTCGAGGTTGACACCAAAGCCTCCAGTGCGAGCCTCCTGGAAGCGTTCACGGCAAGCTCCAGCACGTTCACGCTTCCGGTCAACGCTGTTCACCCGAGGATATCGGATGCGGCCGCCCAGTCGGCCAAGCTGGTTGTCGAGCGGATGCTCTCGGCACCCGTGGTCGTGACCTACACGGACAAGAAGTGGACGTTCTCGCCGACAGATATCGCAAAGACGATTGTGTTCCGTACGGTCGAGACCACCTCGGCCGCGTCGTCGACAGCCACATGGACCCTTGATCCCTACATTGGGGGGGAGGAAGTGTCGGCAACTATCGTACCGAAGCTTGGTGCGGGAGTCGGCCGGGCCGCGCAAGACGCTGACTTCAAGACACAGAACGGGCAAGTCGTCATCGTGCCCTCGCAAGAAGGCACGGGCCCGGACGTTACCGGTCTTGCCTCGGATCTCACCATGGTGCTCAAAGGTACCTCCGCGGAGCGGACGGTGGCGCTGAGGGTGGCGGCTGTTGCCGCCAAACTCACGACGCAGCAGGCGCAGGACATGGGAATCAAAGACAAGATCTCCACGTTCACCACGACCTACGATTCGGGCGCTTCCGCCCGAGTGAACAACATCCATGTTCTGGGCGACGCTCTTGACGGAACGCTCATCGCTCCCGGAGCCGTGTTCTCATTTAACGGCGCCGTAGGGGAGCGTACCGCCGAGAAGGGCTACAAAGAGGCCGGCGCCATCATGGACGGGAAGCTCGTACAGCAGCTTGGCGGAGGCATCTGCCAAGTGGGCACGACGGTGTTTAACGCCGCGTTCTTCTCGGGATTGCCGATTGTTGAGAGATCCAACCATGGGTTCTATATCTCGCACTATCCGACCGGGCGCGACGCCACCGTTTCGTGGGGCGGACCGGATCTGAAGTTCAAGAACACCACCGGGAACTGGCTCTTGGTTTCGGTGTCCTACACGTCGAGTTCGGTGACTGTCGCCCTCTACGGCAAGAGTCCGGGATACGATGTGACGTACACGACAAGTCCCTTGACCAACATCGTTGCGTTCACGACCCAGGAAGAAGCGGACCCGACACTGCCCATCGGCACAAGGATCGTCACCGATCCCGGCCAAGACGGTTGTTCGTGTGTGGTCGTGAGAACAGTGACCAAGGGCGGACAAGCCGTAAGCACTGACACATTTAAGTCGCTGTATCAGCCAAAGACTGAGATAGTGACCGTAGGAACGAAACCTGCAACACCCTGACCACAAGGCTTGAGAAGGGGGACGATGTGTACCAGCCTGAACTCGAGACAATGCCCAGGCCCCAGCTTGAGGACCTGCAACTGAGAAGGTTGCGCGATCTTCTCGCGAAGGTCTACGCGAACGTCCCGCTGTACCGAGACAAATTCGATGCAGCCGGCTTTGATCCGGAGTCCGTGACTTCTCTGGCAGACGTCGCAAGAATCCCCTTCACCGTGAAAGACGACCTGAGGTCGGCCTATCCTTACGGGATGTTTGCGGTTCCCTTGAAGGACATCGTGCGCGTGCACGCGTCCTCGGGCACTACTGGTCAGATCACCGTCGTCGGCTATACCCGCGGCGACATCGACCGCTGGTCAGACCTCATGGCTAGGACGTACGCCTCCGGCGGCATGGACGCCGAGGACATCATGCAGGTCTCTTTCGGCTACGGACTCTTCACGGGTGGCTTGGGAGCCCACTATGGCTCCGAACGGCTCGGCGCGCTGACCATTCCTGTTTCCGGCGGCAATACCAAGCGCCAAGTGCAGATTCTTAAGGACTTCGGGGTCACAGCGTTGGGTTGCACGCCCTCCTATGCGCTTCTGATCGCGGAAACCGCGCTGGATATGGGCATCGATCCACGCGATCTTCCTCTGCGTGTCGGCTTCTTCGGGGCTGAGCCCTGGAGCGAGAACATGCGGCGTCAGATTGAACAGGCCCTAGGTATCACCGCGATCGATATCTACGGGCTCTCGGAAGTCATGGGTCCTGGCGTCGCGGCGGAATGCGTTCATCAGAATGGGCTGCACGTTTTCGAGGATCACTTCCTGGTCGAGATCGTCGACGCCGAGACATTCGAACCCGTACCTGACGGCGAATATGGCGAAGTCGTCTTCACCACGCTCACCAAAGAGGGAATACCGGTCATCCGCTATCGTACCCGCGATATTTCGAGGATCGTCCCGGGACAGTGTGCCTGCGGACGGACCTTCCGTCGCATGGAGCGTGTCACAGGCCGCAGCGATGATATGTTGATCATTCGCGGCGTCAACGTGTTCCCGAGTCAGATAGAGCAGGTGCTGGCGGGAGTTGAAGGAGTTGCGCCTCATTACCAGGTGGTGCTCAGCAAACGCGGCTCCTTGGATCACGTCGAGGTTCAGGTCGAGGTGGCACCGGACTTCGCGTTTGACGAAGTGCGTGCCCTCGAGCGCCTGCAGAAAAGTGTGAAATCGGCGATCGATTCCGCCTTGGCGATCTCGATCAACGTCAAGCTCGTAGAACCCAAAACGATTGTCCGGAGTGAAGGCAAAGCCAAGCGTGTAGTGGACCTGCGCAACGAGTGAGAGGTGCGTCTACCATGATTGAACAGGTTTCGGTCTTCCTTGAGAACAGCACCGGCCGTCTTGCGGGACTCACGCGGGCGCTTGGCGATGCCGGGATCGATATGCATGCGTTGATGGTCGCCGATACCGCCGAGTACGGCGTGATCAGAATCGTCTGTGATACGCCGCGCCGTGCCAAGGCATTGCTTGAGGGACTCGGATTCAGCGCCTCCCTGACTCCGGTGCTGGCGGTTGAAGTCCCGGATCGTCCCGGCGGGCTGGCCGACGTGCTTGACGCTCTTGGCAACGCCGGAGTCAACGTCGAGTACGCATACTGCTTCGTCGAGCCCAGTGGGCAGGCCGCCGTCGACGTATTCCGCGTCGATGATCCCGCTTGCGAAGGAGTCCTAGCGGACGCGGGCTTTCGAGTCCTCTCGGCGAAGGACTTGTACATCACGGACCCTGAATGAAGTTGCCGCTTTGCCATGTGCCTGAACCGAGGCGCCCAAAGACACGCCGGGCCGGAACCTTGGCGTTGGCCTTGGCACTCCTCGCGGCTCTGCTGTTGCCGAGTACCGCGCTCAGTGAGCCCCGTGCCACTGACGTGGTTGACGGCATCGCAGCAAGCTCGCGAAGCACCCCACTGGCGTCACTACCTGATGTCACCCTGAAATCCGGCCTACTGGTCGACTCAGACGGCAGAGTGCTTTGGGCGCGCAACTCCGGTGAGCGCAGGTCGATCGCGAGTATCACCAAGATCATGACGGCCATAGTGGCGATCGAGAGTGCATCGATGGATGCTACGGTGACGATTCCTCAGGCGTCGGTATCGGTGGGGGAGTCCAGCGCAAACCTCAAACCAGGGCAGAAGCTGCCGATGCGGGATGTTCTCGCGGCGCTTCTGGTCAAGTCCGGAAATGATGCCGCCGTTGCGATCGCACTTAGTGTGGCCGGCACCGTGCCGGAGTTCGTGAACATGATGAATGCCAAGGCAGCCAGTCTGGGATTGGCGAACACGCATTTCACAAACCCTCACGGACTTGACGCGCCCGATCACTACAGCTCGGCGGAAGACATCGCGGTTCTGTCCCGATACGCCATGGCAAATCCCGAATTTCGTCGGATTGTAGGCATGAAATCGGTCACCATCGGTACCGGCAAGCAACAGGAGACCTTGCAGAGCACGGATCTGCTGCTGGGCAACTATCTTGGGGCCATGGGCATCAAGACGGGATACACCTCGGCAGCCGGCTACTCTGTCGTATCCGCGGCACAGCGTGACGGCATCACTCTGTACGCCGTAGTTCTGGGAACCAGCTCTGATCTGCAGAGGTTCCGCGATGCGCAGGCATTGCTGGACTGGGGATTCACGCACTATCGGATGCAGAGACTCGCGGAGGCGGGCACGGTACTTGCCGAGGTGTCGGTGAGGGACTACCTTGACGTCGTGGTCACCGCCGCCGTCTCCGAGGAGACCAGCATCGCGGTTCTTGATGCGAATGGGACGATCACCAGATCGGTTTCGGTGTCATCGGTGGACGCGCCCGTCAAGAAGGGCGACCTCGTCGGGGTTGCCCAGTTCACGCAGGCCGGGAAGCTGGTGGCAACCGTTCCGCTCGTTGCGACTGCGGACGTGAAGAAACCGAACATCCTCGAACGCGTCTGGATTGCGATGGTACGGGGTTGGCGATCGGTCTTTGGCAGTTCTGTGCTTGGGGGAGCCGTCTTCTTCTCGGCGGCGGTAGAATCCAAAGGCGCTGCGGTTGCATACTGAGTAGATTGTTCTAATGAAAACGAAGAAAGGCTAACCAGACGCCATGGCTGAGGAACTGAAGAGGACTGCCCTGTATGACGAGCACGTGGCCTTAAGCGCGCGGATCGTGCCATTCGCGGGGTGGGCGATGCCGGTCCAGTATGCAGGCATCCTAGAAGAGCACCGGGCGGTCAGAAGCTCGGCGGGGATCTTCGACGTAGGACATATGGCCGAGTTTCGGTGTTTCGGATTCGGAGCGTACGATTTCCTGCAGCGGATGTTCACCAATGATCTGGGCAAGATATCGCAGCTCGGCCAGGCGCAATACACGCTCCTGCTGGATGACGATGGTCATATCATTGACGACCTGATCGTCTACCACACGGGCGACCTCGAGTACTTGATAATCGCCAACGCCTCGAACCGTGAAGCGGATTTCGAGTGGCTGAGTGCGCACGCCCCTCAGGACCTCGAGCTTGTGGACGAGTCCGATCGTACGTCGTTGATTGCACTGCAAGGGCCTAAGGCGCTTGCCATTCTTAAGCAACTTGCCGACGAGAGTTTCGACCTGCCCGCGCGATTCTCCATCACCGAGGCGCTTGTCGACACAATTCCGGTGCTGGTCGCTCGCACCGGATACACGGGAGAAGACGGCGTTGAGATTCTCACGAAGGCTGCAGATGCTCCCGCTTTGTGGCGCGCTCTACTCTCGTTTCCAGAGGTAGTCCCGGTGGGCTTGGGAGCGCGCGATACGCTGCGCCTTGAGATGGGCTATCCGCTCTACGGCAGCGATATGGACAGGACGATCGATCCTGTCTCTGCCGGGCTTGGCTGGGTCGCTCCAAAGAGCAAGTCGGGCTACATCGGTGCAGAGACGGTGGCGCGCATTCGTGAGGCGGGCCCGATCAGCAAGCTTGTTGGACTCAAGCTCAAGGATAATGGCATACCACGACATGGCATGATCTTGTTGCACGAGGGCGCCCAGGTCGGTAAGGTAGCGAGCGGAACTTTCTCCCCGACGCTTGAGGTGGGCATTGCGACCGCCTATGTGCCGGTTGAGTTGGCGGTGCCCGGAACGGAACTGGCAGTTCAGATTAGGAACAAGACTATTCCGGCGACCGTGGTGAAGATGCCGTTCGTGTCTTCTACTTCATTGTCGGCGTAATTGAGCAACGTTACCAACACCGAGAGGAGCACTTGAAGCACATGGCACACCCAAATGATCGCGTGTACTCCAAAGACCATGAATGGGTCATGGTTGATGGTGATATCGCCACAGTGGGGATCTCAGATTTCGCCCAGAACCAACTCGGCGAAGTCGTCTATGTCGATCTGCCTGCTGTTGGTACGGCTGTATCGGCGGGGGACACCTTCGGCGAGATCGAGTCGGTCAAATCAGTCTCAGAGCTGTTCGCACCGCTGTCCGGCGAAGTCATGGAGTCCAACGGTTCGCTATCGGATTCGCCCGAAACGGTCAACGCCGAGCCTCACGGCGCCGGCTGGATGATCAAGGTCCGCGTGGATGATGCAAGTGAGCTGGACGGTCTTCTGAGCGCTGAAGCGTACGACGCCTTCATCACCGAGGGTTAGCACACATGCGCTACATACCAGTCACTTCCGAGCAGCGCGAAGCCATGCTTCGCGCTGTCGGCGTTCCGACGGCTGATTCACTGTTCGATGTGATTCCTGTAGGAGTCCGGCTCGAGGATGGGCTGAACCTGCCTGATGGTCTCGGCGAAATGGAGTTGACGAACCGCCTGAAGCGGATGGCGGGGGCAAACACGCCGTCTTCTGAGATGGTGAGCTTCCTCGGCGCCGGATGTTACGACCACTACATCCCGAGCGTTGTCGACCATGTGATCTCGAAGCCTGAGTTTTTCACAGCGTACACGCCGTATCAACCCGAGGTCAGCCAGGGAACGCTCCAGGCGATCTACGAGTACCAGTCGATGATTTGCCTGCTGACAGGGATGGACGTCTCCAACGCGAGTATGTACGACGGCGCCACCGCACTCGTGGAAGCTGCCCTCATGGCATGCCGAGTGACCAAGCGCCATCGTGTGCTGGTCGCAGGCACGGTTCACCCCGAGTGGCGCGAGACTCTCTCAACATACGCCGAGGCCGGTGGGCTGAATGTCGATCGCTTTGGGATATCCGGCGGCCTGACCGACCGGGTGCATCTGGACACCTTGCTTGAAGCAGGCGATGTGGCCGCGGTCCTTGTGGCGTGCCCCAACTTCTTCGGGAATCTCGAGGATCTCGAGGAAATCGGCCATATGGCACATGGCGCCGGTGCTCTTCTGGTGGTTGCCGCGAATCCGATCCTTCTCGGCGTGCTGGAGCCTCCGAGTTCCTTTGGGGCCGACATCGTCGTGGGCGAAGGACAGCCGCTCGGCAACCCCATGTCATATGGCGGCCCGGGGCTCGGTTTCTTCGCATGTCGCGAGGGGCATGTCCGGCAGATGCCCGGACGGCTTGTCGGACGCACAAAGGATGTCGACGGCAACATGGCATTCGTGCTCACGCTTTCGACCAGGGAACAGCATATCCGCCGAGAGAAGGCGACGAGCAACATCTGCAGCAACCACGCACTCAACGCACTGACGGCGGGCGTCTATCTTGCGGCGACCGGGCAGCAGGGACTCGCCGGCATCGCGCACACGTGTGTGGCGCGGGCGCACTACCTGCGCGAGCGGCTCTTGGCAACCGGCACGTTCAGCGCGCCGTGGGACGCCTCGTTCGGATACGAGTTCGCTCTGACCTACCGAGGCGATGGTGTCGCGATGCAGTCCGCGATGCTCAAGCGCGGTTACCTTGCGGGCCAGCGTGTCGCCGATTTGGCTCCAGAACTTCCCGCTGAAGCCGGAGCACCAGACTCCGAGCTCATGCTCTTCGCGGTCACCGAGAAGCGTTCGAGAGCCGAGATCGATGCGTTTGTTGAGGAGGTGGCGTCCCTGTGACCGAGAAGCTTGCTTACGAGCCTGCCGGTGCACCGGTTCGCGGCCCCCGAGGACTGATATTCGAGCTTGGCGCCTCCGATTGCACCTGCGTCGAGGCACCCTTGCCCGACGTGCCAATGGAGTCGCTGGATGAGATGTTGGGAGGTCGCGCGCGTGCGATGGCTCCTCAATTGCCGAGCGTGACCGAGGTCGAGATCATGAGGCATTACACGCATCTGGCCTCCATGAACTTCGGTGTCGATTCAGGGATGTATCCCCTCGGCAGCTGTACCATGAAGTACAACCCGCGCATCAATGAGGATGCGTGCCGGTTGCCCGGGTTTGCCGGCCTTCATCCGTACCAGCCCTCGACCACAGCGCAGGGAGCGCTCGCAGTCATGGCAGAGCTTGCGGATGCGCTTGCGGAGGTTTCGGGGTTGCCGGGCGTGTCGCTTCAACCTGCGGCAGGGGCGCACGGTGAGTTGACGGCACTGATGGTCTTCCGGGCGGCGCACACGGCTGCGGGGGATCCCAGAAAGAAAGTCATCATCCCGGACACTGCGCATGGGACTAACCCTGCTTCCGTTGCGATGTGTGGGTACGATGTGGTCACGATCGCGAGCAACGAGAAGGGTGAGGTTGACCTTGAGGCCTTGAAGGCAGCGCTCGATACAGATGTTGCCGCGTTCATGCTCACGAACCCCAACACGCTGGGACTCTTCGACCCGCAAATATGTGAGATAACGGCCGCCGTGCACGAGGTCGGCGCGTATGCGTACTGCGACGGTGCGAATCTGAATGCGATTCTCGGCAAGGCACGGCCTGGCGACATGGGTTTCGATGCTCTGCATATCAACCTGCACAAGACGTTTTCGACGCCGCACGGCGGAGGAGGGCCCGGAGCGGGTCCGGTCTGTGTGACGAGCGAGTTGGCAGAGTACCTGCCTGGACCACTACCTGCGAGGCTGGACGACGGTTCGTACGAATTGCACAAGCCGGAACACTCCATCGGCCGCGTGAAGACCTTCTACGGAAACTTCGGCGTACTCGTTCGCGCATACACGTACGTGCTTGCCCTAGGCGGCAAAGGCCTCACCGAGGTAGCCGAGCAGGCTGTTCTTTCGGCCAACTACCTGATGGCCCGGCTGCGGGGGGCATTCGATGTGCCCTACGGCGATTCGCGGTGCATGCACGAATTCGTGCTATCGGGCGCGCGTCAGAAACGAGTCAGCGGTGTGCGCACGTTGGACATCGCGAAGCGGCTGCTCGACTACGGATTCCACCCGCCCACCGTGTACTTCCCGCTGCTTGTTGAAGAAGCGATGATGATCGAGCCGACCGAGACCGAGCCCTTGGCCGACCTGGACGCCTTCGCCGACGCGCTTCTGCGGATCGCCGAGGAGGCGATTGCTCAGCCCGAGCTGGTGAAGGGTGCTCCGTACACGACTCCTGTGCGTAGACTGGATGAGGCAGGTGCGGCCCGCAATCCGGATCTGAGATGGAAGCCGGCGCAGTGAGATCGCGGCGATGACTCCGATTTGGAGACTGCTGATCGATGAACAGCCGATGGACGGCGCCTGGAACATGGCTTTGGATCGGTCGATACAGCTGGAGCGTCAGGCGGGCAGGGTCCCGCCGACGCTTCGGCTTTACGGCTGGCTCCGCCCCACGATCACGCTCGGCCGGTTCCAGGACGCGGCTGGGGTGGATCGGGATGAATGCCGTCTCGCCGGGGTGGACGTAGTCCGCAGGTTCACGGGCGGGCGGGGTGTCCTGCACGACGATGAAGTCACCTACTCGATGGTCGCAGCAGTGGATGACGGCATTCCCCAGGGTACCGCTGTATCGTACCGGTTACTCTGTGGGGTGCTGGTCGAGGCGTATAAGATCCTCGGGGTTGCGGCCGCCCTCACCGCGCGGTCTCGGGGAGAGAGCGCATCTGCTGCGTGCTATCTTCATGCCACGCAGGCTGATCTGTCTCTCGGAGCGCAGAAACTGTCCGGCTCCGCGCAGGTGTGGTCCGGCGACACTGTGCTGCAGCATGGCTCATTTGTGATCTCTCGGAACGTGGATCTTGAGTCCCGCCTGTTTCGCTTGGACAGCGAAGCTGCAACTGCGCTAGCGGCGCAAACGGTCACAATCGAGCAGGCCAGAGGCGATCGCCCATCGCACGCAAACATCACTTCGGCAGTGGCCGACGGGCTGCGCAGCGCGCTCGGCGTCCATGCAGAGGCGGGGACACTCACCCAAAGCGAGATCGAGCTGGCTCACTCGCTGCTGCCTGAGGTTCATCCTGACGCTGCGCTCCGCCGTGGTCGGAGGTTAGGCTGAGGCTGTGCCTAACGTTAAAGGAGCGCCAAGGATGCCAATAGGATACAATCAAGGCGGTAAAGTCGGAGAGGGGAGCATCAGTTCATGAGCAATCTCAAGCGGACAGAAGATGCCTTGCTGGATCTTCAGGCGAAGTCGAACGAACAGCTTCATGAGCTCCTCGATACGCTTTATGCCGAGGAGCAGAGGGTGTCATATCGGCGTCGCATACTACATGGGCAGATCGATATTCTCCGTGCCGAGCTCGTACGCCGGCTCAAGGCTGAACGCGAAGGCGGAGGAAATGTGATCACAGGTCGTGACGTCGATAGGCTGATCGACATCCTCGCCAATGATCTTCGAGGAGTATCGCGTTTTGACGTGACGGTTCCTGTCGATTTTGAGGACGAAGACGAGGCGAACGAGTAGCCCTGTGGATTTGACCGGCCCGGCTGAAGGAGAGACAAGTGACCCTCAACGATCGTATCAAGCAGTTCCTCAATGAGATCAGCACCGATCCCGTTGAGGAACGAGTTGTCGAGTATGTTGTTCGCGAAGTCCATACCGGCCGGACAATCACTGAGGTGATCAACGACCCCTACGTGCGCAATCGCGTTCCCGAGGGCAAGCTGGACGCCGTGCTGGAGAACCCTGAAGTTCTCGACGCGCTCGACGCAGAAATCCGCTCTGGGTTCTCGGCGCCGGACATCGATTTCTCAAGCTAGAGGCATCCCGAGAGGGGAGGCACACAGATGGCAAAGTGTCCTGTATGCGGTGTTGCCGTCGATCCTGGTAGTCCGCTGTGTCCGGGCTGTGGTGCGGTGATGACCGATATTACAGCTTCGTTTGCTCCGGTGGCAGAGGAAGCGCCCGTGCTCCACGGGCAAGACGAACCAAGGCATTGTGCCGTTCTCATCATGAAAAAGGGGTCCCAGCCGGGAGAACAGTTCTTCGTGGATCGGCGATTGACCATCGGACGCGATCCGAAAAGCGACATCTTCCTCAACGACATGACGGTGTCGAGGTCCCACGCGGTCATAGACTGTACGGAGAGCGGTGCCACCGTCAAGGATTCCGGTTCGCTTAATGGGACCAGTGTCAACGGGGTGATCCTAGACGAAGCCGTACTGCATGACCGCGATGTCTTGCAGATAGGGACATTCCAAATGGTCTTCCGCGCAGCCGGAAAGGATCCGAAATGACGAGCCGAGATTACCTCACGATCGGGGAGGTCGTACAGCGCCTCGAGTCGGCTTACCCCGACCTGTCGATCTCGAAGGTGCGCTTTCTTGAGGATGAGGGTCTCGTAGCCCCCGAGCGTACTTCGGGTGGCTATCGCAAGTTCTCTCAAGCCGATGTCGCGCGCGTAGAGATGATCCTTCGTCTTCAGCGCGATCACTTCCTGCCCCTTGCCGTTATCCGCGAGAAGCTTGCAGATTTCGATCGCGGACGCATTCCGCCCGAGTTGCAGCGAAGCCCCGTCGGCATGACCGAGCCTCTTCCGCTGGTCGCAGAAGACATGGGACCGATTCTGTTCGAGGCAGCACCGGCGGCGCTGGGAGTGCCAGCTTCGTTTCTGCGTGAGTTGACGGAGTTCGGTCTCATCGAAATCAAACGCGATGACGCCAAGCGCGAAATTATCGAGAGGGCCGACGTCCAGATTGTCCATGCGACATGGGATTTGCGCAGATTCGGCGTCGAGCCTCGCCACCTTCGTATGTACGAGAACTTCGCAGAGCGCGAAGCTGCTCTGTTTTCGCAGATTCTGATGCCGTCGTTTCGTCATCGGACTCCCGAGACGAAGCAGAAGCTCGCCGAGACGCTGAACGAATTGGGGTCGCTCACAGCCGATCTGAAGGATCGCTTGCTGCGGAGGTCCCTCGGACGAGCGTTTGAGGATCTCAACCGGGGATGAACGCTTCAGGTGAAACACCGAAGCCGGCAGAATCAGCGCAAACTCACCCACCGTTGGACGAAATACCGTTCGCTCATGCCAGTGAACGGGCAGCAGCCGAGATTCTCGATTTCTACCGAATCCGCTGGCAGTACGAGCCAAGGACCTTTCCCATCGAATGGGATGGACATGGCACTCCTATTGCCTCGTTTACGCCCGACTTCTATCTGGTCGATTTCGACATGTACATTGAACTCACCACGATGAACCAGAAGCTTGTCACAAAGAAGAATCGCAAGGTTCGCCGATTGAAGGAAAGCTATCCCGACGTGAATATTCGGGTGTTCTACCAGAAGGATTTTCGTCGCCTTCTTGCCAGGTTCGGCATTTCATCGGCTTCTGTCACGCATGCGAACGGCGGCGGCTTTGTTGCCTCGGAACGTGAGAATGGTGTCTTACAGTGACGCCGGAACTGCCTGACGTATGCGATCAGATCCTGTTGACCGAGGAGGCGATCAAGCTGCGGGTTGCCGAACTCGGCGCCGTGATACAGGCCGATTTCGATACCGCGGATCTGCGTCTGGTCACTGTCTTGAAAGGCGGATTGTTCTTCCTCTCCGACCTTTGTCGCACGATTGATACCGGGCTCACCATCGACTTCATGGCGGTTTCTCCTTATGTCGGGGGACAAGGTGGCATAGTCCGTCTGACGAAGGATCTGACGGACGACATTGCCGGTGCCAGCGTGATCTTGGTCGAGGACGTTGTGGACACGGGGCTTACCGTGAATTATGTTCTCTCTCTGCTGCGGGCGCACAATCCGGCGCGTCTTGAGGTCTGCACGTTGTTGGACAAGCCTGCCAGGCGAATTGCCGATGTGCCGATCCGCTATACGGGATTCACAATGCCCGATCGTTTTCTGGTCGGCTATGGTCTTGATCTAAATGCGCGCCTGAGGAATCTTCCGTTTGTCGCTTCGCTGCATGACCATGTGGTCCTGTAGACGTCTGCAGAATCCACCCGTACATTCGAACCTGGAGGAACATTGGATCTCGCAAGTCACATACGCGACATTCCGGACTGGCCCAAAGAAGGAGTCGTATTCAAAGACATAACTCCGCTGCTTGCCGATCCCACATGTTTCCGAGAGACCATTGACATGATCGCCACGGAGTTCGCCCACGCGGGAGTCACGAAAGTGATCGGCGCGGAGGCGCGTGGTTTCATACTCGGCGGAGCGCTTGCGTATCGTTTGGGGGCGGGTTTCATTCCCGCGCGGAAACCAGGGAAGCTGCCCTGGAATACCAGCTCAGTTGAATACGAACTCGAGTATGGAACCGATAGTCTCGAGGTGCATTCGGATGCACTGTCACCAACAGATGTGGTGCTGATAGTCGACGACGTCTTGGCGACTGGCGGAACCGCTGCCGCGAAGGCCGAACTTGTCAGTGCGACGGGGGCAGAACTTGCGGGATTCGCATTCCTGATCGAGCTCGACTTCCTAGATGGCCGCAGCAAACTCGACGACCGCGCGAAGATCGTCTCGCTCGTTCATGTTGTGTAGCAAGAAGATGCCAGCGTAACTGCTGCGCAACGCCGAGAAGAAACGCTGGACATGAGGGGTGTAGAATGGCATTGCCCTCAGTTGGTGATGGAGAACCTCAGTCGTAGATGAATCGTAGCAGGAGGTTGGAGTGAGACGTGCAGTCCACTGCTGGCTCAGGCGAATCGCCACGTGTGCCGTCGTCGTCGCCCTCATCATAGGTTCGGTCCCATCCGTGGTTGCCGCACCGGCGACCGCCGCCTCCGCGATCGAGGCCAAACGCGTTGAGGCCCAGGAGGCGCAGAAGAAGCTCGGCGAACTCTCCACAGCCCTCGAAATGCGCTACGAGGAGCTTGCGCAGGTCGAGCTGGCCCTGCAAGAGACTCGCAGTCGGATCGCCACTACGCAAGCCGAACTGGCCAAGGCCAATGCCGATCTGACATCGGCAAAGGGGCAGTTGGCGGAGCGTGCGGAAAACATCTACCGAAACGGGTCCACAAGCTTCTTGGACGTTCTGCTGGGTTCCAGTAGCTTCACAGATCTGGTCAGCCGCGTGGCTTTCATGCGACGGATCAGCCAAAACGACGCCGCCTTGGTGGTTTCGGTCAAGAATGCGAAAGCTCAGGTCGAGACAGAAGAGAGCGCGCTTAAGGCTCGGGAGGCCGAGCAGGCTGCTCTTCGCGATGAGGCGCGGGCGAAACAGGCAGAGTATCAGGCGGCATACGACCAGCAGAACGCCTATGTCGGCAGCATAAACGCAGAGCTTAAGGGACTTATCGAGGCAGAGCGCGTCCGCCAGGAGCAGCTGGCAGTCGCGGCAGCCGCAGCAGCCGCCAATGCGGCCAGAAGGAGCCCTCAGCCAGGGGCGCCTCCGTTTGACCCGAGCAGCCTCGGTGCCCCGCACCCCCAAGTTGCCGCGATTGCCCTCACGTATCTCGGCGTGCCGTATGTCTGGGGCGGAAGCTCGCCCGCCGGCTTCGACTGTTCGGGTTTGGTTCAGTACTGCTATGCCAGGATCGGAATCAACCTGCCAAGGGTCGCCCGATCTCAGTTCGACGCGGGCGCCTACATCCCGCCCGACAGGCTTGATCTGCTTCAGCCGGGGGACATGGTCTTCTTCGGCTACAACGGAAATCCCGATCAGATCCATCACGTCGGCATCTATCTTGGTGGAGGTTCCTACATTCATGCGCCGCAGACCGGCGATGTGGTGAAGGTTTCCTCGCTTACCGGCAGGATCGCCACGTCGGGCGACTATGTTGGCGCTACGCGCCCCTAGAAGCTCAGAGCTGCATCAGATGCTTTCGTGAACGCCTCGCATCGGGGGTCGTATGATATTATGCGGCAACCGCGTCCATGGTCATCGGAGAGGATTGCGCGTGAGCCGCACTCTACTTTCAGGCAACGAATCGGTAGCACGAGGCGCGTGGGAAGCTGGCGCCGTCGTCGGAGTTGGCTATCCGGGTACGCCGTCCACCGAGACCCTTGAGCACTTCGCGAAGCTGCCTGATGTCTACGCCGAGTGGACGCCAAACGAGAAGGTAGCCTTTGAGGTCGCCGCCGGTGTCTCTCTCGCCGGATCTCGAGTGTTGGTGACGATGAAGCACGTCGGCCTCAATGTCGCAGCCGACCCGTTGTTCACGCTGGCCTACACGGGAGTGCGCGGAGGGATCGTCCTTCTCGTCGCCGACGACCCAGGAATGCACTCATCGCAAAACGAGCAGGACTCGCACAACTACGCGGCGTTTGCCCGGGTCCCCATGGTCGATCCGAGCGATTCGGCTGAGGCACTCGCCTTCACCCGACAGGCGTTCGAGATGTCGGAACGCTTCGATCTGCCGGTTCTCGTGCGTTCGACAGTGCGCGTGTCTCATGCAAAATCGCTCGTCGATCTGGGCGAGCGGGTCCAGCTTCCTGAACCAGCTCCCTATCTTTCGGATCCGCAGAAGTGGGTGATGATGCCCGCGATGGCAACGCGCCGCCGCCTAGACCTCGACAGGAGGATTAGCGAGCTTCGCGAATTCGCCGAGGAGACGATGCTCAACTGCCTCGAGCTTCGGAATCGGAGCATCGGCGTTGTCTGCGCCGGCGCGTGCTACCTGCACGTTCGCGAGGCGCTGCCGGATGCCTCCACATTCAAGCTCGGGTTGACATTCCCTCTTTCGGAACAACGTCTTCGTGAGTTCGCGGCGAGCGTGGAGCGCTTGTACGTCGTCGAGGAAGCGGACGATTACTTCACGCGCACAGTTCGCTCATTCGGTATAGAGGTCGAGCCGCTCGCGATCCCCAAAGCCGGCGAACTGACTCCGGGTGTGATCCGGAGCGCCTTTGGCATCCTTGAGCCTGAGACTCGTGAGCAGGAGACAGATCTTCCGGGAAGGTCGCCGCTCCTGTGTGCCGGATGTCCTCATCGGCTCGTGTTCTATGCGCTTCGGCAAGCCGATGCGGTGGTCACGGGTGATATTGGATGCTATGCCTTGGGCGCGCTGAAGCCGCTCGGCGCGATGGATTCGTGCGTCTGCATGGGGTCTTCAATCGGAATGGCCCACGGGATTGAGTTAGCCGGCGGCGTGAGCGGTCGGCCAGTGGTTGCGGTCATCGGCGATTCGACTTTTGCGCACTCAGGACTCACGGGTCTGATGAACACGGTCTATAACGGTGGCACCGGGACCATCCTTATTCTCGATAATCGCATCACTGCGATGACCGGACATCAAGGAAATCCAATCAACGGTATCACCTTACAGAAAAGGCCATCACGCGAGATCGACCTTGAAGTGCTTGTTCGCGCGTTGGGTGTCGAAAGGGTGCGGGTTGAGAATCCCCACGACCTTTCCGCAACGACGGCCGCGATTGCAGAGGAAACGGCCAGCGATCAGCTGTCCGTGATTATCTTCAGAGCGCCATGTGCGCTGCTGATACGCGAGAAAGCTGACCCCTACGCTGTAGATGAAGATGCATGCCGCAAGTGCGGGCTGTGTTTCCGGCTTGGCTGCCCGGCGATCAGTCGAAACGAGTCCACCAGCCAGGCTTCGATTGACACGGCTGCCTGCGTGGGTTGTGGGCAGTGCGTTGAGGTGTGCAGGTATGGCGCGATCGTGCGTTCCGGCTCCGCATGCGATTTCAGGGGAGCGGAGGGTTAGGATGAAGACAACGACCGTCATGTTGTGCGGGGTCGGGGGCCAGGGGACGATTCTGGCTGCTGACCTTCTGGCAAAGGTCGCAGCTGCGGCAGGGCTGGAGGTCAAGCTGTCGGAGGTCCACGGCATGTCGCAGCGCGGGGGAAGCGTGGACACGGTGGTTCGATTCGGCGCGGAGGTGTTCTCGCCGGTCACTGATCCGGGGATGGTAGATCATCTGGTGGCTTTCGAAGTCATTGAGGCCGCGCGCAGGATCCACTTCGTGAAGCTCGACGGGCGGCTACTCGTGAACTCAAGAACGATGCAGCCATTGCCGGTGCTGACTGGTGACTGCGCGGCTCCGCAGGATCTTGAGGCACTGCTTGCCAATGAAGGGGCGATCTTCGTCGATGCCGAGGAACTTGCCTGTGAGTCAGGCAGTCCAAAGTCGGCGAATGTGGTCCTCATGGGGGCTCTCTCGACGGGGCTGCCATTTGACGAAGATCTGTGGTGCGATGTGATTGCGGGGCGTGTGCCACAATCAACGATAGAGGCGAATCTACGTGCGTTTTCGCTAGGACGTGCCGCCTGCTTGGGCGGAGAGTGTCTCTGGTAGGCCGCTGTCGGCCCTAAAATGGGATGATGCTCGGCTTGGATGGCCGGGCGGACAATAACAAGGAGGAAGAGCACCATGAGAGGTCGTACACTACGGATTGCGTTTGGAGTGCTTGAGGCCGCGCTTGCCGCTGCCCTCGCGGTTGGAGTGGCGGGGTGTTCGTCGGGAGCGGGTGGGGCGTCCACTTCCGGTTCGGCGGCTCCGGTCAAGATCGGGGCGATCGTTTCACTGACAGGTTCCTATGCGGCGATGGGGCTCGCGGAGAAGCAGGCTCTGGAACTCGAAGTGAAGCGGATCAACGATGCAGGTGGGGTAGGGGGCAAGAAGATCGAGCTCGTGATTGTGGACGATGGCACCGACGAGGCTAAAGCCGTCGCCAAGGCATCCGAGCTCATTGAACGCGAGAAGGTCGTAGCCATCTTGGGGGCGACCGGTACCGGTCAATCGATGGCCATTCGCAGTGAACTCACCAGAAGCGGCGTTCCTGAGATATCCATGGCGGGCGGCAATGCAATCACCGGCACGTTCGACAAGCTGGTATTTCAGACCCCCTGGTCAAATGCGATCATCATCCCGAGCGTACTCAAACGAATGGCCGCTGACGGGCACAAGAAGATAGGCGTCATGACCGACAGCAGCGGCTACGGCAAAGACGGTCTCGCGATCATCAACAGTGCTGCATCTGCGGCGGGGCTCACTGTCGTATCCAGCCAGACTTTCAATCCGGGAGATACGGATTTCTCCGCCCAACTAACACGGCTCAAGAACTCGGATGCTGATTCGATTCTTCTGTGGACGGCCGGCAAGGAGGGCGCCTCCATCGTGAAGGCTTCAGTCCAGCTGGGCATCCGCCTGCCGATGTACGGCGGCTCGGGACAGGCGAAGGTCGAGTTTCCCCAGGGTGCTGGTTCGGCCGCCGAGAACTTCGTCTTCTGCACCGGCAAGAGTCTCATTCCTCTGAACTGGGGCAAAGACTCCGAGGAGTACAAGGTCGTCAACGATTTCGCCCAACGCTACAAGGCCGCGTACGGTCAGGATCCCGACATATTCGCAGGGCATGCGTTTGACGCCCTGAACATCGCGGTTGATGCAATCAAGCGTACTAGTGGCGAGATCACTCCATCAAAGCTGCGTGATTCGATCGAGCAGACCAAGGATCTTGTCGGCTTCGCGGGCAAGTTCTCTTTCTCTGCTACGAATCACAATGGGCTCACGGAAGCAGATCTCTCGTTCTATCGGATCCAAAACGGAACGTGGGTCACGATCAAGTGAATACGAGTCCTCACGGTCGAGAGCATTGGAGACTCTAAACGTGGCCGAGTTCTTGCAGTTCCTTGTGGCAGGATTGAAGAGCGGTTCCGTGTACGCCCTTGTTGCGCTGGGCTTCACGATTGTCTACGCAGCGACTGGCGCCATCAACTTCGCGCAAGGTGAGTTCTTCATGCTCGGCGGCATGGTGGGTGCCTGGCTGACACACGCCGGGCTTCCCTTGCCCGCTGCTGCCCTCATCGCCATTATCGGCACAGCCGGGTTCGCCGCGCTGTTTGAGGTGCTCGCGATTCGACCTGTAGGTAGCGGCGACCCGTTGCGGATCATCATGGTGACTATTGGCGGATCCGTGCTCATCCGACAGCTTTCGCTTCATGTGTTCGGTCCCAACGAGCTCACGCTTCCCGCGTTCTCGGACGGCGCTTCTGTCAGCATTTTCGGAGCGGTAGTGGAACGTCAGGTCATATGGATATGGGCGATCACGGCGGTTGCCGTTGCAGCCCTTGTCTTGCTGTATGGGAAGACCTCGTTCGGCTTGGGTATGCGGTCGACGGCGCTGAATGCCGATGCTGCAAGACTCGTCGGCATTGATACACGGACAATGGGTACTGCTTCTTTCGCACTGGCAGCCGCCCTCGGGGCCGTTGCGGGACTTGCAGTAGCGCCATTGACTCAGACCGCCTTTGATGTCGGCGCGGTTATGAGTGTAAAAGGATTTGCGGCCGCGATTCTCGGCGGGCTGGGCAATCCGATGGCTGCTGTAGGAGGCGGTCTCGTGATCGGCGTCCTTGAGAGTCTCACGGCTGGCTATATCAATCCGCTGTACAAGGATGGAGTTGCCTTCATTGTCTTGCTCGGAGTGCTCTTCATACGCCCGCAAGGACTCTTTGCAGTTCTGCGCAGGGAGAAGGCATGATGCCGAGCAGAACGGTTCAGAAGGTCATTCCTGTGCTCTGTGCGGTAGCGATAGCGGTTATACCGTTCATGGTGACGGACCGCTTCACCTTGAAGATTCTGACGTACGCCGGAATCAACACGCTCGTTGTCGTGGGTTTGGCACTTCTCTTCGGATACGCGGGACAGATATCAATGGGGCAGGCGGCATTCATGGGTATCGGGGCGTACGGATGCGCATTTGGCGTCGTCCATCTGCACTTGCCATGGCTGGTTGCGTTCCTCTTGGGAGGCACATTGGCCGCCCTCGCGGGCCTCTTGCTGGCCCTGCCGAGTTTGCGGCTCAGAGGGCACTATCTCGCGATGGCCACGCTTGGCTTCGGGGAGTTGGCTTCCTTGGCTTTCACTGAGGGCGCGTCCGTCACGGGCGGAGTGAACGGATTCGCCGGGATTCCTTATCCGAGTTTGGGTCCAATATCTATCAACTCGCCGTCTGGTTTGTATTGGTTGGTCTGGGGGTTGGCGGGATTGGCTGTGCTCTTCGCGGCAAATATGGTGTCTTTGGGACCCGGACGGGCTATGGGAGCCCTGCGTGGAAGCGAAATGGGAGCTGCTGCAAGCGGGGTTGATCTGACAGGGGTCAAGGTGCGTGCATTTGTCGCATCGGCGCTGTGCGCAGGGTTCGCCGGGGCTCTGTACGCCTCGTTTGTCGGGTTTGTGTCTCCGAGCGTGTTCACTCTACAGGCGTCAGTGGCCTTCCTGGCCATGGCGGTTATCGGGGGATCCGGCTCTCTGGCAGGCCCCGTGGTCGCGACCGTATTCTTGACTCTCATCCAATATGTGGATGCATTCATCCCTGGAATTCCCGACAACATCGCCAGCGTGCTGCAGGTTGCTCAGCCAGACGTGTACGGTTTGGCGATAGTGCTGGTTGTCTTGTTCGTTCCCGGTGGGATCGGCGCGATCTGGCGTCGGCGGGCAAGGGAAGGGGAGCGGTGAGCCTCCTTCGTGTCCAAGGGGTTTCAAAGCGTTTCGGCGGTCTTGTCGCGGTCGACAAGGTCTCGTTCGAAGTGCACGCAGGAACGATCAAAGCTCTCATCGGACCTAACGGTGCAGGAAAATCGACGTTGTTCAATCTGCTGACCGGTTTCGAGCGGCCCGATTCTGGAAGCGTCGTCTTTGAGGACCGCGAAATCCAGGGTCGCTCCCCACGTTCGCTTGTTCGCGCGGGAATAGCCCGCACGTTTCAAAATACGCAGCTCTTCGACGAAATGACGGTACTCGCGAATGTCTCGGTCGGCGCAGAGGCCGGCAAACGCTCCGGGTTTGTCTCGGCGGGATTGCGTTTGCCAACTGCAACACTGAGCGACCGCGCTGTGAAGGTTGAAGCTGCTCGGCTCCTGCGGTTCGCTGGAGTGGATGAATGGTCCGAGACGCTTGCAGGTGACTTGCCGGCCGGCGTTCGAAGGCTTGTCGAGATCGTGCGAGCGCTGGCCACTTCGCCGCGTCTCGTGCTTCTCGACGAGCCCGCAGCGGGCCTCAACGGCATGGAGACGCGTGAACTGGCAAAGATGCTCTTTCGCATCCGAGATCTTGGCGTGACGGTCCTGATCGTTGAACACGACATGGGTCTCGTCATGGAGATTGCGGATGAGATCGTGGTTCTCGATCGCGGCTCAAAGATTGCCGAGGGACCGCCGAGGATGATCCAGAAAGACCCGCTTGTGATCTCCGCATATCTCGGCGAGGAGGTGTTGTGATGGCGGACACCGTTCCTTTGTTGTCGATCGAGAATGTCTCCTCGGGATATAAACGCGTGAAGGTTCTGCGCGATGTCACCATGTGCGTGGATGCCGGAGAGACTGTAGCGATCATCGGGGCGAACGGGGCGGGGAAATCGACTCTGATGCGCACTGTGGTCGGGTTCCTCACGCCAACCGCAGGCTGTGTGTCCTTCGACGGCACGCCCATCAACGGCATCCGTCCGGAACTGCTCGTGCGAGCTGGTGTTGCTCTCGTACCGGAAGGACGTCTTCTGTTCGGCGACATGAGCGTGCGCGAGAATCTCCAAGCCGGTGCGTATGCCACGCGGGGTCCCGGCCGCAAGACTTTGACCAATGACCGAATCGATAAGGTCAACTCCCTGTTTCCTGTCTTGGCGGAACGTGCATCTCAACGTGCCGCCACCTTGTCGGGTGGCGAGCAGCAGATGCTGGCGATTGCTCGTGCGCTCATGTCCGGCCCGCGCCTGCTCTTGCTCGACGAGCCATCCCTCGGCCTAGCGCCCAAAGTCATCACGGAGATATTCGGAGCGCTGGATGCCCTGCGAGCTGACGGTGTGGCGATTGTCCTCGTCGAGCAGGACAGCCGTCTGGCCCTGAAGCATGCAGACCGCGGCTACGTGATGCGAAGCGGCCGTGTCGTCTTGGAGGGTTCATCGGCGGAATTGCTCGCCGATGAATCGATACGCGCGATCTACCTCGGTTCTTGGAATACGGAGAAGGCGGAGAAGCAATGATTTGGAATCCCGAATACGAGTGTATGGAACGTGCGGAGCTCAGGGCACTGCAACTGCGTCGTCTTCAGACGACGGTTGCCTGGGTCTATGAGCGCGTGCCTTTCTATCGCAGGCAACTTGACGAGCGAGGGGTGAAACCTCGTGACATTGTCAGCCTTGCCGATGCGCGTCTTCTCCCGTTCACCGACAAGTCGGCCCTGCGCGACACATATCCATTTGGGATGTTTGCGGTACCTCTCGACGAAGTCGTTCGACTGCACTCCTCCTCAGGCACGACCGGCAAACCTATCGTCGTGGGATACACACGCGGCGACATCAACACTTGGACCGAATTGACGGCACGTGTGGCCACGGCCGCCGGGGTGGGCCGAAATGACCTTGTGGACATGGCGTTTCTGTATGGCATGTTCACGGGAGGGTGGGGGATGCATTATGGAATCGAACGCATCGGAGCGACGATCATTCCTGCGGGGAGTGGCAACACCGAACGCCACATCATGATGATGAAAGATTTTGGGACTACCGTTCTAGTCTCGACGCCATCCTATGCCTTGTATCTCGCCGAGGCGGGAGAGGGGATGGGGGTAGACTTCAAAGAGCTCCCCTTGCGGCTGGGCCTATTCGGAGGCGAACCGTGTTCTGACGCGGTCAAGATGGAAATCGAAACGCGCCTTGGGATCCGCGCATCCGACAACTACGGGCTTTCCGAGGTTATGGGACCGGGTATAGGCGCCGAATGTGAGTGTTCTTGTGGCCTTCACATTGCCGAGGATCACGTGCTGTGGGAGGTTCTTGATCCCGTTACTGGTTCGTCGGTCGAAGACGGCGAAGTTGGCGAACTGGTTCTGACGACGCTTACCAAAGAGGCATTTCCCGTCCTGAGGTACAAGACCCACGACTTGACCAAGGTCACAACTGAACGGTGTGAGTGCGGACGCACTCTGGCACGGATGACTAAGGTCCGTTCACGGACGGACGACATGCTCATCATCAAGGGCGTCAACGTGTTCCCCAGCCAGATTGAAGACGTGATACTGGGAATCGAAGGGACTCGTCCGCACTATCAGATCGTTGTGGCGCGCAAGAAAGGGCTTGACGATCTCGAGATCAGGCTAGAAGTGGATACCTCCATCTTTTCTGATGTGGTAACAGATATGGTGCTCTTCCAGAGGACTGTTTCGGATCGGCTACAGTCTGTGTTGGGCCTGAGAGCGAAGGTTACTCTGGTCGAGCCGGGCTCGATCGAGCGGACCGCCGGTAAGGCTGTCCGGGTCGTGGACTTGCGTGATCGCATATAATGCAAGGGAATAGGTTACGGAGTTGTGTGTATAGTGCGGATGGGCAACCCGAGGGGGACCTGTGGCGGCGAAGACAAGTCGTAAGGTGGTTCGCGGAATCTTGGGGCTGGTCGCTCTTGTGGCCGTGGTCATCGTCATCTCGAATTGGTGGGGCGACTACCGAAGCGCAACCGGTTCAGCGGGTACACCTTCCAGCCAAGAGTCCACGAGTAGCGTCTCGGCGACAGGGACCACAAGTGCTGTATCCGCAGGTACTACTCCCGCCAAGGTCCAGACCGTTCTCATTCTGATCGATGGCCTGAATCTTCGGGAGCAGGCGACGACGCAATCAGCATCCAAGCGTGTACTCAAGAAAGGGGATCGGCTGACGCTGATCTCAAACAAGGGGGCATGGCTGCAGGTTCGCGACAGCACAGGTGTTGAGGGGTGGGTGGCCAACAGCCCCCAATATGCGGCAATTGAGGACTAGGTCATCATGGTTCACTTGATCGGCGACGCAGACGATTTCTGGCGATTGCGCGTGGTTCACGTCGGCGCGTCGGTCGCTCAGGAATTCGAGTGGCGTGACGATGTCCTCTATCGAAGACCCCCCGTTTATCTGGGCGAGGATACTGAGTCTTGGCATGTCGAAGCGGTGCTTGTGGATGACGCGGATCAAGCTGTACGACTGGGAGCCTTTTCCACTGCCGATGAAGCGACAGCGTATCTTGAGTCGGCTCTCAATGATCTGCAGACGATGTCGAAGTCTCAGTTCGAGTCCGTCTACTTTGCTCGTGCCGAGTTTGGCGATACCGGCTTCGAGTAGGGCTGCTTCGCATGCTCAACCCAGGTGACAAACCATGGCCGTTATGGTGGGCGAGCAGACGCCACAGATCTTAGTTTACATAAGATGCATTATCACGCATGTACGTGCTCTGTTGACGTGCGCGAGTGGTGCTGAATCACGGGATATGCATCGTTCCGTCTCTCGAGTTGTTTGAGCCGGGCGATGAAGCGGCCCCAAGCTGAGGCTATCCCAGTCTGGGGCCGCGGTTCCAACGTTGGCGCACGGGAGATATCTCTAAGCTTCAACTTTCGCCGCGTCGGCTTGTCCGTCGGCAACAAACGCCGGCGAATCGATTGCGAGACCCTCACTTTCTTTTGGCAAGATCAAGTTCAGGATGATGCCGAGCACCGTCGCCAGAGCCATTCCGGGGATCGTGTACTCGCCGACGGGAATCGTGAACCCGCCGGTATCCATGCCGATGCCTACGACAAGGACGACGCTGGAAAGGATCAAGTTCCGGCTGTGGCTGTAGTCGATGCCGCTCTTGACGAGTAGACGTAGGCCGCTTGAGGCGATGAGCCCGAACAGGAGTAGCGAGATGCCACCCATGACTGGCGTGGGAATCGAGCTGATCGCTGCGCTCACCTTCGGAATGAACCCGCCGATGAGAAACGCGAATGCGCCAGCATACCAGAAGACTTGCGTCGCATAGACCTTGGTGACCGCCATGACACCGATGTTCTCGGCATACGTCGTAGAAGGCGTACCGCCTAGCGCGCCGGAGACGACGGTTGCGATGCCGTCGCCGAACAGTGACTCAGGCAGCATGGGTGTGAAGTCCTTGCCGGTGATCTCGTTGATGACCAGAAGGTGGCCGATGTGTTCGACGATGACCACGATGGCGACTGGTGCGATGATGAAGATCGCGCCGAGGTCAAACGACGGAGTCGTGATGTTGGGCAGACCGATCCATGCGGCCTTTGAGATGCCATCGAAGCTCACTAAGCCCATGGGGATCGCGGCCACGTAGCCGACGATGATGCCAAGAAGTACGGGAATCGCCTTGATGAATCCCTTGAAGAAGCTGGAGAAGATGATCGCAGCCGTGAGAGTGATTGCGGCGACCAGCACGCCTTTCAGATCGACGCCCTGAGTGGGGTCGGAGAGCGGAAAAAGCGACATCTTGACGGCGGTGGCTGAGAGGCCCAAACCGATGACGATCACCACGGCACCAACAAGTGCGGGTGGCAGGATCTTGGTGATCCAGCCGGTGCCAAATGCCTTCACGAGACCGGCGACGATCATGTAGACGACGCCTGCCGCCACCAGCCCTCCTAAAGCGGCCGGAAGGTTACCCTTGCCACCGGCAATCGCTGCTGCTCCACCCCCGACAGCGATGAGAGGCGTGATGAAAGCGAAACTTGAGCCGAGGTAGCTCGGAATCTTATTGCGCGTGCAGATGAGGTACAGGATGGTCCCAATGCCGGAAGTCATCAGGCCTACGCCCACATCCATGCCGGTCAGGTATGGAACCAGAACTGTGGCTCCGAACATGGCCATGAGATGCTGCAGCGCAAGCGGGATTGCTCGCAGAACGGGCACAGTCTCGTCGGTCTGAATGACTGTCTGATTTGTGGCCACTCTCTCCCTCTCTTCCTATTTCTGGATGGAACCCGTTGGGGCGGGTCTTCGACCCTCTCTGGGGACTAGCCGACCATCTTCTGGATGAGTGGCATGACAAATGTGATCACGAACAAGCCGCTCACGACCCACATCAGCCAATGAACTTCTTTGGCCTTGCCGTGGAAGACCTTGATGAGCACATAGCTGATGAAACCAAGGCCAATACCGTAGCTTATGTTGTAGGTCAACGGGATACCGACGATCGTCAGGAATGCCGGGAAGGCGTTCTCGAAGTCAGTCCACGGAATCTCCCGAATGGTCGACATCATGAGGAAGCCGACGATGATGAGCGCGCCGGCCGTGATAGGGGTCGCACCCCCGACCATTGCGATGATCGGCGAGAAAAAGGCCGACACAAGAAAGAGAAGGCCTACTACGATTGAGGTAAGACCCGTACGGCCGCCTTCGGCGACGCCTGATGCGGATTCGACGTAGGTGGTGATGGAGCTGGAACCGAAGAAGCCGCCGACCGCCGCAGCGATCGAGTCGACGGTGAGGATACTCCGGATACCAGGGACTTTGCCGTGCTCATCGACGAAACCGGCTTTCTCTCCGATTGAGAGAACCGTGCCCATCGTATCGAAGAAGTCCGACAGCATTGTCGCAAAGACAAACAACAGCAGCGTTGGGGCTAGGGCACCCGAGAAGACCTGCAGGATCGCCATCCCGCCTCCGTCGACGGTCTGGAACGGTGCGCCGAAGGTGCGGAAGTCGAGCGGAGCGACAATTGAGGACGGAAGCTTGGTGACGTGAAGCAGCAGTGCTGCCGCGGTGGCCACAAGGATACCCCAGAGGATGTCGCCCTTAACCTTGAAGGCCATGAAGGCCATGATTGCGATCAGCCCGATGAGTGTTACCCAAACCTCGGGCGTGGTGAAGTCGCCCAGCGCAACGAGCGTCGCCGGATTGCCAACGACAATCTTTCCGTCCACCAAGCCAATGAAAGTTATGAAAAGACCGATACCAACGCCGATGGCGCGCTTGAGGTTAAGCGGTATTGCGTTCATCACCGCTTCGCGCAGTCCAGTCACAACGAGGAGCAGGATGATGATGCCCTCTACGAAGATGACCGACATACCAACCTGCCACGGAACCTTCAGGCCGATGATGATGCTGAAGGCGACCACTGCGTTCAGGCCCATGCCGGAAGCGAGCGCTAGTGGACGGTTTGCGAATATGCCCATACAGACGCACATGAGGGCTGCACCGAGCGTCGTTGCTGTCGCGATTGCGGGGATCCAAGACGCCTGTGCGGCAGCGTCGGCGCCGAACGCCGCAGAGAGAATGCCGGGGTTGACGAAGATGATGTAAGCCATCGTCATAAAGGTGACAATGCCCGCCAGAACCTCGGTTCTCAGGTTCGTGCCCCGCTCCTTGAACTTGAAGAAGTTCTCCATGTGTTGCCCTTTCGTAGCTGGGTTGCTACTTGCGGTGAAAAGCTTGCGTGCCGGTCGACTGGGCCGGCGTTGGAGTTCGATGCGCTCTCTCACACTCCTCTCATGTTGCTCTCCGGAGTGAAGAGCGACCCAAGGTACCCAAGGCGTGATTCCCCGCCGAGTAACACGCATGCGAGCTGCTCGGCGATTGGAGGCCTGAGATCGATTTCGCAGAGCTTCTCCGGCGCAACGAGTTCGATGCCCTCAATCGCCGAGTCGGGGCTGGTGGGGTGCAATGACCCTCCGATACGTGTGGCTCCGAACGTGATGTTCACAACATGTCGGGATCCGTTCGGATCGATTGTGTCACTGATGAACATTGGCTCACCAAGAGCTACAATCAGGCCAGTTTCTTCATGGACTTCGCGGATCAAAGCCTGCTCCAGAGTCTCCCGATAGTCGACGCCGCCACCTGGTAGAAGGAAATACGGTGCGGCTCCCCTGCTTTGGCGAACCAAGATGACTTTGCCGTCGATCAGGATGACGGCCGCCACGCGCACCCGGGGGCTAGCGCACGCCTGTGCTTCCAAAACCGCCCTCCCCCCGGCGAGTGGGGTCAAGTTCATCGACTTCGAGGATCTCGGCACATTCGACACGCTGAATGACGAGTTGACCGATTCTGTCGCCCCTGCAGAGGATGATCTCGTTTGTGGGATCCATGTTGATCGCTATGATCTTGATTTCGCCTCTGTAGTGGCTATCGATGAGGCCTGGTGAGTTCACGAAGCCGAGTCCTTTGCGAATAGCCAGTCCGCTGCGCGGCTGCACAAAGCCCGCGTAGCCCTCCGGAATGGCTACCGCGATACCGGTACCTATGAGTCGGCGCTCGCCAGGTGCGAGCGTGAGATTCTCTGCAGACAGGAGATCTAAGCCCGCATCTCCCGCATGAGCATAGCTAGGAACAGGCAGGTCCCGGTCAAGCTTCAGATACCGCAGGATCATCAGTGCTTCGGTCTCCCTGTTTGAGTGCTGACGACGGGTGTGCTTGAGACGTGACGCTTACGCGAGATGATTCAACTCCGAAGTGAACTCGTCCAAGTCCTGAAACTCCTTGTAGACAGACGCAAACCGTACATAGGCGACCCTGTCAAGATCACGCAGGCGCCTGAGAACCATGTCGCCAACCTGCGAACTAGGAACTTCATAGCGAAACGAGTTGTAGAGTTCCGAGGTGATGTCATCGATGAGAGACTCAAGTTGTTCCACGGTGACATTGCGTTTCGCTGTTGCGACCATCAGGCCGCGCAGAAGCTTGGAGCGATCAAAGGGCTCAACGGTTCCGCCCTTCTTGACAACCATGAGCGGCATTTCCTCCCGTCGCTCGTAGGTCGTGAAGCGTTCGCTGCACTTGAGGCATTCACGGCGTCGGCGAATGGCATCCTGAGACTCGGAAATCCGGGAGTCAACAACCTTGGTATCATCATGACCGCAGAACGGACACCGCATACGCTGACCCCCTAGATCTTGTCTAGGTGAAAGACTATCACTCAAGATATAGGGCATCAACGGAAAACGCATAACAAATCGAGGATTTCGCATCTACTGCTGTTATCTCTTCAGTGCGAGGCGATTCTCTATCGAACTAGCAGGTACCTGTACGGTGCTACCGGCAAGAAGCATCTTCTCTCCGAGCGAATTGACGCGGATGAGTAAATCCACCGTTTCTTCGGTACGGAGTCCGGGGGCCGGGTACTTCTCGGCAAGTCCCCATATGGTGTCGCCCTGCTGCACCGAGATGGTGACGAGTGCTGGGCTTTCTAACCTATGGGGAATCCCAGTGATGGTGGCACCGACGACGAGCAGAACCAGGATCACCAGAACGAGAGCGGTATCCAAGTGCGCTTTCCATCTATGCCCACGGCGTCGGTGATGCGCGCTCGTTCGTGATGCGGACCGCCGTCCGGACTGGTTGATGTCGACCCCGCTTGCGTAGATCATTGCGATTCCCCTTCTTGCTTACGAATCAGGCTCACTCACCGTAGCAGTGGACTCTGACATCGTATTCACAATATCGAACACCTGTGCGTACATATAGTAAACGAACAGGTGTTCGGTTTACAAGAGATAATCGAACGCATGTTTGCACGCACGGAGATGAGCGGAGTACACTAGCTCGAAAAGATCTTCGATCAGAAGAGGGCTGAGAAATGACCTATCAGCGCGAGCTGAGCAAGCGGCAGCAGCAGATAATCGATTTCATCAGGTCTGAGATACATCGGTGTGGCTATCCTCCGAGTGTCCGCGAGATCGGCGAAGCGGTCGGCCTCTCCTCGTCTTCTACCGTGCATTCTCATCTTGCATCCTTGGAGGCAAAGGGTTTCATTCGACGTGACCCGTCGAAGCCGCGAGCGCTGGAGGTTCTGGACTTTCGCGAAACCGAGCGCGGAATCGACGCCAGCGCCATTCGGATGGTGCCGGTTCTGGGACAGGTGGCCGCAGGTCAGCCCATCATGGCTGCCGAGAACATCGAGCAGACCATGCCATTGCCTGCGGAAATGGTGGGTGACTCAACCTTCATCCTTAGAGTACGCGGCGATTCGATGATTGAAGCCGGCATTCTGAACGGCGACTTCGTAGTCGTTCGCCAGCAGACTACCGCCAACAACGGTGACATCGTTGTTGCAATGATCGATGACGAGGCCACGGTGAAGACGTTCTATAAAGAGGCGGACCGTGTTCGCCTGCAGCCGCAGAACAGCACTATGGAACCCATTTACACGCGCGACATAATGCTTCTCGGCAAGGTGGTTGCGCTGCTCAGGAGATTGTGAGCAAGAGACCGGGGTTTATACGGTATCAGGGGCCGCATGGAACTCGGCAAACATCGGCTCGAGTTCCTTCGGCACACGGAGCACAATCTGTGTGCCGAAGTCTGTATGCCGCTCGCTGAGGATATGTGCTCTCTCGTGCGCCAATGCGACTACGTCCCCGCGAGTGTATGGTACGGTCACAGTCATGGTGACACTCGCTCTGCCTGCCTCATCGGCAATGCGTGCCAGCAGCGCATCTAAGCCGGTCAGAGACTTCGCGGACACGAACACCGCCGATGGGTTGCGCTTCTCGAGGATGGCTCTGTCGGCCGAGTTGAGGGTATCGCTCTTGTTGATGACCACGATATTGGGCGCCTGTGCATCTATTTCGGCGAGCACCTCTCGAACCGCCTGCATTTGCGCTTCGCGTTGTGGCGACCCGGCGTCCGTGACGTGCAGGAGCAGGTCGGCCTCGCGCACTTCGTCAAGCGTTGATTTGAACGCCTCGACCAGCCCGTGCGGAAGCTTGTGGATGAAGCCGACGGTGTCCGTGAGCGTAAGCTCTCTCCCCTCGGGGAGGATGAGGCGCCTAGTTGTGGAGTCCAGCGTTGCGAAGAGCATGTCGGCCTGTAGCACATCCGAGCCGGTAAGCGCATTCAGCAGCGTGGACTTCCCTGCATTGGTGTAGCCGACCAGAGCTACCTTGAAGACGCCGCTTCGCATTCTGGCGCGGCGCTGCAGCGCTCGCTCGGCCGAGACACCCTTAAGTTCGTGTTTGAGCTCGCCGATGCGTTTCCTCGCGAGCCTCCGGTCAGTCTCGAGCTGACTCTCCCCCGGCCCACGAGTGAGGACGCCTCCGCCGGCGAACCGGTCAAGGTGACGCCACATGCCGCGCAGGCGCGGGAGCAGATACTCCATCTGAGCGAGCTGAACCTGAAGTTTGCCTTCACGGGTGACGGCATGCAGCGCAAAGATGTCTAGGATGAGCGCGGTCCGATCGGCTATCTTGGTTTCAGGAATGAGGTTCTCGAGGTTGGCTTGCTGAGTGGGCGTGAGCTCATCGTCAATGATGACGAGTGTTGCGCTGAGGTCCTTGACGAACTCCGCGATCTCCTCGACCTTCCCCTTGCCGAGGAAGGTGCGAGGATTCGGGTGATCAAGGCGTTGCGTGACGACGGCCAAAACATCGGCTCCCGCCGTCTCGGTGAGTCGCGTCAGCTCGGCGATAGATTCTTCCGTTGGCCAGTCCCGATCACCGCGGTCGATTCCGACGAGCACCGCATGATCGCGGCGCTCAAGAGAGTCGTCCTTCGTGGCTGGGTTCCGGCGTTCCGTCAAAGGTTGTCCGTCCCCTTAGAGTGAGTTCTTGATACGTTCGATAGCGGTCTCGAGCTTGTCGTCAGGCGTGGTGAGTGAGATTCGGACATATCCTTCGCCCGATGGCCCGTACGCGGAGCCGGCCGCCACGATGACGTTGGCCTCTTCGAGGATCTTCTCGGCGAACTCGGCGGACGTGTAGCCTGCAGGAACCTTGGCCCATACGTAGATGGTCGCCAGCGGCTTGACCGGGACTTCGATACCGATCTTTTCGAGTGCGTCGAGGACGAGATCGCGGCGGCGCTGATAGAGGGCGTTGAGCTCGACGATCGAATCCTGCGGGCCGAGGAACGCCTCGATGGCGGCGTCTTGGACTGCGGTGAAGACGCCGGAGTCGATGTTTGACTTCACGGTGCCGAGCGCTTTGATCGCCGCCGCGTTGCCGCAGGCGAATGCGACACGCCAACCGGTCATGTTGTAGGCCTTGCTGGCGCTGAAGAGCTCGATGGCGACGTCTTTGGCGCCCGGGCGCTCAAGGAAGCTCGGCGCGCGGTATCCGTCAAAACCGATCTCGCTGTACGCGTTGTCGTGGACGATCAGGATGTCATGCTTCTTGGCGAACGCGATCGCGCGGTCGAAGTACTCGTCATTGGCGATGGCGGACGTGGGGTTGTTGGGGTAGCTGAGGAACATCATCTTCGCTTTGGCGAGAACTTCGGGGGGAGTCGACTCAAAGTCGGCCAGGAAGCCGTTCTCCTCGGTCATCGGCATCCAGTGCGTCAGGCCGCCGACCATCACGCCGCCGGTGTAGTAGACGGGGTATCCCGCACCGGGCACCAAGGTGTACTCGCCCGGATCGATGAAGGCGGTGAACAGGTGAGCGATGCCCTCTTTGCTGCCGATCAGTGCAAGGACCTCGGTCGCGGGATCAACGGTGACCCCGAAGCGGCGGTGCATCCACTCGGCGCAGGCCGCGCGGTAGCGGGGGGCGCCGGGGTAGCTCGGATACTGGTGGTTCGCAGGGTTGTGGAGCGCCTTGCAGGCCGCCTCGACGATGTGATCGGGCGTGGCGGTGTCGGGGTCGCCGATACCCAGTGAGATGACGTCGATACCCTGCGCGGTCTTGAGGGCCTTCTTACGGTCGATCTCGGCGAACAGATATGGCGGCAGGTTGTCGATACGTTTTGCGGTCCTCACCGGACTTGTCTCCCTTTTCGTCGGAAATAATTCACTTAAGGCCCGTTAGGCCGTGGCTGCCATGGTAACACTCGCGAGCATCTCGGTAGGTTGCGTGTCGGTTACACGATCGAATCTTCGTCCGAGTCGTCTTCGGGAATCGTAAGAATACCCGCGAATACCTCTTCGGCTGATCCGGTCATGTAGACATGGTTGTTCTCGGCCCAGTTGATCGCAAGCTCGCCGCCAGGAAGCTCGATCGTCACCTCGCGATCGGTGCGGCCGGTGAGGACACCGGCCACCGTGGTTGCGCATGCTCCTGTTCCACAGGCAAGCGTCTCCCCTACTCCGCGCTCCCAAACTCGCAGTCTGACGTAGTCCGAGGCAATGACCTCGGCGAACTCGACGTTCGTTCTGGCCGGGAAGGCGCAGTGTGTTTCGACTTCCGGACCCACCTCGCCTACCGGTGCATCCTGAACGTCATCAACCCACATGACGCAGTGAGGGTTGCCCATCGAGACACACGTCACCGAGAAAAGACCGAGCGTCGTCTCAAGCAGACCTGCAATCACCGGTGAGTCGTCGTCGGATGAGAGTGTGGTCGGCACGTCGGAAGGAGTGAGGATCGGCTCGCCCATATCGACCGTGGCCATCGCCATGCGCCCGTCCGATTCGCGCGTAACGGCTATCGGCTTGATACCACCGAGGGTCTCAACGCGGATATCATCGCAATCTGCGCCGACGATACGATGGTCGACGAGGTACTTCGCAAAGCACCTCACACCGTTGCCGCACATCTCGGCGACGGTACCGTCGGAGTTGTAGTACAGCATAAAGTAGTCGGCCTCGGGGACAGACGCGGGACGAACTAGGATCACCCCGTCGCCTCCGATGCCAAAATTGCGATCACACAGCCATGCAACGGCGTCAGGGGAGAGATCAAGTTCGCCCGAGAGGTCTTCGATCAACACGAAATCGTTGCCGAGCCCATGCATCTTCACGAACGACAGCTCCATCGAAAAACGACTCCTTCGCGATGCGGATGTTGGTGATTTGGTGCGGCTACCAGTCTAGCGCACTCAGCGCTTCGACGACCGCATCATCGATCGAGCGGTGCGTAACGTCGATCCAGAGGATGCGCGGGTCGGCGCGAAACCACGTCAACTGGCGTTTGGCATAGCGCCGAGATGCAAGCTTCACGGCCTCGACTGCCGCGGCCATATCGGCTTCCTGAGTGATGACCGGTGCCAGCTCCTTGTATCCGATGGCCTGCATCGAAGTGAGGTCGGGTGCGAATCCTTCGCCGAGAAGTCCCTCGAATTCATGAACAAGACCATCGGCAAGCATCCGGTCGACACGCGCATCGATACGCGAGTAGAGCGCCGCCCGCTCCATGGTCAGTCCGAAGATGGTCGAGTCGTACACGCTCTCGCGCTCGGAGAACCGTGAACTCTGCCGAACATAGCTTCGCCCCTCGTCCGCAAGCTCAAGCGCCCGCACCACACGGCGCACGTTGTTGGCGTGGATGCGGACAGCTGATTCGGGGTCACGCTCGTACAGGAGGGCGTGGAGCGCCCCAGGGCCCTGCTCGGCGGCCAGATGCTCGTAGCGGAGCCGTTGGATGCTTCCCGCTTCGCCCGGAGCGAAATCGAACGGATCGATCGCGGCGCGAACATACAGGCCGGTGCCGCCTACCACTATGGGCGTGCGTCCCCGCTCGGCGATGTCCGAGATCGCTGCGCGTGCCGCCTGCTGGTAGAGCGCGGCCGAGAAGGCGACGTCCGGATCGACGAGGTCGAGGCAGTGGTACGGCACTCGCCTCGACTCCAAGCTCGGCTTAGCGGTACCGATGTCCATCCCGCGGTAGACCTGCATGGAGTCTGCCGAGACAATCTCGCCGCCTAAGTGCACCGCGAGCTTCTCGGCGAACTCGGTCTTGCCGACAGCCGTCGGACCGACGACCGCTATCACGCGAGGCCGTGGCGAGTCGTCTTGTGGGTGATAGGGTGTGTTCACACGCTAATTGTAGCGGTCTACCGTGAAGCGCTGGAGATCGCATTGGGTTCCCGGGCGGATGCCGGCCTTGTTCATGGCGATGGCTATCTGGTCGGCAACGCTGTCGACGCCTTCGAGGTCGGGCAGGAGGAGTCCGCGGCGCATGCCACTCGTCACGATGACGCCGTAAGTCGCAGGGTCCAGGTCTGCGGACGTGCATGACTCGGGTGGCTGGAGGACGTCAACCTTGATTTCGAGATCTGTCAGCTCGGTGGCCGACAAGGGTGCGAAACGTGGGTCGCGAGTGGCCGCCTCGAGCGCATTACCGACGACTTCCCCGGCAAGAGTACTGCGCGTGGGGGCGATCGTCCCGATGCAACCGCGCAATCCTCCAGAGCGGTGCAGAGAGACAAAGCAGCCTGCTCGCTCGGGGTAGCCCGGGTCGGAGAGTACCGGCGGATTGGTGATGGTGGTGCCGTCGTGCACGTATGCCGCAATCGCAGCGCGGGCCAAGCGGACGATCTCGCTCGCATCGTGTCCTGGTGTTCCGCCTTTGCGTCCCTTTGCCGGGACGACCCGGTCGACTGCGGCTTTGCCGCTGAGAGCCGTCAGGTAGCCGACGCCCCATGGGCCTTCGTATGACAGCACGCGGCTTGGCACGGGATCAGGGCCGCAATATCCGCCGAGAGCGATTATCGAGCGCAGTCCGCACTCCCCTCCCTGCTCGACCATGTCAGCGTCGAGCGTCATGAGTTCCGAGAGGAGGCCGGCCGAGACATGCTCCCTGATCGCGGCATCCAGTCGGGCGCCTTGGGGCGAATAGCCCGCCGCGGCTTCCGGGGACAGACGATGCGACATATCGCCGCTTGCAATGAAGGCGACGCGGCGGTCTATCGCCTCGGCGGCCCTGCGAACCTCGGAGCCGAGCTGTCGGTGGAGCGCATATGGCAGGTACGAGAGAGACAGCACAACGAGCGCGCACGTGCTTTGGGGATCAAGGAACGAAAGCGGCACAATGGCGCCGTGATCGAGCCAGCCGGGCTTGAGCCGCGTTTCGGTACTACGGGCAATCGCGGGGATATCGGCAGTCTCAAGCCCCTGTACCAACGCAGAGGCGAGATCAGGGTCGCCGCGCCATCGGTAGGCTTCGGGTGCGCCAAACTGCGCGAGCGAGCCTCCAATCGATTCGCTGTCATCGATGAGAAAGGCATCCTGCATCAGTGGCGCATGTGGCGAGATGAGCACGATTGTTTCGGGAGCGAATGAAGCGAGCGCTCTGCCCGCGTCCCGCAGCGCATCCAGGCTTGCGTGCGCTACGAGGGCCTCTCGGCCGCCTACGCTAGGCACCAGAATGGGCGGATGCGGCGCGATCACTCCGAAGACAGGGAAAGACATGGCAACCTCCGATCCCGACAAGACGCCATCAGGACACAGACCACGTGCGCCGAACACGAAGCGCCTCTTCTAGGTGTCTGTACCCGAAAGACGTCCTGACAGGAACCATGTTTGTGCCTGCTCGATCTCCACATCGATCAGACGCCCGGCGAACTCGCTCGCGCTGTGCCCCAACGGTACCGGCACGTGCACCATCTTGTTGGTTGGCGTGCGTCCTGCGAGCACCAACGCGTCGCGACGGCTTGATCCCTCGACAAGAACCTGCTGCGTGGAGCCGACCAAAACGAGGTTGTTCTCGAGTGCGGATCTCTGCACGATCTCGATCAGCCGATCAAAGCGCGTTTGGGCTATGTCGCGCGGTACCTGCTCCTCCATTGCGGCAGCCGGGGTGCCTTCGCGCGGAGAGTAGATGAACGTGAACGTCTGATCGTAACGCACGGCGCTGACGACATCGAGGGTTGCTTGGAAGTCCTCTTCCGTCTCTCCCGGGAAGCCAACGATTATGTCGGAAGAGAGCGCCAGCCCCGGGATCGCCTCGCGGATGCGGCCGACGCGCGCAAGGTATTCGGCCTGCGTGTATCGGCGGTTCATAGCCGAGAGGACCCGGTCGGAACCGGACTGCACCGGCAGGTGAAGATACGGCATCACCGCGGGTAGCTCGGACATAGCGGTAATGGTCTCGTCCGAGAGATCCTTGGGGTGGCTGGTCGTGAATCTGATTCGCGGGATGCCGGTCGCGGCGACCGCCCGAAGGATCTCGGCGAAACGAGGCTGACCGTAAAGATCGCGCCCATATGAGTTGACATTCTGGCCGAGTAGGGTCACTTCGAGGACGCCGTCGGCAACGAGGCGCTCCACTTCGGTTACGACGTCTTCGAGCCTGCGGGACCGCTCGCGCCCCCGCACGTACGGCACCACGCAGTACGTGCAAAAGTTGTTGCAGCCGATGGTGATCGGGACCCACGCGTGCCAGGGATGCTCCCGCTGCGTGGGAAGATCGCTCGTGAAGGAGTCGGCGCTCTCGACGATCTCGACCTGAGGACGAGATTGGCGCTGTACGGTCTCAAGGAGATCCGGCAGGTGACCGACGTTATGAGTGCCGAACACCACATCGATATGGGGAATCTGCAAGAGCAGTTTCGCTCCGTCGCGCTGGCCGATGCATCCCCCGACAGCAATGAGCTGGCCGTTTCGGCCGGCCTTCACGCTCTTCAGAGAGCGCACCTGCCCGCGAAGCCGCTCGTCGGCGTTCTCACGCACGCAACATGTCATGAAGACGACGACGTCGGCTTCCTCGGCCGTTTCGACCGGCTGCATGCCACGCGCAGACAGAAGGCCCGCGACACGCTCTGAGTCGTGTTTGTTCATTTGGCACCCGAAAGTGCGAATAAAAAATGTGTGCATGGCGTTGGAGTGTAGCATGCCGCGGGCCGCACCCGCCGTTACAGCACAGGCTTGGGTAGACTGTTCCCTGCCGCCAAGAACCGGGTCAGAATCGATTCCGGCATCGGAATGCCGCCAAGTTCGATGTGGCGCGTCTCAGAGCCATGGTAGTCCGACCCGCCGGTGACCAAGAGCCCCATTTGATCGGCAAGTTGGGAGTATTTCAAGGTCTGCTCCGGCGTGTGATCTGAGTGATATGCTTCGATGCCACGAAGTCCCACTTGGACGAGGGACTCAATCAGATGATCGGCGCCGGTTATCCCGGGATGCGCGAGCACCGGGATAGCGCCAAACGTGCAGATCTGAGCCACGAGATCTTCGGGCGATTTGGTGTCTTTGGGCTGGTAGAACGGCTTCCCTCTGCCGATCAGCCGACCAAATGCGTCACTCAGGTTTCCGGCATACCCCGCAGCCACCAAAGCGCGCCCGATGTGGCTTCTCCCTATTGATGCGCCATCGGCGATGGCCAAGACGTCGTCAACTTCGATGTTGTAGCCGGCTTCTTGGAGAGTGAAGAGCATTGTGGTTGCACGTCGTTGTCTGGCATCTCGAAGTTGGGACAGGAAACTCAGGAATCCCGTGTCGGCAGTGTCGACAAAATAGGCAAGCAGATGGATGTCGAGGATGCCGTCGGTCGCCGACAACTCGACTGCGGGGATGATTCGGATTCCATATTCACATGCAGCAGCGGTGGCTTCCGCCACGCCGGCGACGGAATCATGATCCGTTACGGCCAGTATGCCGACAGACTTCGAAGCAGCGAGAGCGACAAGTTGAGTGGGCGTAAGGGTTCCATCTGAGGCGGTGGTGTGGGTGTGCAGATCCGCCTTCATGGTGGTCTAGCGTCGCATATCGCGAGACTCTACGAGCAGTCGGATTGCGGTGCGTTCTTCGCCGTTGATTTCGATGTCGGCGAATGCTGGGACGCACGTGAGCTCCATGCCGGACGGCGCGATGAAGCCGCGGGCAATGGCGATCGCCTTGACGGCCTGATTCAGGGCTCCCGCGCCAACAGTCTGGATTTCCGCGGCACCCTGCTCACGCACGATCCCCGCAAGGGCTCCCGCCACAGAGTTCGGGTTCGACTTGCTGGACACCTTGAGGACTTCCACGGTCCCTCCCTGGTATGAGTGTGCTGCGGGCCGCCTGAGGGCGGCTGTTGCCTTTGTGGTGTGTTCGTTGCTGCTGCGGAGTGTGTGGGCGGCATTTTGAGTCAAAGTATAGTCATTTAGGTGGGCTTTGCGTCAGTCGTCCTTCTCCAGTTCAAATCGTACTCGCAGATCGTCTCCGTTCAAGGTAATCCGAGGCGCCGATCTAAGGTGGACGTAGTAGCGCTCCGCAAGCAGATCAAACGCCTCTTCCAGCTTGTTTTGAAACTCGGCGAGATCTGCAGGATGAATTCTGAGTCCCCGCCGGTCGCGATAAATGTCTGGCGTAGCAGCTGGCGCGGCGTGCATGCCTGTACGGGTAGCGGCAGACAGGACGGGTCGCAATGGCGCGACTTCTCCGGCAAGAACGCGGTGCGCAGTACGTTCCGAGATTGACAAGCCAAGGCCAACGGCGATTCTGACAAGTTCCGCAGCATCGGACGCCATCGCTGGGCGCTGCCAAACCGGAAGCTTTGATTCATCATCGCAGAACAGGAGTTCAGAGGAGTCGATCTCCCGCCGTGCGGTAGCAGAAATGGTTGCGAGGATTTCGGCGGGGGTGCCGATGAACAGTTCGATGCCGGGGTGTTCAAGCGCGAATTCAACTGCGCGTCGCACGATGTTGTGCGGTCCTCGTGCGACATGAGGAACACCCGCATCGTCGCATTCGATGGATGGCCAAGTTGATTGATCTGCACGCTCCGGAAGTTGCTTCGATTCGGTAATGACGGAAAGTGCTGTTCCTTTGTGAAGGCCGGAGGATACTACGTGAGCTTGGACGGCATTGCTCCGGATGGAGAACAGGGCCATCCCTCGGCCATGAACGCCCCATTGGTCCATGACCATAGTCTCCAGCTTGCTGGTGACCCGCGGTTCGAAGACACGATCCAGCATTGCATCGGGAATTCCGACACCGTCATCGATGATTGATATGGTGCGGGTCTCTCCTTCACGGCTGGTCGCAAGAAAAAGACGCCGGGCATGGGCGTCTCTTGAGTTTCGGAGCAGCTCAATGACTATGTCTTCGACGCAGCGGATGTCGTGTTTGGCCTGACGGCGCTCCGCTTCGGATATGCGAAGTCGAACGTATCCGTCACCGAGGTTTTCCTCGATCTTGAGATACGTCTCGCCGGAAACGGCGGTTACGAAGCCAAGAAGGTCATCTGCTGAGGTCATGCACACCAGTCTATCGTGATGTCAGTGTCTGCGGGAGGATCAAGACACAAATCGAACCGCTGCAAGAGCGGTTCGATTTGTGAAGAGTGCTATTGGCTTGGATTACTTCGCGTAGTCGACAGCTCTGCTTTCGCGGATGACCATGACTTTGATCTGCCCTGGGTACTCAAGTTCGTCTTCAATCTGCTTGGCGATGTCGCGGGCAAGCACGGTGGCATCGGCGTCAGAAATCTGTTCAGGCTTGACCATGACTCTGACTTCGCGCCCGGCCTGCATTGCGTAGGTCTTCTCGACACCCTTGTGCGAGTTTGCGACGGCCTCGAGTTTCTCAAGCCGTTTGATGTAGCTTTCGAGGGTCTCACGGCGCGCGCCCGGACGTCCCGCGGAGATCGCGTCTGCGGCCTGGACCAGCACGGCTTCGACGGTGTTGGGCTCAACATCCGCATGATGTGCTTCGATGGCGTGAATGACTGCTTTGGATTCATTCATCCTGCGGGCCAAATCGGCGCCGATAACCGCGTGGGGTCCCTCGATCTCGTGATCGATGGCCTTGCCCAGGTCATGTAGTAATCCGGCCCGTTTCGCCAGCGTAACATCGACGCCCAACTCGGACGCCATGACTCCGGCCAAGTAGCTGACCTCAAGCGAGTGCTTCAAGACGTTCTGGCCGTAGCTCGTGCGGAACTTGAGACGGCCAAGCGTACGGATGATCTCGGGGTGCAGTCCGTGGACTCCACTGTCGAATGCCGCCTGCTCGCCGGCCTCATGGATCTGCTGCGTGACGAGCGTCTCGGCTTTCTTGAACAACTCTTCGATGCGGGCCGGGTGGATACGCCCGTCCGCAATGAGCGTTTCGAGAGTGATGCGGCCAATTTCGCGTCTGACGGGGTCGAAACTCGAAATGACAACAGCCTCGGGAGTGTCATCGATTATCAGGTTGATTCCGGTCATCTGCTCGAACGCGCGGATGTTGCGACCTTCTCGGCCGATGATGCGGCCCTTCATGTCGTCGCTCGGGATGTGAACGACCGATACCGTCGACTCGGCTGTATGGTCTGCGGCTACACGCTGGATCGCAAGGCCAACAATGTTGCGGGCACGCTTGTCGGCTTCTTCTCGTGCGCGGTTCTCGTTCTCGCGAATATACGCTGCAGCCTCACGCTTGACTTCATCCTGAACGCGATTAAGCAGTTCGGCTTTAGCTTGATCGCTGGTCATGCCGGCGATTCGCTCGAGCCTCTCGTCGGCATCAGCCAGCAGCTGTTCCAGCTCTTTTTCTGTCTTGGCGATCTGACCCGCTTGCGATGAAAGCTGATGCTCACGCTTATCGAGGGATTCGACACGGCGGTCCACGGAAGCCTCGCGTTCGGAGAGCCGGGTCTCCAAGACCTGGATCTCGCGACGCCTTTCTTTGTTCTCTGTGTCCGCTTCCTGCTTGAGCCTAAATAGCTGATCCTTGCCCTCAAGCAGGGTCTCTCGCTTGAGTGTCTCGGCTTGCTTCTCCGCATCCCGTACCAGTCGATCTGCTTCTTCGGCAGCGCGCGCGGTACGATCCTTCATAAGGTAGCGGTTAATGGCATAGCCGAGGGCGACACCAATGACCAGTGATACGAGTGAAGCCAGAAGTGCTGTAGTCGACATGCGCCCTCCTTCCAGTGAATGTCATTCGCGTAATCCTGCAGCGAACGTACCGTCGTGGAAGGTGCCCTTGGATACAGGAAACCGGACGACGGTGCGTCCGGCATCGTGATCAGTACTGCTTCAGCAAAGGGAAAACGGACACACAAGAAACGACCCGATCAGGCCGTCATATCCAGAATTCCCTGCATGATACGCATAAACCACCGGAATCAATTGCGAGCATCCGGCAGATGATCAGTGATGCCTCTGCGAATCGTACCTTTCACGAGGCTTCATCGTCAAGGCGACCGCACCGTACCGACCCGCAAGGGCATCGCATTTCCGCAGGTAATCGAGCCAATCGTCGGACTCAAGCGTCAGTATCATCCAGCTTCACGGCATGAAGCACGGTGCCGAGGTCGAACCCACGCGCCAGCAGGCGGCGAATCTGCTTCTCGCGCTCGGCTTTTGTGCCTGTCATACGGTTTCCGATGGCCCTTCGGGCGTCCAGAACTTCGGTCTCACTGCTAAACACCGCCGCGAGAGTCTCCTGCGCAAGTTCGGGCACGACACCCTTGTCCGCAAGTTCGCGCAATACCCGAAGGCGCCCGTAGCCGTTCGCGTGCCGAGAACGCGCCCACATGAGTGCAAATCGTTCATCATTGAGGAAATCGAGTTCTTGAAGGCGTCCGATCACGCCAGCTATCGCGGCAGATGAATAGCCAAGGTCACGGAGGCGCCCAATCGTCTCTGCGGAGGATCTTTCGCGCTGGCGGAGAAGAACTAGGGCCCTCTCTCTTGCCAAGTGACCCTCGGCCTGGGAAATGAGCCGATCCAAATCCGGAATATCGTATGTGATGCCTTCGAGAAGCCGGAGTTCCTTGACCACAGCAGCAGCCGTGGTCCGAGAGCAACCCGAGTCGTCAAAACAGAGCCGCCGGGCCCGACCTCCAGGCCCGGCGTGCTCGATTCTGGCCAGAACGCAACTCATGAGATCCTACTTGCGCGATGCAGCGGTAGGCTTCTCGACTGCAACATCAGCGGTGTTTGGCCTGATAGAGACTGGGAGATTGAGTTCTGCTCGAACCTTCTGCTCGATCTCATCTCTCAGGACCGGGTTCGCATTAAGACACTCCTTGGCAGCCTCTCGGCCTTGACCCAGCCTCTCAGTGCCATACGTGTACCATGCGCCAGACTTGGCGACGATACCCTCCTCAACGCCGAGATCGAGAACCGAACCCTCTTTACTGATACCAGTGCCGTACATAAGGTCGAACTCCGCTTGCCTGAACGGGGCAGCGACTTTGTTCTTCACGACTTTCGCCCGGACGCGGTTTCCGACGATTTCAGTGCCCTGCTTGATTGAGTCAATACGACGGATGTCGATACGAATCGTTGAGTAGAACTTCAGGGCCCGACCACCACTTGTGGTCTCCGGGTTGCCGAACATCACGCCGATCTTCTCACGCAGCTGGTTGATGAAGATGCAGGTTGTGTTCGACTTGCTCAGCGAACCGGCAAGTTTGCGCAAGGCCTGGCTCATGAGACGAGCCTGAAGGCCGACTGTGGTGTCGCCCATTTCGCCCTCAAGCTCAGCTCTTGGCACGAGTGCCGCAACCGAGTCGATTACGACTACGTCGATGGCGCCACTGCGTACCAGCATGTCGGCGATTTCCAGTGCCTGCTCGCCGGTATCGGGTTGAGAGATGAGGATTTCATCGATATCGACGCCAAGCCGAGAAGCATAGCTGGGATCTAGAGCGTGCTCTGCGTCGATGAAAGCGGCAACTCCCCCCATCGCCTGTGCTTCGGCGATGATTTGCAGCGCAAGGGTCGTCTTGCCTGACGATTCCGGTCCGTAGATCTCGATGATGCGCCCTCTTGGAACCCCGCCGATTCCAAGCGCCGCATCTAGGGCCAATGATCCGGTCGGGATGGCTGCGATCTGATCTGTCGCAGCAGTTTCCCCGAGTTTCATGAGTGAGCCCTTGCCGAACTTCTTCTCGATCTGTTCCTTGGTGAGATCAAGGATCTTCTCTTTGTCGCGATCCATACCCTTTTGCTCCAATCTGGACTGCGGGAGACCCTTGCGGGGCGCCTCAGACTCTATACGAACAGGTGTTCGGTGTCAACGCACTATTCTGGGCCAGTGTGCTCGGATCTGGGTGGTGCGTATGGCTCTCTAAAGCCTCCACTCGTGAATCACTTCATACTTTGGTCCCAACGGCGTCAACGTGCTTGAGAAGAGAGTAACCTCCGACACTGACACGGAGGATTGTGCCCCATGTCGGGAAGTCCCGAGCGTCTCGGTGGCCATGCGAATTGCGTCTGCAGATGCCGCCATTGGATGTCTTGCTCGTGAGAGAGTGATATGAGGTCGAAACGGCTTCTCGGCGGCCTTTGCGTCTCGCGTTTCGATTGCCGAGAGGACGGCATGGGCGAGCGATTCGCACATGCCTTGAGGGTCTGCGAGGCTTGCCCAGAGCATTCGGGCATGCTGTGGACTCGGCACGGGCGCGACCGCTTTCAGGAGAAGCTCGAACCCGGCAAACCGCCGAAGGGTGTCATCGAGCTCGCTCAGAAGCAAGGGCAGACTGTCCTCCTTGATGCGGCCGATGAATGCCAAGGTCAGATGCAGGTTTTCGGCTCGAACCCACTTCTCATGGGACCACGACGGATCGGCTGCCAGGAAGACGCGCGAAGCGTTCTCGATGACGCGGACGACATCTTCAGCCAGCCGGACACCCACGAAGCAGCGCGTGAGGTTCACGCCTTCAACACCTCATGTCGCAGCAGGTCCAGCGCGGTCGCCACCGCGATCGTGCGGACCGCCTCGCGCACAAACCGGGAGGGAGGCAACGATGAGAACCAGCGACGTTCGATGGCGCGCACCTCGGTCTTTGTGGCAATCGCGAACCACACCAGCCCGACAGGCTTCTCCGGTGTGCCCCCGTCCGGACCCGCCACACCGGTGACCGCGACGGCGATGTCGGCGTCGAACTTTGCACGAGCACCCGAGGCCATGGCGGCAGCAACCTGCGGGCTGACGGCGCCGTGCGCCTCGATGTCGCCGGCGCCCACTCCGAGCAGTTCGAGCTTGGCTTCGTTCGAGTACGACACAAGGCCGCCGAGAAACGTGCCCGATGCGCCCGGCACATCGGTGATGGCTGCCGAGATGAGTCCGCCCGTGCACGACTCGGCAGTGGCCATGGTGATTCCGCGATCAAGCGCCTCTCGGACCAAGGTCTCGCACAGGGTGGACCCGTCGTCGGAGTAGCATGAATCGCCGAGTTCAAGCTTGACCGCTTGAGCCGCCGCGGCAAGCACCGGCTCCCCCGCTCCCTCGTCGGTAAGAATGACGTGAACATCGCCGATCTTGGCGAGGATGGTGAACCCCACGCCGGGATACACCGAAAGTGCCCTCTGAGCAGCGAGTTGGACGTCTGACTCCGGCGATCCCGCGATCCCCAGTTCCCGTGTGGCTGCTCGGCCGTGGTCGAACCTGCCGAGGAAAGCCTCCAACATCGGTTCCATTTCCTTGGGAGGCCCGGGCAAGAGCACCAGCAGACCCGCCGGAGTCTTCGCGACCTGTCCCGGAGCTGTGCCGTGGGAGGAGTACAGGACTTCGGCGCCGTCGAGCACGAGGGCCTGAGACAGGACCTGCTCGGCCGCGCTCTTGTCTAAGAGACGATCCACGGCGACTTGCAGAGACTCGGTGAGCACAGGATCAGCATTCATGCCGAGAAGGAGTGCGTCTGCGGCCGCTGCCCGCGTGACATCGTCGTGTGTGGGCCCGAGGCCGCCGGTGGTGACGACCAGCTCATACTCGCAGACAAGATCCCGCAAGACCTCGGTCAGAACTGACTGATCGTCCCCAACACTGACGATCTTCATGACTCTGAAACTGGTGCCGGACAACTGCCGTGCGACCTGGGCGCTGTTGGTGTCGACACGAAGGCCTTCGACCAACTCGGAGCCGATCGTCACGATCGCCGCAGACTGCCGGTCAGACATGGTGGCACTCCCCTATTCGATCGTAATGTCCCGGTCGCCCGCACCGTCCGTTGCCTCAATGGGGTCACTCTGCCCGGACTGGCCCGAAGACTCCGTCCAAGGGCCGATGAGCACGTCGCGGGCGTGCAGGAAGTAGTCAACCATCGACACAATCGTCATGACGACCGCAGCGCCCATGACCGTCCACGCCGCGTACTGGAAAAGCCCACTGACATCGTGGCCAAACGCAGCGATCAGAGAACTGTCCTTCACAATGAACATGAGGATCGCGATGATCTGAAGCACGGTCTTGAGTTTTCCGTACCACGAGGCGGAGATCACTGTACCTTCTGCTGAGGCGACCATTCGCAGTCCGGACACGATGAACTCTCGAGAGATGATCACAAGGGCGATCCATGCCGGGAGAAGCCGCGTCTCGACAAGGGCGAGCAGGGCGGCGGTGACGAGGAGTTTGTCTGCCAGCGGGTCGAGAAACTTGCCGAATGTCGTGACTTCGTTGCGGGATCTGGCTAGATAGCCATCGACGCCGTCAGTGGCGGCCAGGACCCCGAACACGGCCGCCGCTATCCAAGGACGCAGCGTGTGGATCAGAGCCGAAGCGTGCAGCCAGGTGGGCCAATCGGCAAGGAGGGCCACCAGGAAGACGGGGATCAGAACCATCCTCGATAGCGTCACGCTGTTGGCCGCGTTCAGACGCAGACGGCCTCGGGCCGGTCCGGCCGTCACAGTACCTCACCCTCAAGATCATATCCCAGTGAGTCTTCGATTCTGACAAGGACAATCTCGCCGACCTTGCCGCGATCGAGAAGCACGACGCCATCGATATCGGGCGCCTGCCCGCGCCACCTGCCGAATACGACACCCTCATCCTCGTCGATACCCTCGACAAGCACCTCCAACACGCTGCCGATCCGCCGGGACACATGCTCGATTCCGATCTCATCGGCGAGATCCCGAAGGCTCTGGGCGCGAGCGCGCCGAGTGCGCGCAGGAACCTGGCCGGGCAAGTCAGCAGCTTCAGTTCCCTCTTCAGGAGAGAACGGGAAGACGCCGACATAGTCGAAGTCACTGTGTCGCAGGAAGCGTTTGAGCTCTGATGCGTCCTCGCGGGTCTCGCCTGGGAATCCTGCGATCACTGTGGTGCGCAAGACGCAGTCCGGAAGCGCGGAGCGGATTCGGACCAGGAGCGCGCGAAACTGCGTTGCGTCGCCACCTCGGCGCATGCGTCTGAGCACTGACGATGACGCGTGCTGGAGCGGCAAGTCGAGGTACCTGCAGACGTTTGGGTTCTCGGCGATCGCGCTAAGGAGCCCGTCTGATACCCCATCAGGCTGGACGTACATGAGACGCAGCCATCTCACACCGTCAACTGCGGCCACAGCCCTCACGACGTCTGCAAGGGTGTTGCCGTCATAGAGATCCATGCCGTAGGAGCTCGTGTCTTGTCCGATCAAGACAAGCTCGCGGACTCCAGAGGCGGTGAGTTCGGCAGCTTCAGCCACGATCTCAACCAGCGGACGGCTCTTGTACGGCCCGCGAATGGCAGGGATTGCACAGTATGTACACGCGCGATTGCAGCCGTCGGAGACCTGAAGATATGCCGAGGGTCCGGCAACGGTGCGCGTACTGACACTGGTGGGCTTGGCCCCGGAGGTTGCGGGCGGCCCGACAAGGCTTGTCAGCAATTCAAGCAGCAGCGCCTCCTCTGCGACCGGAAGGAACGCCGCAACCTCAGGAAGGGAGGCCGAGAGTTCGCTTCCGTACCTGGAGGGCATGCATCCCGCCACGACCACTTTTCGTTGCAGACCGTCGGATCGCGCTTCAATCGCGGCGAGGACCGTCTCAATCGACTCCTCTGTGGCTTCCCGGATGAACGAGCACGTATTCACGATGATGACGTCAGCCAGTTCGGGGTCGTCTAGGATGTCGTAACCCGCATTCCGGGCCGATGTTCTCATGTAGTCGGTGTCGACTTCGTTCTTCGGGCAGCCGAGCGTGACGAAGGCAATGTGCGGGTTCGATTGCACGTCGGGACTACCGGTAGTTCGTGAACTGGAGAGGCACGTCGTAGTCCTTGGCTTTGACGGCGGTGATGACCAATTGGAGGTCGTCTCGGCTGGCACTCGAAACCCGAAGCTTATCACCCTCGATCTGAACTTTAACCTTAAACTTGGCATCCCGGATGTCTTTGTTGATCTTGCGCGCGAGGTCCTGCTCGATCCCGCTTACGATCGTTCCCAAGATGCGCACGTTCCCGCTGCTGGCCGATTGCGGCGTGCCCCAGCGTATGGCTTTGAGGTCGATCTGCCTCCGAATGAGCTTCGTGTTGAGGACATCGATGACCTGTCTGCCGATGAAATCGCTCGGAGCCACCACCGTGAACGTCTTGCCCTGCTTGTCGAACTCGATCGTAGAGCCAGAGTCTTTGAGGTCATAGCGCTGAACCAGTTCCTTGGTCGTCTGCTGGAAGGCGTTGTCAACCTCCTGAAGGTCGATCTCGGAGACTATGTCGAAACTGTTGTCCTTGGCCATGTGGGTCCTCCGTGTACGAGAGCGTCCTACTGTTTCTTCTCGGCTGCCAGTGCTAGTACCGCCGGAGTGCCGGCCGGGATCGTAACGACTACGCCGTCGCGCTTCACGGTCACTGCTTTCGCCGTGCCGATCGTGAGAGTGGCCGCCTGTGAGACTTGGAACTCCTTACTTTGCCCACTGGTCAGTGTACCGCTGTAGGCGCTGAGACCGTCGACGATCACGTTGAGCGTTGATGCCGAGTTGGCGGCCACAGACACGCTGAGAGTGAACGGAACGGTTGCAGGTGCAGTCGGCTGAGACGATTGGGTCGGAATGGGCACGTTTTGGGCGCTGTCCTTGGGCCCCAGCACCAGCCATAGGCCGAAGGAGGCCAGGATGATCACGATCGCCGCGGTCAAGGCAACTCTCCAAGGAACGGCATGCTGCTGATGGCGCGGAGCTACCGTTTCTGTCGGCCGGTTGGGTTCCCTTACCTTGCGCTGGCCGGTTTCGCGCTGGTACATCTCGTGGAGACTCAAGGGATCAAGCTCAAGGTAACGGGCGTAGCTGGAGATGTAGCCTCGTACATACCCCGGATCGGGCAGTCGGCCATAGTCTCCAGCCTCAAGCGCCTCCAGCATCTTGCCCCGGATCTTGGTGTGCTCTTCGGCTTGGGAGATCGTTATCCCAAGTTGTATTCGTCGTGCGCGGAGCGTGTCGCCAAGTTCGCCCACGTTTTACCCGCCGCCCTTCGCGTCATCGCGTTCGAATGCCCTTATGGACGCGAGATCCTCTATGTCGACCAGCACCTCGCGCGGTTTGCTTCCATCGGGGGGTCCGACGATCCCCTTCATTTCAAGCATGTCCATGATACGCCCTGCGCGCGCATAGCCGACCTTGAGGCGCCTCTGGAGCATCGATGTCGACCCAAGACCGCTCGTGACCGTTATGTCGGCAGCTTCCCAAATCAGTGGGTCGTCATCATCCCCCGAGTCGACACCGCCGCCTGCCGAGGAAACCTTCAGGTGCAGGATCTCCTCATGGTAGTCGGGCTCCGCCTGCCCCTTGAGGTGGGTGACGACCGCTTCGATCTCCTCTTCAGAGACGTAGCAGCCTTGTATGCGCTTGGGTTTTGCCCATGCGGGAGTCGAGAACAGCATGTCGCCCAGTCCGACGAGTTTGTCGGCCCCGGGCTGGTCGAGGATCACGCGAGAGTCGATCGCACTCGCAACATTAAACGCGATCCTGTTGGTGATGTTTGCCTTGATCAGGCCCGTGACGATGTTGGCTTCTGGGCGCTGGGTGGCGACAATGAGGTGGATGCCGGCCGCGCGAGCAAGCTGCGCGATGCGGCAAATCGAGTCCTCTACCTCTTTGGCGGCAGCCATCATGAGGTCTGCGAGTTCATCGATGACAATCACGAGATACGGCATTTCTTGAGCGCCCTCAGGCCCCTTGCCGGCTTGAATGAGCGCGTTGTATCCGCCGATGTTTCGCGCTCCCGCTGTCTGCAGCGCCTTGAGCCGCCTCTCCATCTCCGAGACAGACCAGGCCAATGCGCTCGCGGCCTCCTTGGACTCGGTCACGACCGGCACGTAGAGGTGTGGAACGCTGTTGTACAAAGACAGTTCGACGCGTTTGGGGTCGATGAGTATCAGTCGCACTTCGGCAGGCGTGGCACGCATGATGATCGACATCAGCATCGCGTTGATCGCAACCGACTTACCCGAACCGGTTGTGCCTCCGATGAGCAGGTGAGGCATCGTTGCAAGATCGGCGAGCACGGCAGCTCCAGCGACATCCTTGCCGATAGCGAGCGTGAGGGGACCGCCCTCCCCTGCCGGCGATAGCACGTCGCCGAGAGTGACCGAGGTGCGCCTCACGTTTGGCACCTCAATGCCCACGAGTGCTTTGCCCGGGATTGGAGCGAGAATCCTTACGGTGGAGCATGCAAGCGAGAGGGCCAAGTCGTCAGAGAGCGCCGTGATGCGAGAGAGGCGAACTCCCTTGGCGATTTCGACTTCGAACAGCGTGACAGTTGGGCCCGCAACCCAAGCAACGACGCGCGCAGGGATATCGAAGGTGGCCAAAGTCTCGGCGATGAGTTCAGCAGTGGAGCGCAGTTCCGTGTCGGAGGCCTTGTGCTTCGCGGCGCTTTCGCTGGTGCACTTGAGCAGATCGAATTTCGGGAGCACAAACCCTTCCATCGCCCGGGGAGCAACAACGACGGAGGCGGCAATGGTTTTGCGGGACGACTCAGGATCGGGTTCGTCCCGCTTGCGGGAGACGGATTCGATCGCCGAGGATCGGGACTTCGGGAGCGCGACTGTCTGAGAGTCTGAGACGAGCGTCTTTGGCGCGCGCTCGCGAGCAAACAGTGACTCAGTTGCTGCCGGCCGACCGGGAATGAGGGTGCGTGCCCACTCCACAAGCGAGGTGATGGACAGACCGGTTATCACTAGGCCTACGATGCCCAGCGTGACAAGCACGACAGAGCCGATAGCGGTTCCGAGAAACCTGGCGAGTACCCAGGCGACTCCGTCGCCCACGTAGCCGCCGTGATTAGCCAGCGTCGCCGCGTCGAAGAAGGCCTGGTTGGGGATTGTCAGACTGGACATCGAAATCGCGGAGAGGATGACTAGGCCGAGCCCCAGTCCTGTGCGCGCCTCCTGCACTTCTGTGCGAACAAAGAAGCTGACGCCCCAGAGGAGCACGAACACGGGTATCAGATACGCGCCGATGCCGAATGTCATCTTGAGAGCTCTGGCTCCGGCGTCTGTCGCAACCCCGGTATGACTGCTCATCACGGCGATCATCAGAGCGATCGCGAGCGCCGAGAGAATCACGCCCGTGATGTCACGTCGCGCGCGGTCTTCGAGCATCGTCGGGCGAGCTTTGCCGGCGGTGCCGCGCTTCCGGGACGCGATGGATGACTTTGAATTGCTGGGTTTTCGCTTGCTACCCGAGGATGCCATTCGTGGACTCCTACTGCGATTTAGGCAACGAATTCATGTGCTGGAACCAGTATAGGTGGACTGACCATTCCTCGTTGTGTCGGAAGCTATCCTCTCAAGAAGAACAGGGCAATGACGAACACTCCGAGCGCGATGCGGTACCACATGAACACCGCGAACGAATGCTTGCGAACATACGACAGCATCAAGCGCATGAACAGCAGCGATGAAGCTGCCGCAGCGATGAAGCCGAGAACCCAGTCCAGCGAGAGAAGCTGGTTCAGCGGAACGTCCCTCAGCCCGAACAGGGCGGCTCCGCCGATTATCGGGAGCGCAGCCATAAACGAGTAGCGGGCCGTCGCATCCCGCGACAGGCCGAGGGCCCTTCCGGTGGTCATCGTGGCGCCCGAACGGGAGACACCGGGTAGAAGCGCGGCTGCCTGCGCGAGTCCAATGAGCGCAGCCTTGCCCCACGTCATTTTCGCTAGCGGATCTTGGCGTCCCACGTAGCGGTCGACGGCCCACAGAAGCACTCCGAAGAGGATGAGCGCCACCCCAATTAGCAGCGGAGCGAAGTGGAACTCAAGAGGTGAAGAGTACTTCTCGATCTTGGAGTCGAACAGCACGCCGATGATCGCGCCGGGTATCGAGGTGGCAAGAAGGAAGCCGATGAAGCGCCGTGCCGAGGACGGGTCCCGGAATGGATTGTCCGCATCCGTAGTACCGGCATCGCGACGCTTCCGAGGTCTTGCCGGCTGCACCGCGCTGCGAAGAAGACCCACCCAGTCTCCCCACAGCGCCAAGAGAATCGCCACGAAGCTGCCCGCATGCAGCGCGATATCAAACTGAGCGCTTGCCAGAACGGGATACTGCTTCTGTATTTCGAAGATCCAGGGAACGAGCTTGAGATGCGCTGTCGAGGAGATCGGCAGGAACTCGGCAACCCCCTGGACGAAGCCGAGAACAACGGCCCACACATGGGTCATTCGTTAGACCTCCATAACGACAGGTATGATCATTGGTCGTCTTCTGATGCGCTCCCACAGGAGCTGAGACAGCGATTCTCGCACGGCATTCTTGATGACACTTTGATCCGTAGCGCCTTCGTTGCCGGTCTTAGCGAGCGTCTTGGCAATCCGCGTGCGCGCATCCGCAAGCAGAGCGTCGCTGTCGGGGCCGAACACGATGCCCCGGGTGACGATCTCTGCCTCACCCATCGCACGCCCGGTTTGCCCGTCGATCGCAACCACCACGGTAATGATGCCGTCCTGCGCGAGTTGCTGACGGTCGCGGATGATCACCTGTCCCACGTCGCCGACGGAGACGCCGTCGACGTACACAACACCGTGCTCGACCTTCTCGGTGACCTTGGCACATGTTCCGTCGAGTTCGAGGCAATCTCCGTTGTCGAGGATGAAGATGTCTTCATCGTACATGCCGATCGCGCCGGCGAGGCGGGCGTGGGCGGCAAGGTGCCGCGATTCACCGTGGATCGGCATGAAGTACGTCGGCTGCACGAGGTTGAGCATGAGCTTGAGTTCCTCCGAGGCCGCATGCCCGGAAACGTGTACGTGGGCCACACTGCGATCGAAGACCACCGCGCCAGCCTTGGAGAGCCGGTTGATCACGCGGCTCACCGCTTTCTCGTTACCGGGAACCGGGGTTGCCGAGATGATCACGGTGTCGCCACGCTCGACGTGGACGGTCTTGTGATCGCCGTTCGCCATGCGGGCCAGCGCCGACAGCGGCTCGCCCTGGCTGCCGGTGCACAGAACGACTATCTTCTCGGGGGGCAGGCCGTGCGTGTCATAGGCGTCGAGGATATTCTCATCGGCGATATCGAGGTAGCCGAGTTCCCGCGCAATCTTGGTGTTGGTGATCATGGAGCGGCCGGTCACCACAATCTTGCGGCCGGCTGCGACCGCTGCGTCACACACCTGCTGCACACGGTGTATGTGGCTTGAAAACGATGCAACGATCACGCGCTGGTGCGCGTGCTCGATGATATCGTGCAGCGCGACGCCGACTTCTGCCTCTGAGTGCGTAAACCCGCTGGTCTCGGCGTTCGTCGAATCCGACATGAGGAGGTCAACTCCAAGCTTACCGAAGCGCGCGAGTGCGCCGTAGTCGGTCAGGCGCCCGTCGATGGGGGTCTGGTCGAGCTTGAAGTCGCCGGTGTGCACGATGTTGCCGACCGGCGTTCGGATGAACACGCCGACACTGCCGGGGATCGAATGGTTCACCGCGAAGAAATCGAATCCGAACTGGCCGAGCGAAACGTGCCCCCCATCGTGGATCTCGCGGAGTTTGGTCTTTGACAGCTTATGTTCGGCGAGCTTGCCCTGAATGAGGCCGAGGGTCAGCTTGGTTCCCAAAATGGGCACGGGTTTGGGCAGGTCTTTGAGCAGGAACGGAAGCGCACCGGTGTGGTCTTCGTGACCGTGCGTGATGATGATCGCACGCAGCTTGTGGGCGCGTTTGACGACGTAGGAGTAGTCGGGAAGGATCAGGTCGACGCCGGGGTGGTCGTCATCGGGAAACATGATCCCTGCGTCGATTAGGACCATGTCGTCCCCATATTCGAAGACCGTCATGTTCTTGCCGATAGCGTCGAGACCGCCGAGCGGTATGACGCGAAGCGCCTGTTTGTTTTGAGCCATGGATACGGGTGTTCTCCTTTCGGCCGTCTGTCGACGGCCCCGTGTAACGGTATGCGTGATTACGTTTGTTCAACCGACCCTGGGATGAGTCGGATATCCATCATGTTGTGTATCAGGTGAGGATTCCGGTGTGCCGCATGACCCGAGCCAGCTCGGCCGTCTGAGCCTCACTGGCTTCGATCAGAGGCAGCCTGACTCCTCCGACCGGAAAGCCGATCAGTTCGAGGGCCTTCTTGGCCATGATCGGGTTGCTGGTCATGAAGAGCGTTTTGATGAGTGGCAGGAGTTCAAGGTGTATACGGAGTGCACGAGTGTGATCGCCGCGCGCCTGTGCATCTACCATTTCGCGGAAACGAAGGCCCGCCACGTGGCTCACGACCGAGATCACGCCAGTGCCGCCGAGTCCCATGATCGGCAATGTGTCCTCGTCGTTGCCCGAGAGTACCTCAAAGCCTTCGGGGGCTCCGGCTACGATCTCTGCGACTTGACCGAGGTTGCCGCTCGCTTCCTTGACAGCGACGATGTTGTCGACGTCGTGCGCGAGGCGCAAGGTTGTCTCGGCGGTCATGTTGATGACGCTGCGTCCGGGAATGTTGTAGAGGATGACAGGCAGGTCAACAGCGTTCGCAATGGTCTTGAAGTGGCGGTACAGTCCCTCCTGCGGAGGTTTGTTGTAGTACGGCACAACAGCCATCACGGCGTCGACGCCAAGATCGGCGACTTCGCGCGTGAAGTCCGCGGAATCCGAGGTGCAGTTGTCGCCGGTGTTTGCGATGATCGGTACCCGACCACCCACTGCCTCGACAACAGCTTTGAACAGTTCGATCTTGTGCGGGTAGAAGACGGTCGGCGACTCACCGGTGGTTCCGCACACGACGAGGGCTTGGCTGCCCTCGGCGATGAGCCTGTCGGCGAGTTCCTGCGCGCGAGGAAGGTCCAACTCAAGGTCAGCCGTGAACGGAGTGACCATCGCGGTGATCATGCGGCCAAATCGCGGCGTGCTCATTTCTGGCTTCCCCTTACAAGACATCCCGCGATGTGCAAGCGGGAACTGTGAACTCATCTTCTCCGTATTGTGCCATACCCTGCCCAAACGCGCTCCTCGCCGAGAGGCTCACGTCGGCGATTCGCCGAGCTCGAACCCATCGTGAAGTGCCTGTATCGCTGCCTGAGTGTCGCCCGAAGAAACCAAGACCGAGATCGTCGTATGGGAGTCGGCAATCTGACATACGTCGACACCGACCTGATCAAGATACTGCGACATGCGTGCCATGACGCCGGGCACGCCGTGCATTCCGGCGCCGACGAGCGTGATCTTCGACAGGCCGGCACGCGCCTCATAGGGAAGGCCGAGCTGGTCGAGGACCGCGATAGCGTCGGGCAAGTCCGTCTCGGCGATCGCGAAAATCAGGAGGTCACCGACGGGAGTGAACATGTCGAGCGAAATGCAGGCCTTAGCCATAGCGGCAAAGACGCGCGTCTGCGCCTGCATGTGGCCACTGTTGCCTTCGGGTGCCGGCAGGCAGACTCGGATGCGCGCGATCCCGGTCGCGTGGCTCACGGCAGTGGCAACCTTGGCCGGCCGGTACGACGCGATGTCTGAGACAAGGGTGCCCGCATGGTCCGAGAACGTGTTTCGGACCCGCACGGCCAAACCGCTTGCGAGAGCGAGTTCCGCCGCAGGCATGTGAACCACGCGCGAGCCGGTCCGCGCCATCTGGAAGAGTTCGTCGGAATGGATCGCGTCAAGGACTGCGGTTCCATCGCACGAGCGCGGATCCGCAGTCATCACGCCGTCGACGTCGGTGTAGATCTCGACTGCTTCCGCGCTCAAGGCGACACCGAGCGCACACGCGGTTGTGTCGCTGCCGCCCCGGCCAAGCGTGGTGAGCCGGCCATCTTGCGCGGCAACGCCCTGAAAGCCTGCGATGACTGGGACTTTGCCGGCTGTAATCGCCTGAAGAAGCGAGGCCGTATGGATCTCGGTGATGCCGGCAGCGCCGGAAATGCCATCGGTTACGATGCCTGCCCCCGGGCCCGTGAACGCGCTTGCCTCGATGCCGACGCCCCGCAATTCGTGCGCAACCACAACAGCCGAGATGGCTTCACCCACGCTTGCCAGAAGATCGCGCTCGGCCGCATCGGTCGGTAAGCCTTCGACTAGGCCGAGGAGCGTGTCGGTCGCATACGGCTCGCCTTTGCGACCCATGGCCGAGACCACCACCACGGGCGCCTTCCCCAGCTCCAGTGCGGCGAGGACTCTGTGTGCCAGTGCGGCCCGCCCCTGGCGATTGGCAACGGACGTGCCGCCGAACTTCATGACAACTATGGGTTTGACTGGTGCTGTGAAATCGTCGGACACCTTACTCCCCCATCAGCCTGTCGAGGCCGACTACCAGTCCGGAAAGGCCGCCCACCCTGCGCACGGCAAGCAGCACGCCCGGCATGAAGCTCGTACGGTCAATGGAATCGTGTCGAATTGAGAGCGTTTGCCCCTGCCCGCCAAAGAGCACTTCCTGATGCGCGACAAGGCCGGGCAGACGGACGGAATGAACGTGCACATCGGCCACGACGGCCCCGCGTGCACCCTCCATGCCGGGTCCTTCCGTTTCGCGTCCGGGCGTGACCGGAACATACTCGCGTGCCTCGGCAATAAGGCGCGCGGTACGCAAGGCCGTTCCCGATGGGGCGTCGGCCTTCTGATCGTGATGCAGTTCGATGATCTCGGCATGTGGCATGAATCGTGCGGCTTTGCGCGCGAACTCCATCATCAGGACCGCACCAATCGCGAAGTTCGGTGCGAAGAAGAGGCACGCGCCTGCAGGCGCGTGTGCGGCGAGGTCGGCAAGCGCACCCTCCGAGAGTCCGGTCGTGCCTATGACGCAATCGACTCCGGCCGCAAGGGCGGTCCGGATGTTGCCTTCAACCACGCTGGGGTGCGTGAAGTCGATCATGACATCGGGGCGGGTAGCGGCAATCGCATCCGTGAGGTTGCCGCGGCACTCGACGTGCTCACCGTCAGACGTCGGGATCAGGCATCCTGCAACGTTGGGGTCGACCGCGGCGACTACAGTCATTCCGTCCGCAGCAGAGACTGCACGGATGACTTCCGCACCTACTCTCCCGGCAGCGCCGGAGACGAGGACTTTGATCATGAGATGCTCCTTCGCTTCTTGGACGGGCGCTATTTCACGAGGTGCTCAAGGTCTTCGGCAGAAAACGGGCCGATCACCGTCAGCACCTTCTCGGAGGAAAGGACTTCTTCTGAGACACGCTTGAGATCATCAATGGTCACGGCATTGTAGCGAGCGAGTACCTCGTCTGCCGAGAGGATCTCTCCGCCGATGATCTCGTTCCTGCCGAGGCGCTGCATGCGGTTTCGGGTCGACTCCATACCAAGAACCATATGTCCGGCGGCGGCCTGTCGGACACGCTCGAGTTCGTCGGCGGTGACGCCGTTTCTGGCGACATTCCCCATTTCGGCTCGGATGAGCTCGACAACCTCCTCGGCATTGCCCGGCCGGGTGCCGGCATAGACCGCGAACGCTCCGGTGTCCTGATACAGCGACGCGAAGCTGTAGACAGCGTAAGCCAGTCCGCGCTTCTCGCGGATCTCCTGGAACAGTCGCGATGCCATGCCGCTGCCGAGAATCCCGTCGAGCAGAGACAGTGCGAAGCGGTCAGGATGATGGGCGTTCATCGTCGAGACGCCGTAGCAGATGTGGGCCTGCTCCGTGTCTTTCTGCGTGACCGAGAGACGCGAGGCGCTGACGGCATGCGCGACGGGGCGTACTGAGCGCGATCCTGACGCGATTCCGCCGAGCTTCTCGGCGGCCATAGCGACCAAGACGTCATGATCGACGTTTCCGGCCGCAGCGACGACAACATTTCCGCTGACGTAGTGCCGTGCGCGAAACGCAGCCGATTGCGCATGATCGAAGCCGCCCACCGTCTGACGGCTGCCGAGAATCGGCAGGCCGATTGGATGATCGGGCCAGAGTGCCTGGCCGAAGAGTTCGTGAATGAGGTCGTCAGGAGCGTCTTCCATGCGCGCGATCTCTTCGATCACGACTTCGCGCTCGCTTACGCATGAGGGATCATCGACGTTTGCGTTGACGACCATGTCGGCGAGGACATCGAACGCCTTCTCGAGATGCTCGTCGACAAAGCGGCTGTAGTAGGCCGTGTATTCCTTGCTGGTGAAAGCGTTCAGTTCCGCGCCGAGCCGATCAAACTCCTCAGAGATCTGGAGTGCTGTGCGGTTCGGCGTGCCCTTGAACATCATGTGTTCCATGAAGTGGGACATGCCGGCTTCTTCCGGCGTCTCGTCTCGGCTCCCCACGGCCAGCCAGATGCCCAAAGTGATCGAGCGGACGGAGTCCATCGGCTCGGAAATGACCGTGATGCCGTTGTCCAGAACGGTCTTGCGATAAAACATGGGAACGCCTCCTGCAGAGGGCTAGGTCGTGGTCGTTAGCTTCATGATAGCCGTATGTCTGACAAACGTACCAAAAGAGCAGCCCCGATGTCATTAAGACACCGGGGCTGCCGGATGGCTCTTGAACACGTGCACGGCCAGACTAGTGATGACGCCGCGGCTGACGGTCGCCTTCGCCGCTGCGGCCACCTTCACGGCGCGGAGGACGCGAGTCGCTGCCGCGGTCGCGTTCTGCTGCGCCCTCGGCACGAGGCGGTGCAACCGGCTTGTCGAGGCGGTCAAGCGAGACCTTGCCGCGATCGTCGATGTCCATGATCTTGACATGCACGGCATCCCCGACCGACAAGACGTCCTCGACCTTGTCGACGCGACCCTGTGCGACGCGCGAGACATGCAACAGGCCGTCTCTGCCCGGGCTCAACTCAACGAAGGCACCGAATGGCTGAATCGAAACGACGCGGCCGTGGTACTCCTCACCGATCTCCGGCACCTTGACGATGGCGCGAATGCGACGGGCGGCTTCCTCTCCACCGAGGTCGCGCGACGCGATAAAGATCGTGCCGTCCTCTTGGATGTCGATGTGTGCGCCGGTCTCTTCCTGAATGCCGCGGACGACCTTGCCGCCGCTTCCGATGACGTCGCGGATCTTGTCGGTCGGGATCTTGACCGTGATGATGCGCGGCGCGTACTTGCTCATCTCGTCACGCGGCACGGTGATGGACTCCATCATCTTGCCGAGGATGAATGCGCGGCCCTCTTTGGCCTGCAGGAGCGCGGCGCGCAGGATGTCGACCGATAGGCCCTTGGCCTTGTTGTCCATCTGCATGGCGGTGATGCCGTTCTCGGTACCTGCGACCTTGAAGTCCATGTCTCCGAGGAAGTCCTCGAGGCCCTGGATATCGGTCAGGATGGCAACGTCGTCACCCTCCTTGATGAGGCCCATCGCGATACCGGACACCGGGGCCTTGATCGGCACGCCGGCGTCCATCAGGGACAGCGTCGAGCCGCAGACCGAGCCCATGGAACTCGATCCATTGGACTCGAGCACCTCGGAGACGATGCGAATCGTGTAGGGGAACGTCGCCTCATCCGGGATAACCGGCAGCAAGGCGCGCTCGGCGAGGGCGCCGTGGCCGATGTCGCGGCGCTTCGGGCCACGCATGAAGCCCGTCTCGCCGGTGGAAAACGGCGGAAAGTTGTAGTGATGGATGTAGCGCTTACCCTCGGACACGTCGATCGTGTCGTTGCGCTGCCACTCGGAGAGCATGCCCAGCGTCAGGACCGACAGGACCTGCGTCTGACCGCGGGTGAAGAGGCCTGAACCGTGGCTGCGCGGCAGATAGCCCGCGGCGGTGGTGATCTGGCGGACCTCATCCAGCTTGCGGCCGTCGGCGCGCTCGCCTTCCTGGAGAACCATTGCGCGCATGGTCTTCTTCTCAAGCTGCTTCAGAACAGCCTTGATGTCCTTACCGTCGGCAGCGATCTCCTGGGGCGTAAACGTGGCGAGCAACTCGTCCTTGACGGCGGCAACGCCGGCCATACGGGCGTGTTTGTCGGCGTTGTGGAGGGCAGCCTTCATCTTCTCGGCGCCGGCGGCGAAGATGCGGTCCTTCAAGGCCTCGTCGATAGAATGCATGACGACTTCCTGCTTGACGATGTCGAGCTTGGCGAGGAACTTCTCCTGCACGTCGCAGAAGACGCCGATTGCCTCCTGAGCGAACATGAGGGCGGCAAGCATGTCCTCTTCGGAAACTTCGTACGCGCCGGCCTCGAGCATGTAAACGGCGTCCCTGGAACCCGCAACCACTAGGTCCAGATCGGAGTTCTCAGTCTCGTCGAACGTCGGGTTGACGAAGAACGCACCAGTGTCCGTGTTGCGACAGATGCGGACGCCGGCAAGAGGGCCCTCAAAGGGCAGTCCCGCTGCCATCAGGGCTGCCGAGGCACCCATGATGGATATGACATCAGGTTGGTTGATCTGGTCAGCCGACAAGACCGTGGCGATGATCTGGACCTCGTTGCGGAACCCATCAGCAAACGAGGAGCGGATGGGACGGTCGATCATGCGGGCGGTGAGGGTGGCCTTCTCGGAAGGGCGCGTCTCGCGCTTGACGAAGCCGCCGGGGAGCTTACCCGCGGCGTACATGCGCTCCTCGAAGTCCACGGTCAGCGGGAAGAAATCCAGATCCTTTGGGAATCTAGAGGCTGTGGCGGTCACAAGGACGATGGTCTCGCCCTGACGCACCAGGACGGCGCCGTCTGCCTGCTTGGCCAGTTCGCCGGTCTCCAACACGTACTGCTTGCCGTAAAGCTCGAAACTCTCGACTACCTTTGCCATCTACTTCTCTCTTCTTCTACGCACCGGACGCCCCATGCGCCGGCCGTCGCCTCTCCTCCGCCTGCGGTGATCGCGGTGCGGAGTATCGGAGCGCGAAGCAACCGCCCCGGGAGCCGCGAGGACTAAAGTGGCTCCTTCAAACAAGAAAGCGGGAGGAGTTGTCCTCCCGCTTTCGGGTCTCCGTGCTTGTTCTTACCCTCGAATACCGAGTGCTGCGATGACCGCACGATATCTCTCGACATCGATCTTCTTGAGGTAGTTCAGCATACGGCGACGCTGTCCCACGAGCTTCAGAAGGCCACGGCGTGTGTGGTGATCTTTCTTGTGGATCTTCAGGTGCTCGGTGAGATCGCGGATCCGCTGCGTGAGCAGCGCGATCTGAACCTCTGCCGAACCGGTGTCACCATCGCCGCGTGCGTAACCGGCGATGATCTCGGACTTCACATCCTTTGACAATGGCATAGCGTTGTACCACCTTTCGAGTGAATTCGCCCCGGTCAGAGATGGGCGTCGGTGACTCGCACCTCTCAGGCCGGGGTAGTTGTAACAGCCGCGGAAGTATAGCACATGACGGCTTGACGCACATTCTCGGCAACCGTGGCTTTGAGCTCGTCTAGGGAGACAAACGTCTTCAGGTCGCGCAACTTCTCGAGAAAGTCGACAGCGATCACGGAGCCATAGAGGTCCCCGCTATAGCCGATGATATGGACTTCAAGGAGGTCGTTCGCCTCGGCAAATGTCGGCGGCACTCCCACGTTGACGGCTGCGGGCCACTTGCTGCCGTCTTGGAGCACGACGCGCGCGGCATACACACCGGGCGCCGGCAAGGCGGCGTAGGGCACTGGTTCTATGTTCGCGGTCGGGAAGCCCAACTCTGCACCTTCGCCGCGACCGTGGTGCACTGTGCCGGTGACACGCGTGGGCCGACCCAGAAGAGCCGCAGCCTCAACAACATTGCCGTTTGCGACCAGAGCGCGGATACGAGTCGCAGTCACAGGCGCATCTCCGACTCTGAGCAGACCGTGGGGTCTGACCTCGAATCCTCGGGTCTTGCCGAGCTCCTGGAGTGTGGCCATGGAACCTGAAGCCTTGCGGCCAAACCGGAAGTCGAATCCCACATGGATCGCCACCGTGCACAATGCCTTGCACAGGATCTCGTCGGCGAAAGCCTCCGGGGTCACGTCCGCGAAAGCCGGGTTGAATGGGATGACGAGGATCGCATCCAGGCCTTGAGCGCCCAAGAGGGCGTATTTGTCCTCGATCGTCAGCAGCTGCCGAGCAGCCCTGTCCGGGGTCACAACCTGATCGGGGTCGCGGTCAAAGGTCACAGCGACAGCTGAGACGCTCCGAGCGCGCGCCTCGGTGATCGCCTCGCGGATCAGGGCTTGGTGCCCAATATGAACCCCATCAAAGACACCGATTGCGGCGACCGAGGCACCGAGACTCTCGCATCCGGGCTGCCACACTATGAGCTTTGCGTGCACCGAGCATCTCCTCTGATTCCGTCAGGAAAAACTGTCTTGGCGGCCAGCGTAGACCCACTACGCGTGTAGATCCCCATCAACCGGCCGCGATGACGAAGTGCGACATCGCCTTGTGCTTCCGCTGCGGCGCCGTTGCATCCAACGGCGAACGGGAGGCTTACCCCGGACGCAACGCGCGTTGCATCTTCCTCCCCCAGTTCGATAGCGGGAAGGCCGAGGGCGTCAAACGGATCGACGAAGAAGTCCGCGATCGCGCCGGCCCCCTCGAGCTCTTCAAGTGTCACTGCCGAAGAAAGATCAAGCGAACCTGATCGTGTCCGCCGCAGTGCGCCGAGATGAGCAGCCGAATCCAAGGCCCGGCCCAGATCCCGCGCAATCGCACGGATGTACGTGCCTTTCGAGACGGTCAGGTCCGCGTCCCAGCACGTGTCCGGATCGAGGTGGATTCCGGTCAGGCTCGCGTCGAGAACCCGTATGACCCGGGGTTCGAGCGCGATTGCCTCTCCCGATCGCGCTGCTTTGTGGGCTATCTGCCCGCCGCGCTTGATCGCCGAGAAATCCGGCGGGACCTGGTTGTGATCGCCCACGAGCGAGGATACCGTCGCGGCGGCAAAAAAGGGGTCGCCCGCCTCGTCAGGCACACACGCGCACCGTGTCGGGGTGCCCTCGGCGTCATCTGTGTCGGTCTCAGTGCCGAAAATGATGCGTGCGGAATAGGACTTCTGAGCAGCTGTGAGATACGGCGCGAGCCGAGTTGCGGTTCCCACAAGTACTACGAGAAGTCCGGTGGCCATGGGATCAAGAGTGCCTGCGTGTCCCACTCGGCCTTCGCCGGTAGCCCGGCGAACCCGGTTGACGACATCGTGGCTCGTCATACCGGCAGGCTTGTCTAGAACGAGAACACCGGAAAGGCCGGTCGCGCCGCGCCGACGAGCCATCATCGATCTGTTCCACCCGGCAGAAGCGGCAACAAGGCCGAGAGGAGCTCATCCATTGTGCCGGTCCATGTGAAGCCGGATGCGGGGACGTGTCCTCCCCCATCGAACCTGCGGGCGATCGAGCCGACATCAAATCCCGTTTTCGAGCGCAGATTCACGCGCACTTCGTTCTCTGCGCGACGCAGCATAAGGGCGACTTCGATTCCCGAGACCAGCCTTATCGCGTCCGGCAGACCTTCGGCTTCGTCGGGGGCGGCTCCAAGGTCGAGGAAGTCGGCAGCCTCAAGCCACGAGTACGCGACTTTGCCGCCATTGGCGACCGTCAGTCTCGAGAGCACGCGAGCCTCGAGTTGCAGAGAGGCTAGGGAGCGATTCTGGTAGAGAAGCCGCGCGACTTCCGGCACATCGGCGCCGGCCTCGACCATATCGGCTGCGTCGCGGAGTGTGGACGCCGAGGTATTGCTGTAGCTGAAGCGTCCGGTGTCGGTGACGAGCGCCACATAGCAGCATTGGGCGATGTCCCTAGTCGGCGCGATGTCGAGCGAATCCATGAGGCGCCATACCATCTGTCCTGTGGCCGCAGCCACAGGGTCCAGGATGTTGATGGTGCCAAAGCTCGACGCGTCAGGGTGATGGTCGATCACGATCGAAACCCGCGAACTTTCGGCGAGCCTGCCTGCTGCTCCGAGGCGCTCCGGGTTTGGCGTGTCGAGCGCCACGAACACATCAGGGACTTCGAGCTGCACCGCCGGAACGAACAGGCCGAACCCGGGGAGAAAGTCAAAGAGGGCCGGCGCGTCGGAGTCGTCTGCAAGCGTGGGCATCGCTGCGATGCCCACGCTGCGAAGCGCGAGCGTCAATGCGAGAACCGAACCCACAGCGTCGCCGTCTGGCCTCGTATGTGCGCACAGAACGACAGAACCGGCCCGGCGTAGTGCGACAGCGGCGTTGTGGTATGCAGCAAGCACGATCTAGACCCCTTGCTCCCCGGGCAAAGCCTCGTCCGCTTCATCTTCCCGGCCCACAAGTGAGGGCGGAACGTCCTTCAGAGCCTCGTTGATGCGCATTCCCGTGTCGACCGATTCATCGATGAAGAATCGCAGTTCAGGGGATACCCGCCACCCGAGTGCGTGCCCCAGCAAAGAGCGAAGTCGGCCCTTCGCCGATTCGAGTCCGGCAATCGCCGTCGAGTATCGTTCGGGATCCGTGCTGACGTAGACCGCGACGATCGAGCGGTCAGGACTCACCTCGGCACCGGTGATCGTGACGAGATCCACGCGGGGGTCCGCAATCTCGTCGATCACCAGTGAAGCGATGACTTCGCGCGCACGTTCATTCAGTCTGCGACTGTTGGGAGTCTGTTTCATGTTCCTACCGCTCTCCTAACGCGACCGATCACGATTCGCGAGCGACTTCGATGACCTTGTAGCCCTCGATGATGTCGCCTTCTTTGAGATCCTGGAAGTTATCAATACCGATGCCACACTCATAGCCCTGCTTGACTGACTTCACGTCGTCCTTGAAACGGCGCAGAGAGTGGATCTTGCCATCTACAATGATGGTTCCGTCTCGGACGACCCGAATCTTGTCATCCCGCGAGATCTCGCCTTCGAGCACATAGCAGCCTGCGATCAGGCCCGCCTTCGGCACGCGGAACAGGTTGCGAACCTCAACGCGGGCGGTGTCCTCCTCGTGGAACTCAGGAGCAAGCATGCCGATACGTGCGGCGTTGATGTCCTCAATGGCCTGGTAGATGACGCGATAGAGCCTGACGTCGATCTCTTCCTGCTCGGCAAGCGCTTTGGCCTTCGGCTGCGGGCGAACGTTGAAACCGATCACGATGGCGTCAGACGCGTTTGCAAGTGTGACGTCGCTCTCGGTGATCGCGCCGACAGCCGAGTGGATGACGTTGATACGCACTTCGGACTGGTCCATCTTGTCCAGCGAGTCCTTGAGAGCTTCGATCGAACCTTGGACGTCTGCCTTGACGATGAGGTTGACCTCCTTGAGGGCGCCTTCGCTGATTCGAGCGAAGAGATCGTCGAGCGACACGTGGCTCTTCTTCTCCCTCGCGAGAGTGCGCTGGCGCAACGCCCGTTCCTCTGCCAAATCCCTAGCGTCACGCTCGTCCGCAAAGACGCGGAAGTCGTCGCCGGCCGACGGAACGCTGGCAAGGCCCTGGACCTCAACCGGATCGGCGGGGGTCGCGTCCTTGACCGTATCACCTCTCGGGCTCACGAGCGCGCGCACACGGCCGTATGACGTGCCTGCGACGATCGAGTCTCCGACTCGAAGCGTGCCACGCTGAACGAGCATGGTCGCGATAGGACCGCGACCCTTATCGAGCTTCGCCTCGATGACGACGCCGCTGGCCATTGCCGCCGGGTTCGCCTTGAGCTCAAGGATGTCCGCCTGAAGGAGAATCATCTCCAGCAACTCGTCGATGTTGAGACGCTTCTTCGCCGAGACGTTCACGAAGATGTTCGTGCCGCCCCACTCTTCAGGGACGATCTCATACTCGGTGAGCATCTGGCGAACCTGCTCGGGGTTGGCGCCTTCCTTGTCAATCTTGTTGACGGCCACGATGATCGGCACATCGGCTGCGCGGGCATGGTGGATAGCCTCAACCGTCTGCGGCATGACACCGTCATCGGCAGCGACAACCAGAACCACGACGTCAGTGGCGTTTGCTCCGCGGGCACGCATTGCGGTGAACGCCTCATGGCCCGGCGTGTCGATGAACGTAATCTGCTTGCCGTTGTGAACGACCACTGATGCCCCGATGTGCTGCGTGATACCACCGGCTTCCGTGGCGGCGACGCCTGAGTCTCGGATGGCGTCGAGCAGCGAGGTCTTGCCGTGGTCGACGTGACCCATAACCGTGACGACCGGCGGACGCGGGTGCAAGTCGGCTGGCTCGTCGTTGTACACGAGTGCCTCTTCCTGCTCCGGCGTGACGATCTTGACCTCACGGCCCATGTCCTCGGCAATGATCTCGATGATGTCGCGCGCCATGGGTTGGTTGACCGTCAGAGGCGTCCCAAGCATGAACAGACGTTTGATGACGTCGTTCGCGGGCACGCCGAGAGCTTCAGCGAAGTCACCGACGGTTGCACCCTCCGCAACGCTTGCCTCTGCGCCGCCAACAGGCAGGTTGACGTGCGCAGCTGCTTCATGGTGCGCGGTGGCCTCGGTATCGGGGCCGATCGGCTTCTTGTGTTTCTTCTTCTTGCGGCCGTTTTCCGCTGCAGCGGCTGCAACGGCAGCCTTGGCCTCGTCGATAACCTTCTGGCGCTGAAGAACCTCGGCCTGGGCGGCCATCTGACGATAGCGCTCTTCTTCTTCTTTGTTGAGCGTTTCCGTCTCCTCGGCCTGAAGGCGAGTGCGTTCGGAGGCTATCGCGGCCTCGAGCCCGGAACGTACTTCCGTCTCGGATGCCGGCGTTGCCGAAGCGACTTCAGCAGGCGCGGGCTCTACGGCGACGACGGGTGCGACCACCTCAGGAACGCGAGCTGCTGCTGCAGCCGCGGCTTGTTGTGCCGCAACCGATGCTGCCGCTGCATGATCGGCTTCCTCCGCAACTCTGCGGGCAGCCTCCTCTGTGCGGGCGCGCTGCTCCTGCTCGCGCTTGCGACGCTCTTCCTCGGCTACCTTGCGACGCTCTTCCTCGGCGGCTTTGAGCTGTGCATCCTCGGCGGCTTTGCGCGCAGCCTCCTCAGCCTGCTGGCGGTCATGCTCTTCGGCCATGGCTGCCTGACGCTCGGCAATCTCAGGGCCGAGCTGCTTGCGGATCTTGTCGACATACGCCTCAACCAGCGTCGAAGCGTGGTTCTTGGCCGGGATCTTCATCCCTTGGAGCTTGTCGAGCAGCTCTTTGCTCGTCATGCCGAACTCCTTGGCGAGTTCGTGAACTCTCATTGCTGGCATATCCTCACCGTCCTGCCTGCGAGCCGAACGTTGTGCGCAGCAGCTCGTCAAAGTCTCGTCTCAACCGGTCGTAGTCGTCGTCTTTCAAGTTCACCTTGAGAGTGGAGTCCAAGCGCCGCCTTTGACGGGCCGTGGTGAAGCACTCAGGTGTCGCGCAGAGGTATGCCCCGCGTCCGTTTGCCTTTCCGGTCGGGTCGATCTCAACATGACCGTCCGGCGTGCGAACGACGCGCACCAAGCCACGCTTGTCGTCAGATTCGCGACATGCGACGCAGGTGCGAGTGGGAACCTTGCGCGCTATCATCACTCGGAGGCTGCCCCCTTGTCGTGGAGTCCACAGTAGTAGCTTCCCGGTCGAGCATGGTTCCTGCATCGGATACCCGTCGGAGTGACGGCCACACAGCGTCCGTCAAAGTCCTCGGCACGTGTGGGCATATGGGCCGAGGCCGAGACCAAACCCTGCTCGGCTGCTCGGGAAACGCTCTTGATGTCGATGCGCCAGCCGGTCAGCTTCGCGGCGAGGCGAGCGTTCTGGCCTTCCTTGCCGATTGCTAGCGACAGCTGGTCGTCAGGGACGATGACTGTGGCAGTATGCGTATCTTCATCGACGATAGTGCGATCGACCTTTGCGGGCGAAAGCGAGTTCGCAACGTAAGCCGCAGGGTCTTCCGACCACGGGATGACGTCGATGCGCTCGCCGCGCAGTTCCGAGACGATCATCCGCACCCGGCTGCCTTTGGGGCCGACACAAGCACCGACCGGGTCGAGTCCGGGCTCGCGGCTGGAAACGGCGATCTTGCTGCGCATGCCCGGCTCGCGCGCCACGCTCTTGATCTCGACGATTCCGTCGTAGACCTCGGGCACCTCGATTTCGAAGAGACGGCGGATCAGGCCGGGGTGCGTACGCGAAACGACGATCGATGGTTCGTTCGATGTCCTGCGAACGTCGATGATGTATGCCTTGATGCGCTGGTTGTGGTCGTAGCGCTCGTTACCGGGCTGCTCACTCGGCGGCAACAGGGCCTCAACACCCTCGCGAAGCTTGATGAGGGTGTAGCGGCTGTCACTCTGCTGAACGGTACCGGTCACGCTCTCGCCAATACGGTCGGCGTATTCATCGAAGATACGCTCGCGTTCGGCCTCACGAATGATCGAGCCGATCACGTTCTTGGCGTTCTGTGCGGCAATGCGACTGACGTCGGCGGGGGTGACGTCGCGTTCTTCGAACTCGGGGGTCTCCCCCGACTCCTCGTCCCACTCTCCGACGGGAACCAGTTCGTAGACGTAGATCCGGCCGGTCTCGCGGTCGATGGTAACGCGTGCCTGGTTCTCGAGGTCGAGAATGCGCTGGTACGTTCCGGCAAGCGACTGCTCCAGCTTGTCCAGCATCTGGTATTCGGAAATATTCTTTTCACGCGCAAGCTGGCGCAGCGCGTCCATCAGCTCGGAGCTCATGAAGACTGCTCCCTTCCCTTGCCGAAGTCGAGGGCACCTTTCAGGCGCGCCTTCTGGACGGAATCGTACGGAATTGCGTGACGCTCGTTGTCAAAGTCGAGGAGTATATCGTCGCCGTCCAACCCGGCAAGAACGCCGGTCCTGGTGCTGCGACGTTCGTCGTTCTTCGACCATACCGTGACGGTCTGACCGGCAAAACGCTCAAAGTCCGCCTTGCGCACAAGCGGGCGATCGATACCCGGCGACGAAACCTCAAGGGTGTACGGCCGCGAGAAGGGGTTCTCGGCATCCAGTACAGCCGATATCCATTCGTTGGCTGCAGAGAGGTCGTCAACGTTGATGCCGCCTTCACGGTCGAGCAGGACACGAACGACAGGCACGCCTCGCCCACCGGCTTGCTCGATGGCCACGAGTTCGAAACCGTGTGCTTCCGCTTCAGGCGCAAGCGCTTCTGTCAGCCGAGAAACGACGTTGTCTTGCTGCATACCTGTCACCTCCTGTCTGCAGAACAAAAGAAGCGAGCGTAAGCCCACTTCTCGCAAAAAACGGCAATGTTCACGTACAGGCGAATCTTAGCACATGGGTGCGGTTGGAAAAAGGTTTCGGGATGCGCCTAGTCTGGGATGCCGATGTGTCACCTTAGGTCGCGCTTGTGCGCGTCTGGGGCGGCTCAATCGTGTTTCGCACTCTTTCAGACTTTGAGTCGTTCCCTCTCGGCCTCAACCAATTCGCGAATGAAGTCGACCGCTGACGCTAACGGCACCGTGCTGCGTTCTGAATCAGAACGCCGTTTCAGCTCGACGACTCCATTTGCCAGCCCTTTCTTGCCCACCACAACCTGGCACGGCCAGCCGATGAGGTCGGCGTCGTTGAACTTGACTCCGGCACGCTGGTCCCGGTCATCGATGACGCATTCTACGCCGGCTGCCGAGAGTTCCCTCCAGATGCGCTCAGCTTCAGGCCAAACGATGTCGTCATCGACCGCGAGAGGAATGACTGCTACTTCAACTGGGGCGACCGACATCGGCCACAAGATTCCGGCGGCATCGTTGTACTGCTCTACGATCGCGGCCAGCGTACGAGTGACGCCGACTCCATAGCAGCCCATGATGAACGGATGCTCTTCGCCCTTCTCGTCCGCATACATCGCGCCCATTGCGACAGAATACTTCGTCCCGAGTTGGAACACCTGCGAGACTTCGATGCCACGTGCACTCTCGAGAAGACCGCCACATACCGGACAACCGTCACCCAGCGCCGCAACCACAAGATCTGCCCACGTATGGACTTTGAAGTCTCTCTCCGGCTGCGCGCAGATGAGGTGATAGTCGCTCTCGTTTGCACCCACGCCCCACGCAACGTCTTCCCGCAGGCTTCTGTCGGCCAAGACAATCGTTCCTGATGGCGGGTCAACCGGGCCCAGTGAGCCCTTCGGGATCCCAAAACGGAGGAACTCTTCCTCGGTGAGCAGCTCGAAGCCCGGGATTGCACCGGCCGCCTTGATTGGATTGAGCTCTCTGTCGCCGGGGATGCACACGTACACCAGTGTGCCGTCGGCCGACTTTCCCGCCATGGTCTTGACGGTGTCATGCTCGGGAATCTTCAGAAACTCCGAGAGCTCCGCGATGGTGCGGATGCCGGGTGTGTGCACACGCTCAAGGGGGCGCGCGTCTACAATGCTCGGCGTGCGCGGGACGACGGTGGCCGCGGCCTCGATGTCGGCAGCCCAACCACAGGCGCAGTAGACAAGCTCGGCCTCGCCGTTCTCGGCTAGGGCCATGAACTCGGTGGTGACTTTGCCGCCGATCTGACCGGAGTCAGCCTCGACAGGCCGGTAGTCAAGGCCGCACCGCGAGCAGATTCGGCCGTAGGCGCCGCTCATGGCGTCGTAGTGCTCCTGAAGCGACTCCTGTGTCGCATGGAAGCTGTAGGCGTCCTTCATGATGAACTCGCGGCCGCGCAACAACCCGAAACGAGGGCGGACTTCGTCACGGAACTTGACCTGTATCTGGTAGAGCGAGATCGGCAGGTCCCGATAGGAACGAACTTCGTTGCGGATGAGCGAGGTGACGATCTCCTCATGCGTCGGCCCGAGGCAGTATTCATGCTCGTGGCGATCCGTGAAGCGGGCCAGTTCAGGGCCGTACACGTCCCATCGGCCGGATTCGCGCCACAACTCGGCTGGCTGCACCATCGGCATCAGTATCTCCTGGCTGCCGATAGCATCCATCTCTTCGCGGACGATCTGCTCGATTTTGGCGAGGGTTCGCTTTCCGAGTGGAAGGAAGGAGTATATGCCGGCCGCATTCTTACGGATCATGCCCGCGCGCAGGAGGAGCCTGTGGCTCGCGAGCTCGGCATCGGAAGGATCTTCCTTCAGGGTGGGTGCATACAGAGTGCTCATGCGCAAAGCGACGGTCATGTGTCCTCTTTCAAGATCGAGTGTCCTGCCCATTTGCAGTCGGCCGAGACCGATGTATATCAAAGGTTGGTGTCCAAGATACCAGCACCATGCGGCGAACGACACTCAATAGGACACATCGGACCCCGGATACGACGATCTCCGGGGTCCGACATTCAATCGAGAACCGATTTGGCAGCTAGGCTTCGTCGGGAATCAACTCGGAGGAACTCTCTACTTCGACGGGAGCCTTCACCACAAAACTCAGGGCCGAGGCCAAGACAAGGAGGCCGGCCGCAATGTAGTAAGCGACCGCGTATGAGCCTGCGGGGTGCACGAGCGTCTTGCTGTGGTCGAAGATGAACGCCGCCAGTTGCGATCCGAAGACTCCACCAACGCCCCAAGCGGTAAAGATCAAGCCGTAGTTGACTCCTCCATTCTTTGTACCGAAGAAGTCGTAGGTCGTCGTCGGGAACAGGGTCAGGTTTGACCCGTAGTTGAATCCGATGAAGAACGCAGCCCCCATGAGCAGCGGGGCGGTTGTGGCGAAGCCCAGAAGCAACATCATGATCGCCTGGAAGACGAACACAATGAGCATGGTCTGGCGGCGGCCGATCCTGTCCGACAACACGCCTGCCACCGGTCGACCGATGCCATTTCCAAGAGCGAGTGTGGCGACCAGCACGTAGCTCATAGTGTTCGCTGTCTGAGCACCAAGCTCCAATGTCGCAACCTTGGCGAGAATGCCCACTATCATCAAGCCAGCAAACGCCGCGAAGGCGTACATGAACCATAGCCCGTAGAAACTTGGCGTGCGCACCATCTCTCGCCATGTGTACTCACGCTGCACAACAGGTTTTGAAGAGCCCGCAGTGGCGACATAGGATCCTGGCGGCACATAGCCGGTAGGAGGATTGTTCAAGAGTTGGGCGACCAGCACAATCACGGCGAAGTATGCGATGCCGAGATACAGAAACGTTTGGTTGACGCTATATGTTGTGATGAGATATGTGGTCAGTGGTGCCGTGTAGATGGAGGCGAGCCCGAAGCCGCCTACCACGATTCCCGCAATCAGCCCTTTTCGCCGGGCCGGGAACCACTTGACCGCCGCAGGCGTGGCCGAGGCATAGGCAAGACCTATCCCCATTCCCGTCAGAATGCCAAACCCCAATACCATCATCCGCGGAAACTCGCCAGCTGCCAGGTGAGCGGGCGAAAAACTCGCCACCAACATTCCCAACCCGACCATGACCCCACCCGCCGTTGCGACGATTCGCGGACCGATACGATCCTGCAGGCGACCGGCAAACACCATGGTGAGTGCGAACGTGCCTACTGCGAATGCATAGGGCCAGTTGGCCTGCTGGGCGGTCCAACCGTAGAGGCCGCCGGCGGCAGCGGATTTCGTGAGCGCTTTGGCGACGATGCTCCACGTGTAGAGCACTCCGAGGGCGAGGTTGATAGTCAACCCCGCGAAGGTGACGATCCATCCTCGTGTATTGGGCTTCATGTGCGTGTCCCTCCTCCTTGATCCGACGGCTGCTGGCGTGATCGGTGCCACGCATCCATTGTCGAATCTGGAGCCTTCGAGCGCGGCACTATGCTTGCAGACGGCGTTAGCTGACGGACAGCGGCGGACTTCTAACGGCGAATGGAGGTGCGCTATCAGCGGACGGGTGAACCAGCGCCGTTCGCGCTGTCGAACAGCCCTCTTGGCGACGATGAGAGTCTGCAGACTCCTCGGAAACAGATGGAATTAGCCCTTCAACGCGTCGAGCCGGGCGATTTCTTCGAAGAGTGCGCTGACAATCTGCTCCTCAGGGACTTTTCGGATGACCTGCCCGTGAGCGAAGATCATCCCCACTCCCCTGCCCGCCGCGACTCCGATGTCTGCGTCCCTAGCTTCGCCCGGCCCGTTGACGACGCAGCCCATTACGGCGACTTTGAGGGGCGTGTCCCATTCGCGCAAACGCGCGGCGACTTCCTCGGCGATCGGAATCAGATCGATTTCGCACCGACCGCATGTCGGGCAACTGACCAGTTCCGGCCCGTTTCGGCGGATGTCCAGTGCGCCGAGGATCTCCCAGCCTACGCGGACTTCCTCTGTCGGGTCCGCAGTGAGCGAAACACGCAATGTGTCGCCAATGCCCTCCGACAGGAGTATGCCAAGACCCACACTCGACTTGACCGTACCGGCCATCAAGGTGCCCGCTTCTGTCACACCGATGTGCAAAGGATACGGGATCTCGCAGGCGAGCAGTCGGTACGCCTCGACCGTGCTGTTGACGTTGGACGCCTTCGCCGAAACGACGATGTCTTCGAAGCCGCGCGACTCAAAGTGGCGGCAAAACGCCGCTGCACTGGCAGCGAGCTTCTGAGCAAGCGGCCAGTCCTTGTCGGCGTATTCGTTGGAGAGGGATCCGGCGTTCACGCCGATCCGGATTGGGATGCCAGCGTTTCCCGCTGCGTCAATGACCGCATTGACGCGATCGCTGTTGCCGATGTTGCCCGGGTTGATGCGGAGCTTGGCTGCTCCCGTTCGGGCCGCTTCGGTGGCAAGAGTATGGTCAAAATGAATATCGGCCACAACGGGAAGCGGGGACTGTAGGCAGATGCTCGCGAAGGCAGGCAGCGATTCTCGCCTCGGTATGGCGACTCGCACGATCTCACAGCCCGCATTCGCAAGAGCGCCAATCTGGGCAAGTGTTGCGACGACGTCGCTGGTGTCCGTGTTGGCCATGGACTGGACGCTGATAGGCGCACACCCTCCCACGGCCACGCCGCCGACGCTGACCGGACGACTTTCGCGACGCTGCATCGCCTTGACCTCCACTGAGATCTTACCCGCCGTTGACTATGAACCTGAGAATATCAGCGTACATGAGGTAGCCGATGAACACGAAGAGGAGTGCCGTCCCCGTTGCCGAGATGCCGAGAACGACATTTCGCGAGAGAGGCTTGCGGGCGATACGTTCAGCGACCTCCATGACTATCTTGCCGCCGTCGAGCGGAGGGATCGGAAGGATGTTCATGGCGCCAAGCGACAGCGAAAGTAGCGCGACAATGAAGGCGTAGTCGATCGGTCCCCGCTGAGCTTCCTGCGAGACTATGACGGAGATCCCGATGATGCTGGTCGACTGACTGACCGAGGACTGGAATGATTTCGGATTGAAGAATCCGGCGATTGCCACGAACACCTGTCCGACCCAAGAGATCGACTGTCTGAAGGCAGCGCCAACCGGAGAGGGCACGTTAATCTGCTGGGGGGCCACTCCCATCATGGCGTTGCCGCTTGCCGATGCGGTGAGCGTCAGATCGATGGTACGGCTCTCGCCCGAGCGCAGTAACGTCACTGCGACCGAATCGCCGGGGACACGGGCGCGCAACGCGTCGATGAGAGCCTGCCAGTCGGCCAGCGTCTGACCGTTGAGCCCTGTGAGAGTGTCGCCTGCTCGAATGTCCGCCGAAGCAGCGGGGCTTCCAGAGACCACTGAGTCGACGGTGAGCGTCGGCTTCACTTCGCCATAGAGCGACAGCACCAGTACGAAAACGAGAATGGCTGCAGCAAGGTTCATAACGACACCCGCCGCGAGAACACAGATACGCTTCCACGTCGGAAGCCCTCGGAAGGTCTCACGTCTCGCACGGGTCAGCAGCGTTATCGGGTCAACGGAATCATCATGAGGGTACCGAGAGACGAAGACGTCGTCCGTGTCGGCTTCAGGCTCGATCGCGCCCCAGTCCGCCAGGGTCGCAAGAATCGAGCCCGCCCTGTCCTCGTCGATGTCACACTCTCGGGCAAGCTGCGGGATTCCCACACTCCCCTCGCGGGTGACGAAAGCCAGTGCCTGGGCGAGCATGGGATCTTCGGGCCCGGGTTCCATGCCCGCGATTCGAACATATCCGCCGAGCGGGATCGCAGTTATTCCGTAAGTTGTCTTCTTGCCCCGAAACCGCAGTGCGGGTCCGGGGAGCCCGATCATGAACTCGTGAACACGAACTCCAAAAGCGCGCGCGACGAGGAAGTGTCCCCCCTCGTGGAGGACAACAAGAATCGAAAACGTAAGGATTCCCCAAAAGATCGCCGAGAGTGCCGTCATCATGAGCTACTCCAATAAGTGCTATTGCCTTCGCACTCCAAGGCTTGTTACGCGGATTGTACGCGAACGTATAGGTGTTCCCAAAACATGTATACCGCCAGATGAGGGCAGTCTACACGCGGGATAATCTAGCTAGGAAGGTCTCCGCGCTAGAGCGCGACCGCCTGTCGACCTCTTCGACCTGCTCAACGGATTCTAGGAGCTCGACATTGTGAGAGGAGAGGACGACTTCGACCGTCTTCTCGATGTCTAGGAAACCACAGCGTCCCGCCAGAAATGCGCCAACAGCAGTTTCATTTGCTGCATTCATGGCCGCGGGGGCCGTACCTCCTGCGTGACCGGCCTCGAGTGCCAGACGCAGACAGCCGAACGTTTCTAAGTCGGGGGCGTCGAAATCAAGGTGGCTTATCTTGAGAAGGTCCACCCGCATGGCCGATGAGGGCCATCGCCTCGGGTGTGAAAGCGCGTATTGGATCGGTATGCGCATGTCGGAGACCCCGAGTTGCGCCTTCACGCTTCCATCGGCGAACTCGACCATAGAATGGATGCACGACTGGCGGTGGACAAGAACCTCGATTGCGTCATAAGGCATGCCGAACAGATGATGGGCCTCAATGACCTCGAGACCCTTGTTCATCAGTGTCGCCGAGTCGATAGTGATCTTGGGACCCATACACCACGTGGGATGTGCTAACGCGTCTTCGGCGGTCACATTCTGAAGCTCAAGGCGGGTTCTCCCATAGAAGGGCCCGCCTGACGCGGTTAGCCAGAGGGCGGTAACGTCATCGGCATGTTCCCCTACAAGGCACTGGAAGATCGCAGAGTGCTCCGAGTCAACCGGCACCAACTGCCCCGGACGGGCAAGGCGGGTTACGAGCCCTCCGCCGACGACCAGCGACTCCTTGTTCGCAAGTGCAAGGGTCTTGCCCGCTTGGAGCGCAGCCACTGTAACCTCCAAACCGGCCGAGCCGACTAGAGCGTTGAGGACGACATCCACTTCGGGATGCGCGGCAAGACTGGTGACTGCCGCTTCGCCACCAAGGACGTTCAGGTGCGGAGCGAGCGTGCGTGCCCGACCGGCAGCCGAAGGATCCGCAAGTGCAACGTGGGAGACGCCGAATGCCGCCGCTTGCGCTACCAGCCGCTCGGCGTTGACATCGGCCGAGAGCGCCACAACTCGGATCTCCCGAGGATGCGCTGCAGCGACATCGAGTGCCTGCCGTCCGATTGAACCGGTCGAGCCGAGCACCGCCACCCGCAGTGGTGCCGGGGGGATGCTCACTGAACGCCTCCCCAGTGCAGAATCCAATACGCGACAAGACACGTGAGAATGAGGGCATCCAGACGATCCAGGAACCCTCCGTGTCCGGGCAATGAGTTGCCCGAATCCTTCACCCCCGCCTCGCGCTTGAGGCGCGATTCGAAGAGGTCTCCGATGATGGAGGCCAATCCGAGTGCGAAGGATAGCGCTATGGCCAGTCCCACCGATACCCCGGTACTCGGTATCAGGAGAGCAAGAGCCACCCACACGATCAATGTGCCGACAAAACCGGCGATGAGCCCCTCGACCGACTTCTTCGGCGATATTCGAGGCAGCAACTTGTGACGGCCGAATATCGAGCCTACGAGATATGCGAGAGAGTCGTTGGCCCATGAGCTGATGACGACCGCCAAGGCGAGCACCATTCCAGCATGAAACGTGTGGACGATAAGGACAAGGAAACCCAGAAGAAAGCCGGTGTAGAGTGCGCCGAAAACCGTTGTGGCAGTATCGGCCATTCGCGAACGGACGAAGAGGACGTGCCAAGCAAACGAGACGGCGATCAGGGCAGTAACGGTGCCGGTCAACCCGGCCATGCCCCAGAGTGCCGCACATATCGGCATCAGCCCGGCTGCGATCACCCCGAACGAAACGTTGAGCAATCTTGGGTCGAGATGCGCCATGACATAAAACTCACGTGCAGCCAATGCGGCCATCGTGCCAAAGACGGCGCCTAGAATCACTGCATTGTAGGCGCCAAAGGGTCCGTAGTCTGCCAGCAGGATTGCGACAAGGACGACAGCGCCGTAGAGGCCGGCGGTAGTCGTTCGTCGGAAGAACGACACCGGCTTGATCCCTTCAGGTTCTTCGATCTGAAACTCGGTCACCATCAACGTCCCCCGAATCTTCGGTCGCGGCCCTGGTACTCGATTACGGCACGCAGAAGATGCGTCCTGTCGAAGTCCGGCCAAAGCGTTGGAGTGAAAAGAATCTCGCTGTAGGCGATCTGCCAGAGCAGGAAGTTGCTGATCCGCATCTCGCCGCTTGTGCGAATCAAAAGATCCGGGTCCGGTGCATTTGAGGTGTAGAGGCGGGAACCCAGCAGGGATTCATCGATCTGGTCTGCCGTCAACGCTCCCGATGCCACATCTGAGACGAGCGAGCGCACCGCGTCGGCGATCTCCATCCGAGAGCCGTAGTTGAGCGCCACGACGAGATTGAGCCCGGTGTTTCCGACAGTGCGCGCGGAGACGTGCTCAAAAGCCTGACGGGTGACGTCGGGCAACGTCTCCATCCGTCCAATCACGCTCACTCGCACGTCCATCCGTTCAAGATTGCCGAGTTCCTTTTCGAGTACGTCGACAAATAGCGACATCAGCCCGGAGACTTCCGTCTGAGGTCTGCTCCAGTTCTCCGAAGAGAAGGAGTATATGGTGAGATATGCAATATCCAGCTCGATACACGCGGCAATGACTTCTCGAACCGCCCTAGCTCCCGCCGAATGCCCGGCAAGTGTGGGTAGTCCGCGTTTTGCGGCCCACCGCCCATTCCCGTCCATGATGATAGCCACGTGGCGGGGTGTGTGGGCAGGGTCAAACTCAGCAAGCAGCGCGGCGGCGCGCTTCCCTTTGAAGAAGTCGGTGCGTGATGTTGCCGAAGGTGCCATTGTTAGACTTCCATGATCTCGGCTTCTTTGCGCTTCAAGGCATCATCCACGTCGCGGATGTGTGTGTCTGTCAGCTTCTGGATTTCAGTCTCCGCACGCCGCAACTCGTCCTCGGAGATATCGGCGTCCTTCTCGGCACGCTCAAGCTTGTTGTTCGCGTCGCGCCGAATGTTGCGGATGGAGATCTTGGTCTCCTCGGCGTAGTGCTTGCACAGTTTCGCGAGATCTCGGCGGCGCTCTTCGGTCAGCGGCGGAAACGGAAGCCGGATGATCGAGCCGTCGTTGCTGGGGGTGATGCCGAGGTCAGAGGCCATGATGGCCTTCTCGATGGCTTTGAGTGCGGACTTGTCCCATGGCTCAATAACGAGCATTTGAGCTTCAGGTGTTTTGATACCCGCGATCTGTGAGATCGGTGTAGACGTGCCGTAGTAGTCGATGTTGATGCCGTCAAGAATCGCGCCGCTTGCCCTGCCGGTGCGGACAGTGCTGAACTCATGCCCGAGAGAGTGCACGGTCTTGGTCATATGATCGCGGGCCTCGTTCAGAATCTCGGTAGTGCTCACAGGTGGTCCCCCCTCACGATCGTCCCCACGGCCTCGCCGCAGAGCGCCCTTTCGATGTTGTTGTCAACTTCCATGTTGAAGACAAGAATCGGCAGGTTATTGTCCATGCATAGCGAGATGGCTGTCGAGTCCATGACCTGCAGACCCATGTTGAGCACGTCTATGTAGGCAAGCTCAACGAATTTCTTGGCGTCAGGGTGGGTCTTTGGATCCGCGTCATAGATGCCATCGACCTTCGTCGCCTTCATTATGCATTCAGCGCCGATTTCGAGTGCTCTCAGCGCGGCAGTGGTATCGGTCGTGAAATATGGGTTGCCGGTTCCGGCCGCGAAGATTACGACCCGACCCTTTTCCAGATGACGCATCGCACGGCGTCTGATGTAGGGTTCGGCGACGGACTGCATGTCGATGGCGCTCATCACGCGAGTGAATACGCCGATACGTTCGAGCGCCTCTTGGAGTGCAAGGGAGTTCATGACTGTGGCCAGCATGCCGATGTAGTCGGCCTGTGCGCGGTCCATGCCGGCAGCGGACGCGGCGATACCGCGAAAGATGTTGCCTCCGCCAACGACGACAGCGATCTCAACGCCGCCTGCGCGAACGCTCTTGATCTGGTCGGCAAGAGAGTTCAGGACCCGCGGTTCTATGCCGTAGCCGCGGTCGCCCATGAGCGCCTCGCCTGAAAGCTTAAGAAGAACTCGGCGGAAACGGTAGTGATCGGACACAGCTCTCCCCTCTTCGTGTCAGACTTGGGCCCGAAAAGATAGGTAGCCCGCAGACAGGATACAGCACTCGGGCCGGCACGTGGATGTGCCGGCCCGAGTCACAACAAAGCATGTTCGACCTTGACCGAGACTGCTATTCGGCCGAAGTCTCGCCCAAGACAAAACGGGTGAAGTTGACGATGACAAGTGTGTCGCCGAGGGCCTTGCCAGTCTGAGCCGCATAGTCGCCTACGGAGATATCGGGGTTCTTCACGAAAGCCTGCTCGACGAGAGCGACCTCCTTGAAGAACTTCTGCAGGCGGCCCTGCGCCATCTTCTCTTGGATCGACTCCGGCTTGCCGGACTCGGCTGCCTGAGCCTTGTAGATGGACATCTCATGCGCGACCAGCTCAGGATCCGCATTCTCACGGCGCACAAAGAACGGCTGTGCGGCCGCGACCTGCATGGCGACGTCTCGGGCAAATGTCTTGAACTCGGCCTGCTCGCCGGTCTCCGGCTTGCCGTACGAGATCGCAACCAGAATACCGATCTTGCCGCCGCCATGGATATAGGATGCGACAGAACCAGTGCCGTCGATCTCCTCGCGAACGAAACGTGCGATACCCATGTTCTCGCCGAGCTTGGAAACCTTCTCCCCAAACAGCTGCTCAACAGTGATCCCGCGCGAAGAAATCGTCTGCGTAAGGAGCTCGGCGATATCGGTGGGGATCTCGGCGGCGATATGCTCGGCGATCTCGGCGGCAAAAGACGTGAACTCGTCGTTGCGACCGACAAAGTCGGTCTCGGAGTTGACCTCGACCAGAACGCCAACCTTGGTGTCCTGGCTGACAAACGCGGCTATCGTGCCTTCGTTTGTCGCGCGTCCTGCCTTCTTCGCAAGTGCAGCAAGCCCGCGTGTGCGAAGAATGTCGATCGCAGTGTTCAGTTCGCCTTCGGCCTCAGAAAGCGCCTTCTTGCACTCCATCATTCCGGCGCCGGTGCACTCCCGAAGCTCTTTGACCATGCCGGCGGTAATCTCAGCCATGGATTCATTCCTCTCGTTAGAACCTGTTCAAATAGGGTTTCAGCGTAGTGCTGAATACCGAGAAAGACTACTCTGCGTTCGTGCTGCCGGCTTCAGCGGCTTCGCCAAGTGAAACAGCAGGATCAGCGGTTTCGACACAGGCGTCCCTGTCCGCGACCAGCGGAACCGGGGCGGTGCTTGCCACTACAGCGGGAACATTGCCTCCACGACCGTCGATTACCGCATCCGCGATAACGCGACACATGAGGCCGACTGAACGGATGGCGTCGTCGTTGGCGGGAATGACGTAGTCGACTTCATCAGGATCGGCGTTGGTGTCGACAAGTCCGATAATCGGGATCCGCAGGCGACGAGCCTCACGAATGGCGATATCTTCACGCTTCGTGTCGACGACGAATATCGCACCAGGGAGCGAACGCATATCGCGAACACCGCCGAGGTTGTCCTGTAGCTTGCCGAGTTCCTTGCGAAGGAGCAGCTGCTCCTTCTTGGGAAGGGTCGCCATACGGCCGTCAGCTTCCATAGCCTCAAGCTCTTCCATGTGCTGCACACGGCTGCGCATAGTAACGAAGTTGGTCAGCATGCCGCCGAGCCAGCGGTGGTTCACGTAGGGCATCCCGCTGCGGAGAGCCTCGTCGCGAATCGGCTCCTGCGCCTGCTTCTTGGTACCCACGAAGAGGATCGACTCGCCGCGCTGAGTAAGCGAACGGGTGAACCTGTAGGAACCATCGAGTTCCTTGAGCGTGCGCTGCAGGTCAAGAATGTAGATGCCACTACGTTCGGTGAAGATGTATGGCTTCATCTTCGGGTTCCAGCGGCGGGTCTGGTGCCCGAAATGCACACCGGCTTCGAGCAGGTCCTTAATTGTAACGACGGGCATAGCATCCTCCAGATCGGTTGTCTTCCGCCCGGTTCAACCCTCTTGCGACCATTCGCGCGGAATGGCACCTCGCACCGAAGTCCCCGGACGTGCTTAGTTAGTAGCTGAGGAAGTATAGCAGAGCGGCCGATATTCGCAATCGACGCGCCGTGCCGTCATGGTTGGAGGAAGGTCTCTAGGACGCCATCGCTGAAGCGAAATGCAGATGAGCACGGAGTCTCAGAACGGCCTTAGTGTGCATTTGGCTTACGCGCGACTCTGTCACTCCCAGAACCTGCCCTATCTCCTTGAGCGTCAGTCCCTCGTAATAGTAGAGCGCGACCACCGTCTTTTCGCGCTCAGGTAGCCCGTCAATCGCATCTGCAAGAAGATCCTTGATCTCGGCCGTCTCGAAGAGTTTCACGGGATCCTCGGCTGAGGCGTCAGGAATCGAGTTGAGCGGGTCTTGGCCTTCGTCGCGATCAAAACCAACCCAGATTTCCTCAAATGAAACGACGGAGGTATACGAGAGCTTGGAGAGTATCTCCTGATACTCCTTGAGCGAAATGCCCATGTGCTCGGAGACTTCACCATCGGTGGGAACTCGCTTCAGCACGCCTTCGAGAGCAGCATACGAGCGCTCAATCTCTTTGGCTCGCGATCGCACTGAACGGGGAACCCAGTCCATGGCACGAAGTTCGTCGATAATCGCGCCTTTGATCCGGGAAATAGCATAGGTCTCGAACTTGATTGCGCGTTCGAGATCGAACTTCTCAATGGCATCGATAAGCCCGAAGATGCCATAGCTTATGAGATCAGCGGTTTCGACCGTTTGGGGAAGGCTCGCAGCAAGGCGACCGGCCACATACTTGACGAGTGGAGAATAGACAAGAATCAACTCGTCACGAGCTGCGGTATCGAGATCGTCTTTGTAGCGGGCCCAAAGGGCGGATGTGTCCGTCCGTGGGTCAGATCTCATGCAGCTCCCCTAACTGCGCTCGCCTGGGCGCCAGTCTCATGCACGCGGATGAGCGTTCCGATGCACGTCTTGGAGCCGCTTCATACTGAGGTGAGTATATATCTGGGTCGTTGACAGGGCAACGTGGCCGAGGAGTTCCTGGACGGTACGCAAGTCGGCTCCCGCTTCCAGAAGATGGGTCGCGAAGGTATGGCGTATTGCATGGGGTGACAGCGACTCGGCTCCGCCAACTTGAATCAGATAGCGTTTGAAGAGCCGTCGAATCGCATCGGACGACAGCCCTATACCCCGCGTGGACAGGAAGACGTAGTCGGGGGATTCAGGTTTGGCGAACGTGGGACGTTCATCCTTCAGATATGCCTGTATGGCAGACATGGCCTGACGGTAGACGGGCACAATCCGCTCCTTTGAACCCTTTCCCATTACCTTCACCTGGCTTTGGCCCACGTCAAGATCCTTAAGCCTCAGTGTCGACACCTCGCTGACACGCGCGCCGGTCGCGTAGAGGAGTTCGAGCACGGCGCGATCCCGAAGACCCGGTGCTTTGGAGGGATCAGGCGCCTCGATGAGTCGTTCGACGATGTCAACGGGGACGACGGTCGGCAGACGTCTCGGCACCTTTGGTGCGGCAATCACGGATGCCGGTTCTGAGCTGACGAGACCTTCGCCGACAAGGTAAGCGAAGAGCGAACGAACAGACGAGAGCCTTCGGGCGACGGTTCGCCGTGCATAGCCTGCTGCGTCGAGCTCCGCCACATAGGCGCGCATCTGACGATGGGTGAGATTGATAGGGTCAACCCCGCCCCGATGCTGCGCCCAATCCAAATACCGCGCGAGATCCGCAGAGTATGCTCGGACGGTGTTGGGTGACGCTCCCCGCTCGACGGCGAGATGATTGAGAAACCGGTCGACGAGTTCTTCGGCTGAGGGGATCTCACTCATGGTCGGTCTTCATGGGCAGTTCGAGGTCAGGCCTTGCGGCACACCATTCGGCGAGATCAGTGCATGCTCTCTCTACGTAGGCGGCATAGCGCTCCTGCTTGCCTCGGACACGCTTCGCTAAGGGTGGCACCAGTCCGAAGTTGACGTGCATGGGCTGATAGTGCGCCGTGGCAGGATCTGTCGCATAACCGATCAACGCACCGAGAGCCGTCGTCTTCGGGAGGATCACTGACTCGTGGCCGGTGATATCCGCCCACGTATTGAGTGCTGCGAGAAGCCCGGAAGCGGCGGCCTCCAGATACCCCTCCGTTCCCGTAATCTGACCGGCAAGTCGTATGCAAGGGTGGTCCTTCAATGTAAGCGTCGGGTCAACGACATTCGGCGCCTCGACGAACGTGTTGCGATGCATTACGCCGAAACGCAGGAACTCTGCATCTCGAAGAGCCGGGATCAGCCCGAATACCCGCCGTTGCTCTGCGAAAGTCAAGTTCGTCTGGAAGCCCACGAGTCCCCAGATGGTCCGATCGGCATTCTCGGCACGGAGTTGGACGACCGCCCATGGCCGAAGCCCAGTTCCTGGGTCGGTGAGACCGACGGGCTTCAATGCGCCGAAACGCAAGGCATCGCGACCTGTGCGGGCGACTTCCTCGACTGGTTGGCATGCCTGGAAGAGCTCCATGCGCTCAAAGTCCTTTGGCATCGCGCGTTGTGCAGCCACAAGAGCATCGTAGAAGAGGTCGTATTCTTCCCTGGTCATGGGCGCGTTGAGGTAGTCGTCACCCTCCCCTTTCCCATAGCGCGACTGCGCAAACAAAGAACCTTCGTCAAGTGACTCGCCGAGGACTATCGGCGATGCCGCATCATAGAAAGACAGAAGTTCGTTTCCCACAAGTCGTGTCAACACTCGCTCAAGGGCCGGACTGGTCAAGGGACCCGTTGCGATTATCGTGTGGCCGTCGGGCAGAGCGTCAGCCTCTTCCCGAAGGACTTCGATACGCGGATGCCCCTCGATGCGCTGCGTCAGCGTCCGTGCGAACAGATCTCTGTCAACCGCCAGGCTTCCGCCGGCGGCGACCCGCGTCCTATGCGCGGTCTGGAGAACAACGCTACCCAACATGGCCATTTCGGATTTCAGAAGACCTGCTGCGGTGTTGGGACTCATGCCTTTCAGGGAGTTGGAACATACAAGCTCGCCGAGATCGGCCGTATGGTGGGCAGGCGTGTACCGAGTCGGGCGCATCTCGATCAATCGCACCGGAATGCCTCGCAAGGCAAGCTGCCAGGCAGCTTCACAGCCTGCAAGACCACCACCCAGCACCGTAACGCGATCTCTTGACGTCGAATCCTGCGAGAAAGTCACATAGCTCCAATGTTTAGAAACATGGACAGTGTAACGTCCCTGAGGGTGAATTTCAGCATGGACCGTACCTTCCGTCCGGGTACTTGCCAACGTGGCCTTCAGCCTGCAACCGGCCGATTCTTCTGGCTACAGTCACAATATCGAGCTGCAGATCGCGGGCCAGATCATCTGGACGGGTTGGACTCGCAAGGAGGGCGGCGAGTACTTCGTCGCGTTCCTCGGTTCCGGCGTGTCGTGTACCGATCCCTTCCGCCGGTGGTGCCGTGAACGTTGCATAGCCAATCGCTTCGGCGAACTCGGACACATCGGTCACGGGAGTAGCGCCTTGGCGGATCAAGCGGTTCGCGCCGCGGCACTCCGGAGCATAAATCGAACCGGGAACAGCCATGACATCGCGGCCGCATGCAAGAGCAAAGTCGGCTGTTGAAAACGTCCCACTCGGCAGTCCCGCCTCTGTGACCAGGAGCGCGCCAGAAAGGCCCGCGATGATTCGATTGCGAGCTCGAAATGTCCATTTAGAGGGGGGATAGCTCCAGTCAAACTCGGAGACAACGGCGCCTCTCGCAACAATTTCTGTTAGGAGCGGTCCGACAGCGCGTGGGTAGACCACGTCTGCGCCACAGCCGAGAACAGCGACAGTGACTCCCAGCGCATCGAGAGCCGCTCTGTGAGCCGCCTGGTCGCATCCCATTGCGGCCCCCGAGATCACCGTGTAGCCGGCTTGAGCCGCCCACCTGCCAAACTCGCTCGCTGCCCTCAAACCATAAGGCGTAGCCTTGCGCGCGCCGACAATTGCCACGCAGGGTCGGTTGAGGACATCGGGATTGCCTAGCCCCCGCAAGACGAGCGGTGCATTCGGTGTCCCCTGCAGGCTGCTTGGATATCCCTCCTCGCCAAGCCTCAGTTCGAATCGTCGGACACTGTCCGGGACCCAAGACGGACACTGGTTCACCCATCCTCCTTCAATCGAAAGCCGATTGCCTCGGCAACGTGCTCGGTGCTCACATCGACCGAGGCCTCGATGTCGGCGACTGTTCTTGCGACCCGCAGCAACCGTGTCACACTTCGACCCGACAAGTGTTGTAAGCGAGCGACGTTCTCTACGAGCCTCAAAGCCTCATCTGTGAGATCACGAGCCGCGGAGCGGACCTGTACAGAGTCCGTCGAATGTCGAGCCATGCGTTCTCGTGAGAAGGCTCTTGCTTCAAGCACGATCTGGCGCAACTCCGCGGAGCCGGCGCTCTTCGCCGGGCTCATCAGGAGGGATGGGTCTACGCGCCCAACATCGATGACGAGGTCTATTCGATCCATGAGAGGGCCACCAATCCGGGCTTGATATCGAGCGATCGTAGACGGCGGACACCTGCAGGTCTTCTGGGTGTCGCCGAGATACCCACACGGGCATGGGTTGGCCGCTCCGACAAGAGCGAAGCGCGCGGGAAATCGCAACCTGCCTTCGGCTCGAACCAAGGTAATGTGTCCGCTCTCAAGGGGTTGCCTCAGGGTTTGGAGGGATGCTGGACCGAACTCAGGCATCTCGTCGAGGAACAGGACTCCGTTGTGCGAGAGGGAGGCTTCGCCCGGGCGTGGAGGCGATCCCCCGCCGACCAGACCCGCAACAGACGCCGAGTGGTGAGGCGCGCGAAAAGGGCGTATGCCTTGGATGATCGGGGACTCGTCGAGCCCTGCGACCGAATGAACCAGTGCAGTCTCTAGGCGCTCGTCGTTTTCGAGCGGCGGCAGGATCGAGGGGAGCCGTCGCGCAAGCATGGTCTTTCCGGAACCCGGGGGTCCGACCATCAGAATGTTGTGTCTTCCCGCCGCAGCGATGAGCAGAGCGCGTTTGGCCATTTCGTGCCCCGCGACCTCCGCGAAGTCTGCCATGTGCGAAATGTCATCTGCATCATCAGATCTTCCGATATAGGCTGCCGGCGGAACATGCTGTTTGAGCTGGCGCAAGTGTGAGACCGGGTGATAGCTCAGTTTGTCCAGCTGAAGGTGTTGTGAAGAGTCTGCCGGGCCGAGCAGCGGCAAGCCGCACTGCCTCGCGTGAAGTGCATGCGCGAGCATGCCGGGGATACTGCAGACTGATCCATCCAACGAGAGCTCACCAACCGCAATGAAGTCACAGGCCAGCTGTCTCGGGATCTGCCCGGTTGCAGCGAGTATCCCGATGGCGATCGGCAAGTCAAACCCGGTTCCGTGTTTGCGCAACGGCCCGGGAGCAAGGTTCACGACCACACGGGAGTTGGGAACGGAGTACCCCGCACTTCTGATTGCCGAACGAACTCGCTCTCGGGACTCCTGGACTGCCAAGTCGGCCAGCCCGACGATGAAGAAAGCGGGAAGGCCGACTCCAACATCGATCTCCGCACGAACTTTCACCGCTTCCACGCCTATCAGAGTGGAAGTGAGAACACTGCATTGTCCCATGCGTCAGTCCGAGCTAAACGCTGCGCGGTGGTGGCGCAGAAGCGCCCTGTGCTCATCGACAACTGCCAGTGTGACCACGTCGAAGCGCACCGGCATGCATCCCATTCCCGTGCTTTGCAGATAGGCCTCGGCGAGTCTCGCATAACGCCTCTGCTTGGCCGGTGTCACGGCGTCTTCCGCCGTGCCCTTCGAGTTGCCTCGACGCGTCTTGACTTCGCACAGCACGAGTGACTGGCCATCAAGCGCGACAATGTCGATCTCCCCTGCGGTGCAGCGCCAGTTCCTTGCAATTATCGTAAACCCATTGCGCTCAAGGAATGCCGCTGCGGCATCTTCTCCGCGCTGACCAAGCTTCTTCTTCTCGTCGGACATCACAAAACCACCTCCGCCATGGATCATGACGAAGGTGGTTAACGGCAACCTTAACGAGGTCTGTTCGCCCCAGTCCTAGAAGAGCTGTGGCGTGCCACCGCCTGAGGAAAACGACCTGCGATGGATTGTCGTCAGCCCACATCGCGCGATAGCGGCAAGGTGTTCCGGCGTCCCATAACCCTTATTCACGGCAAAAGCGTAGTCCGGATAGTCGCTGTCCAATTGCGTCATGAGGTGATCTCGAGTCACCTTCGCAAGAATGGATGCCGCCGCAATGGCAGCCACCTTCGCATCGCCCTTGACTACGGCAGTCTCATGTTCGACCACACGCAGAGGTAGTCCATCTATGAGCAGATGGTCAATCTCGATACCAAGCCCGGCGATCGCGCACAGGACTGCCTTCTTCAGTGCTGCAGTGACACCCATTCCATCGATCTCCCACGCTTCCACATGCGAAACCGAGTAGGCATACGCGGTGGCTCGGATCTGCTCGGCGAGTACGCTTCTGCGTGCCGGTGTCAGGCGCTTGCTATCGTCCAGTCCCTCGATGAGTGGCTCGTCAGGCAGGACCACGGCTGCAACCGTCATAGGTCCTGCAAGGGCGCCTCGTCCCACTTCATCGACTCCGGCAATCAGGGCGTAACCCTGCGCTTTCAGCGCGGCCTCGATCTGATAAAGCCTCAGGGTGCGTTCACGTTCGCGGTTCGCGGCCTCAACCCGCGCGCTGGCAGAAACACAGGCGGCCCGGATCCCCGCCCGGGGATCGTCTGAGTAATGCGAGAGTAGCTCGGGCAGTTGAGGACTCGTGGCCATCGCGAGAATTCGCCGGATTTCGGTTACGGAAAGGTCCTTGGAACGGTTCATCCGATCACGCATCTCCCAAACACACGGAAAGAAGCAGGGCGCGGGGTGCGCCCTGCTTCTTAAAGTCTAACTCTGTTGCAGCCGATGCCGCGAGAGATCGAGCATCCCCGCGTGCGCAGGCGGCTTAGTAGCCCTTTTCCTTGAGGCGGGCTGCTTTGCCGATCTTGTCGCGCAGGAAGTACAGCTTGCTGCGGCGAACCTTGCCGTGCGAAAGCACTTCGATCTTGTCGATCTTGGGCGAGTGCACGGGATACGTACGCTCAACACCAATACCGAACGATAGCTTGCGAACCGTGAACGTCTCACGGTTGCTGGCACCGTGACGGCGGATCACAACGCCCTGGAATACCTGCGTGCGTTCGCGAGTGCCTTCGATGATCTTGTAGTGAACTTTGACGGAATCGCCGACGTTCACCTCGGCAAGGTCATCCCGAATCTGCTGCTGCTCAATGGCTCTGATGATGTCCATGTTCCTGTGATTCCTGTTCGTCGATTAGACCTTGCGATTCCGCGGGAAGCGGGCGCGAGTGGGAAGTATATCCCACAGCCGCAAAGGGAGCAACGTTGAAGTCTGCGAGATGTTGTTCCTCCCTCACGTTGAGCTGTCGAAAGACCCTTACTGCAGCTTGCCAAACTGGCTGAGAGGCCAGTAAGTCCAGATTGCACGAGCTTGCACCTGGGTGACGGAGATAGTGCCGAAATAGCGGCTGTCAGCGCTGTTTGTTCGATTGTCGCCCATCACCCAGAGCTTACCGTCGGGAACTGTCAGCGGCATGCTCACCGTTATTCCGGGCTCCAATACGCTCGGCTGGCCGTGCGTATACGGCTCATCCAGCTTCTTTCCGTCGACATACACGGAGTTGTTCTTGATGTCGACGGTCTGCCCTCCTACCGCGATGACACGCTTGACAAGCACCGGATACGCCCCGTTTGGATCGTTGAACACGACCACATCTCCATATTGCGGAGATCGGGCAAAGCGGTAACTGATCTTCTCGGCAAGGAGGTAGTTGCCGATGGCGATTGTAGGCTCCATTGAGCCTGTCGGGACGACGAACGGTTGCACAACGAATACCTTAATCCCTTGCGCGAACGCGAATGCGATCGCGATGAGGACGATCGTCTCGATCAGCCAACGCCATGTAGACTGCGCCTGCTTTGGCCGAGGCGGCGCCGTCACATCTGCTTCTGTGTTGTCCATAAGATCCGTCATCGATCTACTCGCTTTCCGATGCGGCGTCGCATGCGGTCTCGGTCGCTGCAATTTCAAGCTCCGCCGCGCTCAGACTCACCCGCGACAGCAGGTCAGGCCGCATGCGGGCCGTCTTTCTTACAGCTTGTTCCCTGCGCCACTGCAAAATCTTCCCATGATCGCCGTTTCGCAACACTTCCGGCACCTCAAGATTGCGATAGACCGCGGGACGCGTGTACTGAGGGTACTCAAGCAATCCAAAGGAGAACGACTCGTCACCGCTTGAATCCTGGTCGCCGAGAACCCCTGGCACAAGGCGTGAAACGGCGTCTATCGTCACCATCGCCGGCAACTCGCCGCCGGTCAGCACATAGTCGCCGATGGAGAGTTCAAGATCGGCTCGCGTCATTACGCGCTCGTCAAAACCTTCGTAGCGCCCGCACACAAAAATGAGCCGCTCTTTCTCGGCAAGCTCGGTGACGAGCGCCTGTGAAAGCGGCATACCGGCTGGGGTCATGAAGACGACGAATCCGGGTTCGTCCTCAAGTTCTTGGACCGCATCGAGCGCTTCGAAGATGGGCTCGGGCTTCATGACCAGCCCGGCACCGCCACCGTATGGAGAATCGTCGGTCGTCCGATGCCTGTCGTGCGTCCAGTCGCGCAGGTTGTGAACACGGAGCTCGAGCAGGCCTCTCTCGCGGGCAAGTCCCACGATCGACGCCGACATGGGTCCTTCGAACATCTCGGGAAAGATTGTGATGACATCGGTTATCACGTTTCGTAGGCCTCTCCGGGCATAAGCCCCGGCAGCAACCTCACCGTGATCCGGCGTTCTGGCCGATCCACATCGAGCACGACATCGTCGATCACGGGAATGAGCACCTCGCCGAACGAACCATCAACGACCCATACGTCGTTTGCCCCGGTGTAGATAATCTCGGACACCGATCCGAGAAGGCCATGCTCTTCGTCGATGACGTCGAAACCTATCACGTCGTCAGGGTCGTCTTCCATGTCATACCAATTGGCAGGCAGGTCTTCAGTACGTACGAGGATATCGGCTCCGCGAAGCTGGACGGCGACATTGACGTCGTCGATCCCTTCGATGGTGAGCATTGGCCCCTTTGACCCTTGGCGAATTCCTGTGATGCGACCACCGCGGGCAGAGGCTGGTGGTGGTACGAACCAGACTCGCAAGCCTAGGGCAAAATCAAAAGAAAGGTCGGTGGCCGGAGCCACACAAACCTCCCCTTTGAGTCCATGCGTTTTGACAACCCGGCCAATCGGGACGTGCGCAGAGGGGCTCATGTCCCTATTCTGCGACTTCAACCTCGACCTGCTTGTCAGGGGTGCTCCCCGCCGCACGCGCGAGAGAGCGGATCGCTTTGATGATGCGACCTTGGCGGCCAATCACCTTGCCGACGTCAGCAGGATCGAGTGCGATCTCGAAGGTCACGGCGGCGTCAGACTCTTTCGTGGTGACGACGACGGTTTCAGGCGCATCGACAAGCGCCTCGACAATGTACTTGATGAGCCCCGCCGTGTCGGCTGAGGATGCCATCATTACCCTGTCTACTCGGCAGCAGCGGTTGCTGCTTTGGCCTCGGCGGCCGACTTCGCGACGGCCTTCTTGGAGGGCTTCGCTTCGACCTCCTTGGCCGCTTTGTCGCCGCGAGCGATCGCTATAAGTTTTGCTGCAGCTTCAGTGGGCTGAGCGCCCTTGGCGAGCCAAGCGTCGACTTCGGCGATATCGATCTCAACAGTGGACGGAGTCGTACGGGGATTGTAGCGCCCGACGATTCCGAGGAACCGACCATCGCGACGAGCGCGACCATCAGCGACTACGACGCGGTAAAACGGCGCCTTCTTTGCGCCGTGACGCGCCAAGCGGATCTTGACAGCCAACAGTTCACCTCCGGTAAAGGCGGCCCCATCAGGGCCGCACTGCGTGCAAGCAGAGCGGTTGCATATACTACGACAGTACGCCGAATGGGTCAAAGCACGGAGTGGAGTCGGCATCTCAGGCGCTGCCTGTAACGCGTCGAACTATCGTCCAAAACCGCCGGGCAGACCAGGCATGCGCATCCGTTTCCCACCTTTTCCGCCTTGTGCCATGAGTTGCTTCATCATCTTTCGTGATTCCGTGAACTGCTTGAGAAGCTGATTGACGTCCCGGACTTCGACCCCGGCTCCTTGGGCGATTCTCACTCGCCGTTCGCCGTTGATGAGTTGCGGTTTCTCTCGCTCCCGCCTCGTCATCGAGAAGATTATCGCCTCGGTGCGGCCCAAAGCGCCCTCATCCACATCGGCTGCCGGTGCACCAAGCTTTCCCATGCCGGGCAACGATTTCATGAGGTTGCCGATGCCACCCATCTTGCGCACCTGTTGGATCTGGCTCAGAAAGTCATCGAGGTTGAAGTCGGCTTTCTTGAGCCGCTGCGCCATCTCGACGTTTTCCTCGGCCTGGCCGATCTCCTGGGCCTTCTCGATGAGGGAGACGACGTCCCCCATGCCGAGGATGCGCTTGGCCATCCTGTCCGGAAAGAAGGGGTCGAGAGACTCGGGCTTCTCCCCTTCCGACGCGAACTTGATCGGCTTGCCTGTCACCTGGGTAACCGAAAGCGCTGCGCCTCCGCGCGCGTCTCCGTCGAGCTTGCTCATGATGACACCGTCGAAATCGACGCGCTCGGCAAAAACGGTTGCCGCGTTGACCGCGTCCTGGCCGGCCATTGAGTCGACGACCATGAGGACCTGATCGGGCCTGGTGGCATCCCTGATCCGAACCGCCTCGGTCATCATGTCCTCGTCGACATGAAGGCGCCCGGCGGTGTCGATGATGACGATGTCTTTCAGAGTGTCGATCGCCTGCCTCACGCCGTCTTTAGCGATCTTGACCGGATCGGCTCCTTCGCCACGGTATACGGGGATGTCAAGCTCCCTGCCGAGAGCTTCAAGCTGGTCGATAGCGGCAGGGCGGTAGACGTCGCACGCGACCATGAGCGGATGGTGGCCTTGCTTGCGCAGAAGATAGGCCAGCTTCGCTGTTGCGGTGGTCTTGCCGGAGCCCTGAAGGCCCACAAGCATGATCACGTTCGGGACCCGGCCTGACAATACCAAGCGAGAGTTCGTGGAGCCGAGCAACGTGGTCATTTCATCCAGCACGATCTTGACAACCTGCTGGCCCGGCGTAAGCGAGCTCATCACCTCGGAGCCAACGGCACGCTCGCGGATCTTGGCGACGAAGTCCTTCACGACCTTGTAGTTCACGTCAGCTTCGAGCAGCGCCATGCGGATCTCGCGCATTGCGACATCGACGTCGGCCTCAGTGAGACGTCCTTTGCCGGTGAGTCCGCTGAACACGTGCTGAAGTCTGTCTGAGAGGCTCTGAAACATCGCCATACGTTCCTCCGTTCATCCTGAAGTGTCCGGCAGTCTTTCGTGGCCGAGTAGACCGGTTCCGAGCGAGATCACCCCTTGACGAGCGCCGCCGAGAACTCCGCCGCGTCGAAAGGTCTTAGGTCGTCGATACCTTCCCCTACTCCTATGCGAAGCACCGGTATGCCGAGCTCGCGCGCGATGGCGACCGCTATGCCGCCCTTGGCGGTCCCATCCAGTTTTGTGAGCACGATACCGTCGATTGCGAGCGCCGCGCCAAACTCTCGTGCCTGCGCAAGGCCGTTTTGCCCTGTGGTTGAGTCCATGACGAGGATCGTGCGTACAGCCGCCTTGCTGCGGTTCTCTGCGACACGTTTGATCTTGGTCAGCTCGCGCATCAGGTCTGCCGAGGTGTGAAGCCTCCCGGCCGTGTCGATCAGCGTCAGGTCAGCGCCCGATTTCTCGGCGGACTCGATCGTCTCGAAAGCCACGGCCGCAGGATCGGCTCCGCGGTCACGGCGAACGACAGGGACGCCTGCCCTCTCGGCCCAGATGTCGAGCTGCTCGGACGCGGCTGCGCGAAACGTGTCCGCGGAGCCGAGAACCACCTTGCGCCCGGCTTCGGCTCCCTGCTTGGCTACCTTGCCCACCGTAGTGGTCTTGCCTGCACCGTTGACTCCAACGAAAAGGAGCGTTACTGGGCGCACGTCGAACGGGTCCTCATCGGGATCCGGGAACTCGGCGGCGATGCTCTCCACGAGAGCCTCGATGACCGCGGCGGAATCGGGGAGATTCTCACGCTTCGATCTGTCCTTCAGGCGCGCGACGATCTCAGTGGTGCCGGTGACCCCGATGTCGGAAGCCAGCAGCGTGTCTTCGAGATCAGACCAGAACTCATCATCAAGGTCAGGTCCCTTGCCGAGAAGCACGTTGAGTTGCCCTGCAAGCCGCTCTCGGCTCCTTGAGAGCCCGTCGGCGAGCCGGCTATACCACGATGGGCTCATGTTCCACTTCCGCTGTCACGCGAGCCCTGTCAAGCTTCTGGCTCACAACCTTCGAAACACCATCGGCCTGCATGGAAACGCCGTAGAGCACGTCAGCCATCTCCATGGTGCGTCGCTGATGGGTGACGATCAGGAACTGCGTCGAAGTTCGCATGGAGTCGACGAACGTGACGAAACGGCGCAGGTTTGTGTCGTCCAAAGCGGCTTCAACTTCGTCGAGGATATAGAAGGGGCACGGCCGGGTCCGATAGACGGCGAAAAGAAGCGCGAGCGCCGTCAGCGACTTCTCGCCGCCGGAGAGAAGCGACATCTTCGCGACCTTCTTACCCCGAGGCTGCGCGATCACTTCGACGCCGGTGGTGTCGGGATCATCCGGATCCGTCAGGCACAGCCGGGCCGAGCCGCCGGGGAACAGGACGGCGAATATCTCCTGGAAGGCCTCGTCGACCTGTTCGAAGGCCTCGAGAAACCTGTCTCTGACTTTGCGGTCGATAGCCGCGACCACCTTGTGAAGCGCCTTGCGGCTTCCATCGAGGTCGTCGACTTGGGACGTCATGAAGTCGCGCCGGGCTTTCAGAGACTCGAACTCCCGCATCGCCACCGGGTTGACCGGCCCGATCGAGGAGATCTGCTTTCGCAGCCGATGAGCACGATCTTCCGCCGCCCTGCGGTCTTCCAACTCCGGCAGTGCCAGCGCCCGTTCCAGCGAGATACCGAGTTCCTCAACGATGCGGTGGGCGGCCTGGTTCACCTGAAGCTCGGTCTGGCCCTTCTTCACACGAACATCGGTAGCGGTAGTGCTCTTTCCATCGATCTCGGCCTGAACTTCGCGGACGGCGCTTTGAGCCGCTTGGATCGTCTCGCGCAAAGACTCCGAGTCCGCCTGCTCGAAACAGGCGCGGTCCTTGAGTTTGGCGGCCCAGTGCTCGGCACGCTCCTGCAATGCAACGTAGAGATCATGAACGGGTTGGATTCGTTCGCGAAGCAGCTCGAGTGCCTGCTCCGTCTCCTTGGACTGCCGTATAGCGGTTTCCAGTTCGCGCAACTCGGAGTTGACGCCGTTGAGCTGTCTCTTGAGGTGTACTTCCCGTTCGGACACTGTGGCGATGTCCACCTGGCAGACGCTCAGTCGCTCAGAGACCGCGCTCTCCTCTCGAAAGCGCAGGTCGCGTTGCTCGCGAGCGATTGCCTGCGTCTCCTCGAAGCTTTCGAGCGTCGAGGTTGCCGAGGCGATCTTCTCGGCAAGATGGCCCACCGTCGGCTGGTCCTTGACGGAGCGCTCACGGATCGCGCCGATGCGAGTGTCAATCCCGCTTGCTTCCGTTTCCAGTGTGGTGAGTTGCTGCTCGAGCCGGCCGACCTCCTCGAGCATGGAGTCGTGTTCCCCGGTACACGCCGCGATCTTCTGCGAAAGGTCGAGTGCGTCCTGTTGTGCCGCCGAGAGTGCTTCTGCGGCAGCGGCGCTCTCCGATTCCGAGTCGCCAAGTGCGGCAGAAAGCGCGCCGATGCCGTCGGTCAACTCTGCGAAGCGGCGTTTCCGGGCAAGCACGCTCTCCGTGTCGTTGAGCTGCATGCCGAGCGTGAGCTTGCCGGTGGGCCAGACCACCGCACCTTCAGCTGTCGCAAAGCGAGCGCCTGAGGTGTCCGCTGCCGAGGCCTGCAAAGCCGCAGTGACGTTATCGACGACGAACACGTCGCCCAAGAGCGCCTCAACGGCAGGCCGCATGGACTCTTCGAAAACCAATTCGTCGAGAAGTCGCATGCCGGTTGTCGGCATACCCCTCAGATTCGAACGCGCGCCGGACAGAGGAACGACCGAAAGCTCGCCTTGGGACTCGGCCAGCAGCCCGTCTGCAAGGGTCGCGGCAGTGAGGGCGTCTGCAACCAGCACGCCGAACAAGTCGGCGCCGAGAAGCCTTTCCACGAGCACCTCGTAGTGCTTCGGAGCCCGAATTGCCTCGGTGACGGGGCCGATTAGACCCGGCAGACCGCCTTCGTTGGTCAGCGCCCATGCTAGGGCCGGGGACGCGGCGGCAAACGCACGGTCGACTTCCTCCAGCCCACGGAGCTCCGCACGCGCTTCGGCCAGCGCGTTGCGCCGGCTGTCGAGATCGCGCCGACGGGACTCCAAAACGCGTACCCGCTTGTCGACATCGGAGTCGGCAAGCGCCAGATCGCGCTTCAGGTGGCTCAGGCGAGCCGAGACCCCATCGAGACGGCTGCGCCGTGCGGAGAGAGTTGCTTGAGCAGCAAGTCGCTGATCTCTGATCTGCGACGCCCGCTCTGCCAGCAGGTCGTCTTCAAGCCTGAAGGCAGACAGCGCCTGTTCGGCGAGCGCTGAAGCCGCCCGATCGTCTTCAAGTTGCTTGCGAACGCGGCGAATCTCGGCGGCCAGGCGTGAGAGCTCCTCATCGGCAGCGATGCGGGCCTTACGCACGGCCTCGGCTTCACGACGCACTTCGTTGAGTTGTCCGTAAAGCGCTTTGAGACGGCCGTCGGCGTCCACCCGCTCCAGCGACAGCCGTTCAAGCTCCGCGGAACGCTGCACCGTGCGATTGTCGGACTGGTGGAGCTTCTGCCGAAGTTCAGAGAGCTTCTCGATGAGGTTCTTGCCCTTTTCTTCAAGCAGCAGCAAGCCGGCATCAAGACGCTCGAGAATCGACTGCATCCTACGCCGTTGTTCGGAGAGATCGCCGACAAACAGGCCTTTCTCCTCCAACAGCGACTGGAACTTCGCGAGTTCACGTTCCTTCTCGGCTAGGCGATAGCGGGACAGCTCGATGTCGGCATCCGCTTCGCGTTCAAGCTTCGAGATCTCTTCCCACTGGCCCTGAAGCCGACGCAGATCGTCGACGGCCATGCCGAGCTCATGCTCTCGCAATTCCGCCGAGAGCGCCGCATGCTCCTGCGCGCGCGTCGCCTGGCGCTCGAGCGGCCGGAGCTGGCGTTCGATTTCGGACGAGATGTCGCGTGCCCTTGCGAGATAGGCGTCCATGGCAGAGAGCTTGCGCAGCGCGCGTTCTTTGCGCTTCTTGTGCTTCAGGACACCCGCGGCTTCGTCGATGAGTCCGCGTCTGTCTTCGGGACGCGAGTTTAAGACCTCATCTAGGCGACCTTGGCTAATGATGGAATGCGTGTCTCGACCGAGACCGGAGTCGTGAAGCAGATCTTGGATGTCCATGAGACGTGACGGTGACTGGTTGATGAGGTACTCACTGTCGCCGTTGCGAAACATGCGACGGGTAATGGTGACTTCGGAAAACTCCAGCGGCAATGTGCCGTCGCTGTTGTCGAGCACGAGGTCGACTTCCGCCACGCCCACAGGCTGGCGTGCCGAGGAGCCTGCGAAAATGACGTCTTCCATCGCTTGCCCGCGCAGGCTCTTGGCAGACTGCTCGCCCAGTACCCATAGAACCGCATCGGAGATGTTGGACTTGCCGGATCCGTTTGGCCCGACGATGACGGTGACGCCGGGTTCGAACAGCATGACGCCCTTATCGGCGAATGACTTGAAACCTCGGAATATCAGGGACTTGAGGTACACGTTCCCCCTAGGGCGCGGACTGGCATACGGAACGAAAAACGCACACAAAACCGGAGGCAAGTGTAGCACAGGAGGATCGCCTGACCGCCCCTCGTGGGGCTCTCCGACAGACGATTTGCGAGGGCCTAAAGTCGTTCCAGAGCCGCTGAAGCCGCAGCCGCTTCGGCGTCTTTCTTCGTCCGCCCGCTCCCCTGTCCGACGACGATGCCCTCCATCTCCACCGCGCAGGTGAACGTCCGGGCGTGTGGTGGGCCATCCTCGGCAATGAGGCGGTAGGTCGGGGCGAGGCCCCTGGCCTGAGTGATTTCTTGAAGCAGTGACTTTGGATTCTCGGGTGTCGACGCGGCGTCTTCCGAGATCCGCGAGCCAAGCGTCGCAAGAACCCACTCGCGGGCAGCAGGGAGCCCGGCGTCCAAGTAGAGCGCTGCCACAAGTGCCTCGTAGACATTCTCGAGTGCACTCACCAAACCTCTGCCGCCGGTGCCCCGCTCGCTGTCACCAACGATCAGTGCGCCGCCAAGGCCCAAATCGGCCGCTACTTCCGAGAGTGTGGTGCCGGCAACAGCCGAGATCTTGATGCGGGTCATTCCGCCTTCAGGCATGTCGGGATAGCGGCGGAACACCTCCTCGGCGATGACGAAGCCCACAACCGAGTCGCCAAGAAACTCGAGACGTTCGTAGTACGCGCCCGGATCCTTGGCCTCGATCGCCGAAGGATGTGTGAGGGCGCGCAGGAGCAGATCGCGGTCCGAGAACCGGTGGCCCATGACCTTCTCGGCGAGCGCCAGCCGCTGAGAGCCTTCCGCAGATGCGTTTGCCACAGTCTTGCCGGCCTCCTATACCCGCGCGAGAACGAGAGTCGCGTTATGTCCGCCGAAACCGAAGGAGTTGCTCATGGTGACGGATAGATCCGCAGCACGGGCAACGTTGGGAACGTAGTCAAGATCGCATTCCGGGTCCGGAGTGGCAAGGTTGATTGTGGGCGGAATGATGGAGTTCTCCATTGCCAGGATGCAGACCGCGGCTTCGACGGCACCCGCGCCGCCGAGCAGGTGCCCCATCATCGATTTCGTCGAGCTGACGGGTGGCACACACTGCCCAAACACCGACTTGATCGCTTTTGTCTCTGCGGCGTCGCCCGCATCGGTTGAAGTGCCGTGGGCGTTGATGTAGCTGACGTCGCATGGCGACAGCCGACCCTCTTCCAGTGCAATCTGCATTGCACGGAAGGCACCGCTTCCGTCGGGTGCGGGCGCTGTCATGTGGTAGGCGTCGGCGCTGGCGCCGTACCCCACAAGCTCGGCACGGATATGCGCGCCGCGGGCGACAGCGTGATCCCAATCCTCGAGAACGAGGATTCCTCCGCCTTCGGCGATGACGAAGCCGTCGCGGCTCGCGTCCCAAGGACGCGATGCGCCGGTGGGATCGTCGTTACGGGTGGACAGGGCCCTCAGTGCACAGAAGCCCGCGACGCCGAGCGGCGTGACGCCGGAATCGAATCCGCCGGCAATCATGACGTCGGCTCTGCCACGACGGATCGCCTCGGCGGCTTCTCCGATCGCGTGAGACCCCGTGGCACACGCCGAAACCACCGCGTAGTTGATTCCCTTAAGCCCGTATCGGATCGAAATATGACCGGCAGCTAGGTCGGTGATCATCATTGGAACGAGAAATGGGCTCACGCGACCCGGGCCGCGCTCGAGCAGGATCTCCTTCTGCTCCTCCATGAGTCCGAGTCCGCCGATGCCCGAGCCGACGATGACACCCGAGCGCAAGGCGAGATCATCTGAGATCTCAGTGAGTCCGGCGTCGCGCATTGCTTCGTCGGCAGCGACCATCGCGAACTGCTGGAAGCGCGACATGCGCCTGGCTTCCTTGTGGTCCAACACGCCGCTCGGGTCGAAGTCCTTGATGTAGCCGGCGATTCGCGATGAGTATCCGGTAGTGTCGAAGTGCTCAATCGCGGAGATGCCGCTGCGCCCGCTGACGAGAGAGTCCCACATTGCATCGACACCGATACCTACCGGTGTCACGACTCCGAGGCCGGTGACGGCAATCCTCTTCATGAAGCTTCCTCTCCGGATGATTTCCACTCGGCTTCAAGACGCCTCATCAGTTCAGCGACGGTCGGAACGTCGGTGATTCGTGCCGCCGAGGAGCCGGCAAAGACGAGCCCGTTCTCGACGTCTCCGCTTTGGGCGAGTTCGAGTTCCTTCATGATGCAGTAGTCTTTGTGGCATTCCTTGAGGCACGCCGCGCACCGCTCGATCGGCGGGTACTCGCCTCGGTGTGCACGCTCCCAGAACGGGTTCTTCAAAGCCCGTCCGGGCAGACCGACCGGACTTTTCACGAGCACAATATCTTCAGGTGACGCATTCACATACATCTGCTTGAACGCATCAGGGGCAGATGACTCAACCGTCGCCGCAAAACGGGTACCCATCTGGACGCCAGCGGCACCCGTGTCGAGAGCCTTGCGGATGTCGGCGCCCGTCACGATACCGCCGGCACCAATCACCGGCAGATCAACGGACGCCACGATTTCCGGAAGCAGGTCAAGCATCAGCCGATCGGTGCCGAGGTGACCTCCGGCTTCGAAACCTTCGACGATGAGCGCGGACGCCCCGAACTTCTCGGCGAGCCGGGCAACGCGCGTGGAGCCGACGATCGGCACCACCGGCACGCGGAACTCACGTCCCCATGCAAAGACGTCTCGCGAGAACCCAGCACCAGCGATCACTAGGTCGGCGCCCTCCGCCATGGCCGTCTGCACGAGTTCTTTGAATTTTCGCACCGCGACCATGATGTTGACGCCGATCACGCCATCCGTCGCCTCGCGCGCTTTGCGGATCTCGGCGGCCAGCTCCCCCGCAGTCAGTCCGCTGCCAGCAATTACGCCGATGCCGCCTGCTTGGGCAACCGCCGAAGCAAGCGGGGCCATCGAGATCCGGACGGCCATCCCGCCTTGAACGATGGGGAGGCGGGCTGTGCGCTCCCCAATTGTGAGTGTTGGCATGTCCACGCTCGAATGCCCTTCGGTCGGATGGAGGGTGCAATGGGTTGATATCCCCGCACGCTACAGGAAGAGATCTGAAGCGTGCGGAGAACCTTCAGCCGAAGACCTAAGCGTTCGCTGCGATGTAGGAGACAGCATCGCCGACCGTCTTGATGCTCTCGGCATCTTCGTCCGGAATCGAGACCCCGAACTCTTCCTCAAGCGCCATCACGAGTTCGACGATATCGAGCGAGTCGGCACCCAGATCATCGACAAACGACGCCTCCTCAGTGACGTCATCCTCCTCGACGTTGAGTTGCTCGACTATGACTGCTTTGACCTTCTCGACAACTTCATCGTGCTCCATACGAAAAGACCTCCTCCGGTCGCTTTCAATCTCCAACAAAGACGGACAGATGTGTCCGGTGACGCACTCTACATAAACGTCATCCCGCCGTCGATGGCAAGAGTCTGACCCGTGATATATGCGGCCTCGTCGCTAGCCAGAAACGCGACGGCTTTTGCGACGTCGGCCGGAGCGCCGAGCCTGGCGAGCGAGATCTGCTTGATGATGGCCTCCCGCGCGGTTTCCGAAAGCGCGGCCGTCATGTCTGTCTCGATAAAGCCTGGGGCCACGGCGTTGACGCGCACGCCTCTCGATGCAAGCTCTTTCGCCACAGACTTAGTCAGGCCAATGACGCCGGCCTTCGCTGCCGCGTAGTTCGCCTGCCCGGCATTGCCGATGAGCCCTATCACGGATGTGACGTTGACGACTGCGCCGCTGCGCTGCTTCATCAAGTGGCGTGTGGCCGCACGAGTGACATTGAAGACGCCGGTGAGGTTGGTGCCGATAACGGACTCCCAGTCTTCGTCACTCATGCGCACCAGAAGCCCGTCGCGGGTGATGCCGGCGTTGTTGACGAGTATGTCCAGCCCGCCGAGTTCTCGCAGCGTCGCTTCGATAAGGCCCGTGCACGCCTCAGGATCGCTGACATCGGCCTGTACTGAGATCGCTCGTGACCCGTTCTCTCGAATCCGCCGAACGATGTTCTCGGCGGCATCAGCCGATCCGGCATAGTTCACGGCCACCGAGGCTCCGCTAGCACCCAGCAATTCGGCGATCGCCGCGCCTATTCCGCGCGAAGCACCCGTGACGAGGGCTACCTTTCCGGTCAGATCCGCCACTTCATGCCACCTCCCCAACGATGATCTCCAGGTCCGAGGACTCGACCGCGAAGGCGGTCAAGCCTTCCACCCGCCGAGCCAACCCGGAAAGCACGGTGCCGGGTCCGGACTCAATGACAGTTGTAGGACCATCCGCTAAGAGCGCCACCATGGCCTCAGTCCACCTTACAGGGGAGGTGATCTGAGCGCGAAGCCGCTCTCTGATTCGCACTGCATTGGTCTCGGCGACGGGATCAGTGTTCTGTACCACCGGGATGCGCGCGTCGTTGAACTGCGCGCCGGCGAGAAGGTCAGCAAACGCCTCCTGCGCGCCCAACATGAGCGGTGTGTGAAACGGGCCGGCGACAGCCAGAGGCACGACCCTCTTTGCGCCCGCTTCCGTCAGGCGAGGGCTTGCTTCTTCAAGTCCTGCAAAACGCCCCGAAATGACAACCTGCCCCGGGGCGTTGTCGTTGGCGATCCAGATATCTGCAATCTCCGCGACGGCGGCAGACGCCTGAGAAGCAGTCAGCCCCAGTACTGCCATCATACCTCCGGGGTTATTCTCGGCGGCCGATGCCATGAGCCGGCTCCGTTCGACAACCAATTCAAGTCCGGCTTCCGGCGAGAACACTCCCGCCACCGCCAGAGCCGCCAACTCGCCGAGAGAATGGCCTGCCACCGCAGACGGCCGGATGCCGCAGTCCAGAAGCGTGAAGCCCCATGCGATGTCGACGAGATAGATAAGCGGCTGCGCGACGCGGGTATCCGCGAGCGCTGAAACTGGACCCTTGGCCGCAATCTTGCGCAACTCGAGACCTGAAAGTGCCTCAGCAGCGTCCAAGAGCCGATCGAGCGAATCGAAATCGGGGACGTTGTCCAACATCCCGGGACGTTGTGAGCCCTGGCCCGGAAAGATGAGTGCGCTGCGTGCGGTCACGCCTGTACCCGATGCGTCAGAGTAGCAAGACGTTGGATCACCGATTCGGCCTCCGTGGCTATTTCGGTGATGATCTCGGCAGCCGGTTGGATCCTTCTTACGAGCCCCGCCACCTGCCCCGCCATGAGAGAACCCATCTCGATGTCGCCCTGACGCATCGCCAGAGCAAGTCTGCCCGTGCCGAGACGATCGATCTCGTCCACCTTGTTGTCGCGATCGAGTTCCTCGATCTGCCTCGAAAGCTTGTTCTTGAGGACCCGCACCGGATGGCCGGTGGAGCGGCCGGTGACCACCGTGTCTCTATCGCCAGCCTTCAAGACGCGCTCCTTGACCGCCATGTGGATGGTGCACTCCGTGGCGCACATGAACCTTGTACCCACCTGCACACCTTCCGCACCCAAAGCCAGAGCCGCCGCCAATCCCCTGCCGTCAGCGATGCCGCCGGCGGCGATGACGGGAACGTTCACCGCATCGACGAGCTGCGGAACCAGAACCATCGTCGTAAGTTCGCCGATGTGTCCTCCGGCTTCCATACCTTCGCCGATGATCGCGTCGGCACCTACCGACTCAAGGCGTTTCGCGAGAGCGACTGAGGGTGCGATCGGAAGTACTTTGATGCCGGCGTTCTTGAGTGCCGGCATGTACTTGCCGGGGTTGCCTGCTCCCGTCGTTACGACTCGCACGCCTTCTTCGATGACCATGGCCACGAGTTCATCGATGTGCGGAGTCAGCAGCATGAGGTTCACGCCGAACGGGCGGTTCGTCAGTGTCTTCGCGTTGCGAATCTCAGTCCGCAGGACTTCCGTGGGCATCTGGCCGGCGCCGATGATTCCGATGCCACCTGCGTTGCTGACGGCGGCGGCAAGTTCAGCCGTCGCCGTCCAAGCCATGCCGCCCTGAATGATCGGGTATTCGATGCCCAGCAACTCAGTGAGCCGAGTATGAAGCGCCATGCTAGGAGACCTCCTCGTTCGGAACAGCCATCGACCATCGCAACGTTGCAGCGCCCCACGTGAGGCCCGCGCCGAATCCGACCAGCGCGATCAGGTCCCCGGGTTGTAGCTTCCCGCGCGAATACAGTTCATCGAGCGCAAGCGGTATCGAGGCCGCCGACGTGTTTCCGGTCATGGAAATGTCGTTGTACACCCGCGACTCGTCCATGCCGAGACGTTCCTCGACGGTGTCGGTTATCCGCTTGTTGGCCTGGTGCGGAATCAGCCACGCAAGATCTTCGACCGTGTGGCCGGACTGCTCCAATGCTTCGAGCGTAACCTTGGGGATCGCTCGGACGGCGAACTTGTAGATTTCGTTGCCGGCCATTCGAAGATACTGCAGCCCGGCATGCAGGCCATCTTCCGTAAGAGGGACTGCCGAACCGCCGGCCACTACGGTAAGCAGATCGGACCCTGATCCGTCGGCACCCAAGACGATGGAGAACACTCCGGGTTCGCCTGATGCCTGAAGAACCACTGCCCCTGCACCGTCGCCGAACAGGATGCAGGTCGACCGGTCTGTGAAGTCCACGCGTCGTGTAAGCGCCTCAGCACCTATCACAAGGACCGTCTCGGCCCTGCCAGATTCGATCATGGACGTTGCCGTGTGCAGAGCATAGATGAAACCTGTACAGGCCGCATTGATGTCGAAGGCCGGGCACGTGAGGCCGATCTTGTCCTGGACGATACATGCCGTCGAAGGAAAGAACCTGTCCGCGGTTGCGGTTGCCATAATGAGCATGTCGACTTGATCGCGAGGTACCCCGGATCTCGCCAGCGCACGCTCTGCTGCGCGTGCGGCAAGGTCCGATGTGGCTTCTCCGGGGGCGACCATGTGGCGTTCTCGAATCCCCGTCCGCGAGACGATCCATTCGTCAGACGTGTCAACCATGCGCTCGAGATCCTGGTTGGTGATTATGGCCTCGGGCAGGTAGGAGCCGGTCCCCGTGATCGAAGCATAACGTGTCATTGTGAGGTGATCATCCCTGTTCTCTCGGGAAGTCGCACAGCTTGCGTAACGCGAGCATGCAACATCGGCGCAGTGTACACGACCTCATCAGGAGCAAGAAGAACCGGTCAGTCTAGTTTCGCGATCTTCTCGGCGACACGCTCGGTCAAGCCCCCCCGCACGGCCTGTGCGGCAACACGGATTGCGTTTGCCACGGCGGTTGCGTTGGAGGAGCCATGCCCGATGATACAGACACCTTTTACCCCTAGAAGCGGCGCGCCACCGTACACGTCAGGGTCGAGACGATGCTTCATGTCGGAGAGCGCAGGCTTGAGAACCGCCGCCGCAAGACTCAGGATGGGTGTTGAGGTCATCGCCTTTTTGATCTCGCCGAGCAGAACCTTGCTGGTTCCTTCCAGCAGCTTCAGTGCGACGTTTCCAGTGAACCCATCGGTGACGATGACGTCACAGGCGCCGTTCATCAGATCGCGCCCCTCAACGTTGCCGACAAAACCCGCGACGTGTTCGCTCATGAGAACGTGAGCTTCTTGTGCGAGCTGAGAGCCTTTGGTGGACTCCTCGCCGATATTGAGCAACGCGACGCGTGGAGCCGGCACCGAGAGCACTACAGACGCATAGACGGCGCCCATCCCGGCAAACTGCACCAAGTCTTCAGGCTTGCAGTCGGCATTCGCGCCCACATCGAGAAGTACGCATGGGATGCCGACGGTTGGAATCACGGTTGCGATAGCGGGACGCCTCACGCCGCGAATGCGGCCCATCACAAGAGTTGCGGCCGCCATGGCGGCCCCCGTCGAACCCGCAGAGAAGAACGCATCGGCGTGCTCGTCGGCAACGAGGCGGCAGCCCACGACGATCGACGAGTCCTTCTTGGAACGTACGGCGCTCGCAGGGTGCTCGTCCATGGCGATGACTTCTGTTGTCGGGACGGCTACTACCTTGTCCGAATGCCGTTCCGCGAAGGGCGTGATCACTTCGTCAGATCCCGTGAGAACGATCCGGATTTCAGGGTCGCTTGCGAGTGCAAGTTCTACGCCCGACAGGATCTCGGAAGGAGCTCTGTCGCCGCCCATTGCATCTACAACAACCGTGACCGGGCACACTTGGCTCATGAGCCCTCCTCGTTGTATCTGTTCACGCCGAAGGGCGAAGATGTGCTTGGCCCAGCAGAGGAACTAGTTGGTCTCGATGATCTCTTTGCCGTTATAGAAACCACACGTCGGGCACACGCGATGCGGCACCTTGGGCTCGTGGCACTGCGAGCAAAGCGAACTTGCTGTCGCTTCCAGGCTATGGGATGAACGACGCGAGTTGGTCTTCGCGCGGCCGGTCTTTCGCTTCGGGACAGCCATGTTCCTGGGTCCTTCCGTTCTCAGCGCCAAAGGGCGCAGATCAATTGGTTTACCATACTTGAATCACACGAGGTGTGATGGTATCACGCGATGCGATGTATGTGTAGAAGCTTGATACCACGATATTTCAGAAACGCTATTGAGATGAGCCGGCACTATCCTGATCGACGAGAGTCCTGAGCGCCGAGAACGGATGCCCGGGCGCCCCGTCGCCTCTCCCGCAACCGCATGTCCCTTCGTTGAGATCCGCGCCGCACTCGAGACATATCCCCGCGCAGTCCTCGGCGTGCAAGGGTGCGAATGGCGCATCGAGCACCAACGCGGCGAGCATGGCCGGGGCGAGGTCTACCGTTTCGTCGGAGTTGATGTACTCGACTTCCTGTTCCTCCGGCACGTCACTGTCTTTGCCGGGAAACACATAGAAACCCTCGACCTCGCCATTGATATCGAGAGGAAACTCGCAGAGGCACCGAGCGCACGTTGCGACCGTGGGCAGCGAAACGCCACCGTAAGCGACGATGGCTGTTCCTGTGTGAGTCACTGTGATTTCGTACTTCGCCGGGCCGCGGACAATGAACTCCTCCGCACCCACCGTCAAGTCGTCTACTTGCAGTTCACCTGACACGACAACGGTGGCGCCCAGATCTCCGAGAATCGGCGACACATCAACAAGACACGCTTCCATGCCCTCGCCTCTCTGAAGTCTCTTTGCGATATTCGTCAGTACGTTACTGGCGCTGCGAGAGCTTCCCCTGGAGACGGTCACGGCCACGCTGGACGGCGGTGAGCAGCTTACCGAGGTTCACCTCAAGGTTCGCCATCATCTCGTCAGCGTAGTCTTCGGCGCCGAGACGAATCTCACGCTCTTGGGTACGGGCCTTGTCGAGAATGTCGGCGGCTTGCGACTCCGCAAGCCGAACGACTTCCTGTTCGCTTGCAATCGAGTGCGCCCGGTCACGAGCCTCTTCCAGAATGCGGTTGGCTTCTTTCTCGGCTTCTTCCAGCATCTCCTGGCGCTCCTTGACGATCCAGCGCGCCTGCTTGAGTTCGTCGGGGAACTGAGCCCGGATCTCGTCAATGATCTCGTAGACCTTGTCCGGGTCGACCATCTTGTTGCTCGTGAAAGGTACTCCACGCGCGTTGTCAATTGTCTCTTCGAACCGGTCGATCAGGGCCATGATATCCATCAGACTGCCTCCCTAGCAGGTGCTTTTCATCTTCCGGGCGAGTGCGTCGCATACCACATCAGGAACCAAGCCACGAACAGACCCGCAGTGCGCTGCAATTTCCTTCACTGCTGAGGAGCTCAGGAACATGAACTCCGGAATAGCCATGATGAACATTGTCTCAATCTCCGAGTTCAGACGCCAATTGAGTGCGGACATCTGAAACTCGCGCTCGAAGTCGGTCATGGCCCGCAGACCCTTGATGATAACCGAAGCATTCATCTCTCGAGCAAAATCTACCAACAGCGTATCAAAAGATATGACCGAAACGTTAGGAAGATGAGCGGTTGCCGCCCTAATGAGCGCAACACGTTCTTCTGCGGTGAAGAGAGGGCCGCTTCCTTTGCCTTCCGAATGCGCGACTCCAACAACCAGCTCATCGAACAGCGGCGCGGCTCTTTCGATGATATCAAGGTGGCCGGAGGTCACAGGGTCGAACGTGCCGGGCACGATGCCACGTTTCACGACGCTCCTGTCCCCTTCTCATAGACGGCTATGTCGACTTCGGTAGTACCATACCTCTTACGCCATTCGAGTTGGAAATCTTGCGCCCATAGAGGCTCGATCCCAACCGCATGTTCGAAAACGACGACGGCCCCATCTTGGATTCGACCATGCATCGCCAGTGCCGAAAGCAACCCAGCGACTACTTCCTGCCCAAGTCTATACGGCGGGTCGAGTAGAAGCAATGTGAATGGTCCACCCGGAATTGCGTTTCGTGTCGCCAAACCAATCGCGTCACCTGCAACGATGCATGCGCGAGTTCCGACTCCCAATACCGTCACATTCGACCGAACCGTCATCACGGCTGCGGAATCGAGTTCCACAAAGGTTGCGGAGGCGCACCCGCGCGACAGTGCCTCTAGGCCCAGAGCCCCGCTGCCCGCGAACGCGTCCAGAACCGCCCCTCCGGCAAGGCCGGGTCCCAGTCGGGAGGTCAGTGCCGAGAACACCGCCTCTCTGACTCTATCCGAGGTGGGTCTTGTAGTGTCCTGCCCGCGGGGAGCCTCCAGGTGGCGTCCGCGCAGACTTCCCGAAATGATCCTCATCCGCTGCTCACCCACTCCCACGCCGAGGAGAAGACGCGACGGACCTCTTCGCGCAGTGGGGCATGCGCGGGCAGCACAAGATGAGGATCCTTCTCGACGATCGCACGGGCATCGGCTCTGGCCTGTTCGATGAGCTCCCCGTCCGCTATGACCGACGCGAGCTTCAGAGCCGGAAGCCCGTGCTGCTGGTCGCCGAGGATATGGCCTTCTCCGCGCAACTTCAAGTCCAGCTCAGCGAGTTCAAAGCCGTCTTCGGTCGCCATGATCGCGTTCATACGCTCTTGGCTATCCTGGTTGCGCGGATCGGCGACGAGATACACGCATCCCGAATAGGCGCCACGTCCGACACGCCCTCGGAGCTGGTGAAGCTGCGCCAAGCCAAACCGGTCGGCGTCTTCCACCATCATGACGGTCGCATTGGGGACATCGACGCCAACCTCAATCACCGTGGTTGCTACAAGCACGTCAATCTCGCCGCTGCGAAACTCGTGCATTGTCTTGAGCTTGTCCGATGACCGCATCCTGCCGGTGAGAAGACCGATCCTGAGTTCGGGAAAGACCTGACTTCGGAGACGCTCCACCTCAACTTTCGCGGCCTTGGCTTCGGCTGCTTCCGACTCTTCGACAAGCGCGCAGACGACATACGCCTGCCGGCCTTCTCTGACGGCCGTCCGGATGGCGTCGTATGCCTTCTGACGCTCTCTGGGACGCACCAAGGCGGTCGTCACACCAGAGCACGCATTGGGCCGTATGCGGAGGTAGGAGGTCTCCAGATCGCCGTAGAGGGTCAGCGCCAGCGACCGGGGAATGGGGGTAGCGGTCATTACCAGCAAGTCTGTCGCTGTCCCTTTCTCGCGCAGGCCAAGTCTCTGGTTCACACCGAAACGATGCTGCTCATCAACGATCGCAAGGCTGAGCCGATCAAAGACCACGCTTTCTTCCAGCAGTGCGTGAGTCCCAAACAGCACTTGTACCGCGCCTTCGGCGACTCGGCCGAGAATCTCCCGCTTCTTGGCTGCAGGCGTAGATCCGGTGAGCAGCCCCCACGATACTCCGGATGAGTCGAGCAGAGGCCCGATGGCGCTAGCGTACTGCGTGGCGAGTACTTCTGTTGGAGCCATCATCGCGGATTGTGCGCCCGTGTCGGCTGACGCGACCAGGGCATGGGCCGCCACAAGGGTCTTGCCGGTCCCCACGTCCCCAAGCAGAAGTCGGTTCATAGGGTGAGGAGACACCATGTCGTCATGGATCTCAGCGATCGCGCGCGCTTGGTCCTTGGTCAGAGTGAACGGGAGTGCCGCCTCAAGCGCTCTGAGATGAGGTCCACCGACGATATGTGCGGTTCCTGTGCGTTCGCGCGTGAGTGCATGTCGGCGTATCGCCGTATACAGCTGCAGCAGGAGGATTTCGTCGTATGCCAACCGCGTACGAGCTTCCGTGATGGAAGCGAGATGCTCGGGGAACTGGATTTCCCTGAGCGCAGAGCCTAGCGGCATCAAGCATCGCGCTTCACGCAGTGCGGAAGGCAGATGGTCCGGAATGCCGCAGTAGTCGTCGACAGCTGCGGCGACGAGTCTCCTAAGCCAGTTGGTGCTCAGTGCTTCCGTCGCCCGGTGAACAGGAAGGATGCGACCCAAGCTGGTGATCACTCCGTCTTGCTCCGTCGGAAGCTTTTCGACAAACGGCGTCTTGATCTGTTTGAACCCGTAGTCGAGTTCAACTTTCCCGGCAAAAGCAACCCTGTCTCCCGGTGCAAACCTGCGTTCCACGTATGGTTGATTGAACCAGACGCCGAGCAACACTCCGGTGCCGTCGACAATGCCTATTTCAGTGATGGTCAGGCGAGGCCGAGGCTTCTTGATCCGGATTTCGTGTACGCGCCCAACGACGGTCACCTCGGCTCCAACCTTGACCTCTCGGAGGCTCGCAACCGTACTGAGATCGAGATAGCGCATGGGATAGTGGCGGATGAGATCGCCGACCGTGTTGACACCCATGCTGCGCAAGGCCTTCGCCCGCGCCGCGTCAACGAAGCGAGCGCTCTCTATCGGCGATGCGTGAGCGGCCAGCCGAGTACACCTGTCCGGAGAGTGGTGTACTGGGGTTTCGGACACCTTGTGACTAGCCGACAGGATAATAGGCGGCGCCGACAGTGCGTTGGCCGGTATGGACTCCGATCACGGAACCGATGAGGCCGTGGGAGTCATATTCCACATCAGCGCCGGCGGCGGTGATCGCATCCTCGAGTTCCTGCGCCGAATCGTCGCAGCAGCCGTGGAGCATCGCCACCCTCATGTGGCCGTTGGCCTTGGAGTCTTCCGCTATGTGCTGTGCCAGTGCCGCTATGGCTTGCGGTCGGCCGCGAACTTTCTTGAATGGCTCGATGATGCCGTCCGAATTTACGCGCAGAACAGGTTTGATGTTCAACAGCGCCGCTGCCAGCCCTGCCGCCTTTCCAGCGCGACCGCCTTTCACGAGGTTATCGAGGGTGTCGAGCACGAAGAAGAGGCGAGTTGAGCGGGCTACTTTCAGTGCGACAGCCTCGATTTCCTCGGCGGTCTTGCCTTGAGAGCGCGCTTCCACCGCAGCTTTGACGACCAGACCTGTAGCCTGAGATGCCAACTTCGAGTCGACGATCCTCACCGGAACGGAGGCGGTCTCGGCGGCCAGCATTGCGGACTCGAACGTGCCTGAGAACGTCGAAGAAATCGTTATGACGACGATCTCCTCAGCACCATTAGCGACTTCGCGACCGTAGGCGGCGGTGAAGTCCGCTGGTGAAGGCTGCGAAGTCGTAGGCAACTTCGCCGAAGCGGCCAGCCGCTCGTAGAACTGCGTCGGCACCATCTCAATCCAGTCGCGGTAGCCTTCATCTCCGAAATGCACGATGAGGGGGACCATCGTCACATCCATCGCGGCTAGCTGGTCAGGGCCAAGATCACACGTGCTGTCCGTAACAAGTCCGACTTTCGGCATTGCTGCTCCTCTTTTGTTCGTGTGCGAAACGACTATTCGGCGGCCAGAATGACCGGGTAGAGGGGCTGGCCACCACGATGCGTCTCAATATCCACATCGGGATAGGCCTTGCCGAGTTCTTCTGCGAGTGCCTCAAGGTCAGGATCGGACAGATCCTCTCCTGCAAGTACAGTGAGTGTCTCGGCTCCATCGGCGAGAAGCACGCCGGCCAAACGCACAGACACCTCGCCGACCGCTGATCCTATGATCTCGATCTCGTGTTCGCTGATGCCGATGATGTCACCGGTCTTGATGTCCCCTGCCTTGCCTTTGGCGTCTTTGACGGCCGTAGTGACCTCGCCGCTTCGGACTCCCTCGGCAGCCTCCGTCATCGCTGAGGCCAAAACATCCAAGTCCTGTCCGCCATCAACAGCAAGCATCGCCGAGAATGATTGCGGCACCGAGGTGGTAGGAACCACCACCGTCGGCCTCGACGCGACCGAAGCCGCCGCGTTGGCCGCCATCACGATGTTCTTGTTGTTCGGAAGTACGATGACCTTGTCCGCATGTACGGACTCAATAGCCTCAAGAAGCTCCTGTGTGGACGGATTCATGGTTTGACCGCCGCTGACGACGACGTCTGCGCCCAAGGAATGCAGTATTTCCGCTAGACCGTCACCGGCTGCCACGGCCACAAAGCCAATCGGTTTCGCCGGAGCCGTGCGCTTGGCGGCCAATGCCGCCGCATTCTCCGCTTTGAGGCCGCGATCACGGGCCTCGGTCTGGCGGCGCATGTTGTTGACGTGAACCTCGGCAACCTCGCCGAGTACCGTCATGTACTGCAGAACAGCACCAGGGTTGTTCGTGTGAACGTGGACTTTGTATTCTCCGTCGCTGCCGACGACGAGCTCGCTACCACCTTGCGAGGACACGTACTCCTCGATCAGTGCCGGATCAACGTTATCGCCATACAGCAGGAATTCCGTGCAGTACAGGTATTCGCTGTCATCCCAATCGTCCACGGGCACGACACCCATGAGGGGAGCCGAGGCCGACGACACGTCTTCGATATGTACCGCTGCCCCCAAAGCCCCGGCCACAAACCCTTCGATCAGAATGGCCAGCCCAAAACCACCGGCGTCGACAACCCCGCTTTCCTTCAAGACGGGGAGCAGTTCGGGAGTGCGACGAACGGACTCAAACGCCGCCGCGCTGATGCGTGTGAGGGCATCGGCAATGGGAGCGCCGTCATTTGCCGCCCGTCGAGCCGCTTCCGCAGTGTCACGAAGAACAGTCAGGATCGTACCTTCAACCGGTTTACGCACAGCCTGAAACGCAACAACAACCGAGCGCTCAAGAGCCTTGGCGACCGCTTCTGCGTCGAATTCGGTGGCGCCTTCAGCGCCTTCGCAAAGCCCCCGCAGAATCTGGCTCAATATGACCCCCGAGTTGCCTCGGGCCCCCATGAGCGATCCATGTGTGATGGCTTGCGCGATGGTGTGGAGGTTCGCGTCGTCACCCAGTTTGCCGACCTCGGCTACGACGACATCCATTGTGAGCGACATGTTGGTTCCCGTGTCACCATCGGGAACCGGAAACACATTCAGCCGGTTCACTTCCTCTTTGCGCTCTTTGAGAGTCTGCGCAGCAGAGGATACCAGGCCGACGTACAGAGATACGGTCATAGGAGCTGCTCCGGATTCGTATTACTGGTTGCGGACCTTAACACCCTGCACGTGCACGTCTACAACGACAACCTTAAGGTCGGCCGTGTCAGTCAACACGTATCGAACGCGATTTGCAAGGTTATGCGACACCTCGGCCAGATTGGTGCCGAATTCGATGATGACGTACAGGTCGACTGCAACGCCATCCTCGGTTGGCGAAACCCTGACGCCGCGACGCAGCTTCTGCGCCGGGAGGAGCTGTGCTACACCGTCGCGCAGGGACGGGCTTGCCATTCCGACGATGCCATAGCTTTCCAGAGCTGCATATCCTGCCAAGTCTGCAAGCACATCGTTCGCAATGTTCACACTGCCGGAGATTGGCTTTGGCATGTCACTCCTCCTCCGTGGAACCGGCATTTAGCGCGTTCAGATCCGCAAGCAGGCTCTCGACCGACACCTCATGCATGCTTGCAACCGCTGCAACAGTCTCCATGCCAGAGGCTAGGCATGAGGGACAGCCGAGACCGTGATCTATGAACACGTCGGCAGCTCCTGGGCAAGCCCTGAGTACGTCGCTGATGAGCATGTCCGGCGTAATCGTGTTCACTGTCTGCATCGCCCACCCTGGTCAGCCGGCTGATCAATGTCGCGCAGGCATCAGTATAGCCGAGAATTGCATCATAGCCGGGGAGAACATGCCCCGAAGACGTTCTTGTCGCGGCAATACGGCGTGTGATAGCATTACCTGCGTTTTTCCATTGAACAGTCCGAGGGATCAACAGATCTCTTACATGCAAGAGGAGCGTATCCGATGTCACAAGTTTGTGCAGTCTGCGGGAAGCACCCGGTTGCCGGCCGCAACGTCAGCCACTCCCACCGCGTGACCAACCGTGTCTTCAAGCCCAATATCCAGAGGGTCACGGCAGTCATCGAGGGGCACGTGAAGAAGGTCAACGTGTGCACCAAGTGCATGAAGGCCGGCAAAGTAACCCGCGCGTAGCGTTTGCTGCGAGGATCGCCTGAAGGCCGCCCTTGGGCGGCCTTCTTCGTTTTGCATCGATCGAGATATCAGCGGTTCAAAGACGCTCTCGGACTATTCGCCTAGGTTCAACACCGCAACGAAATGTTCAACTATGTCGGGGTCGAATTGCCTGCCGGCTTGAGCCCGCAGCTCGGATATCGCGCTCGCGCGATTCAGTGTTGCACGGTACGGCCGGTCGGAAGTCATAGCCACATATGCGTCGACAACGGCTAGTGTTCGCGCTCCGAGAGGTATGTCTGTTCCGGACAATCCGGCCGTATACCCCGCTCCGTCGTATCGTTCGTGATGGTGGGACACGATCGGCACAACGGCATGGAGTGCCGGCATTCTCGCGAGTACGTCTCCGGCAATCGCAGGGTGCATCTTGAGCATCCCCCACTCAACTGTAGATAGCGGCCGATTGGATACGGTTACGGCTTCACCCGCCGCCAACATGCCTACATCGCGCAACATGGCAGCAATGCGCAATGCCTCCAGATCCGCATCGGAGAAGCCCATAGCTTCTCCCAATAGCATTGAAAGCCCGATGACCTTCTCAGTTCCTCGATGCGAATAGGGATCCTTGGATTCCAGTGCCAGCACAAGTGCTTCAAGCGTCTGAAGGTACATCTCCCGCGCCGAATCCATCGACCAGGCGTTTCTCAGCGCGCTTGCCGCTGCTCGTCCGAGTGTCTCGAGCGCATCTACGTGATGGGGCATGAAGCCAGCCCCGAAGTCCGCCGATCCCACGTTGATGACACCGAGGCTACCTTGATCGTCACGAATCGGAACACTCATGGCGGAGCGCACGCCGCGCCGCGAGTTCCGGAGCGCATCTCCGTTTAGATCTTCAATGACGAGCCCGTGACCACTGGCGAGCACCCAGCCTGAGATCCCTTCGCCCTCGGCGACTTCCGTAGATGCGACGACGTCCTCAGGAAGACCCTCGGAAAACAGTATGCGCATTCGCGTATTGTCAGCGTCGAGAAGCATGACGCTCCCAGTCTGCGCATGGCTAAGCCGCATTGCGGTATGCAGTGCCTCGCGAACTACTCCATCGGCGGACTTCGCCTGCGTCAGTGAACTGCCGGCTTCAAGCATGATTCGAGATATCGTCAGATCAACTCGGGCAACGTGAAGAGCCAACGCCGCCGTCAACGAGCCTCGAAAACGTGCCGCGATCATGGTGAGAACCTCAGAGTCCGGTCGGGTGGCACACGTCATGTCCACCACAGCCACTCCCCGAACCTCCGGGGTATCGAGCGGAATCACGAACTGCCAAACCTTTCGGCATTCGTTCGCACAGAGAGCGTCGTCGGCTTCCTCGAGCTTCGACATGCCGGTAGTCAGGGCGTCACCCAGAAGCGTCCCTGTGGTTGAAACCGGCAGCAAACCGCATGCGGCGTCGCCTTCGGTGATCACCAACCGCAGCGTACTTGAGTAGCTGTCCTCAATCCATAAGTGCGCCGCGCAAGCGTCTTGGACCTTTCGGACGCTCGCGAGCAACGCACGCAACACGTCGACCGGCTCGACGCCTCGGGGTGCGCTGAGATCAACCCGGTCAAACGCCGAGGTAGAAGATGTTGTTTGCCTGGAAACGAGAGCCTCCCCCACATTGATATTGAATGACACGCAGCTTCATATCATGCCGTAGTAGACACTGACTACTCTTCAGTGGCACGCCCTTGGCCATCGATAGCAGACGATATCACGATGAGCGTGCCACTCTGCACGCTCACACATGCAGTATCGGCTTGGTTGATCACATTACTTAGTCCCAAAGTCGAATCCGGTGCAATCTCATGCTCAGCCAACGGCCACTTCACGCCGGTGACAGACACTGTGGCCGGTCCGCCAAACGCAACAAGTGAGATGATACTGCCCGTGCCACAGAGATGCAGATTCTCCCGTCCGCCGGGGGTCAGGATCCAGATGGCGGTGGCGCGCTCAAGGAGCCGAGGACGCAGATCCGCGCCATGAACTAGCGCCGACAAGCCGAGGAGTTCGTGATCGGCACGCCCTCCCCATCCCCCGGTCACGGTTGCCCTCTTGGCTCCCATGGAACGCGCCTGATTAAGCGCCAGCACAAGATCGCTCTCGTCCTTGTCGGCGGGCAGCTGCACCAATTGGGTGCCTGCCATTTCCAGAGCGATCTTGTCGGCGGGGGTAATTGAATCCAGGTCGCCGATGAGAGTGTGAGGCACGATGCCTGCACGCAAACACAGGTTTCCGCCGCCATCAACGGCGATGACGACATCCTCTTGCGCGGCGAGTTCTGCGACCCACTCAGGATCCGGCGCTGCCGGCGATGCGCATACCAAGAGGACGTTCACTGCCCTACCCTTTCGCGGATGATGACCCGGTTGGCACTGCACGCTCAAGAACCGGAAGCACTACTGCTGCGACGATGATGGACCCTATCAGTGAAGGCGCCAAGTAGCTGAGATTGTAGACAACGGAGTAGAGCCAGACAGGCTGATCGGCCGGCGCATAAGCTGCGAAGAAAAGTACCCCTGAGACCCAGTGGGAAGCGAATCGGGCAACTCCCCCGGCGAGCATCGCGAGTACCGCGAGAGCAGACGCCTTCAGCGGGGACAAGGCAATCAGTCGCTTGTATGTTGTTGCCCAAAGCCCGCTGAGACCGACCAGAGCGAATGCAATCGGGTAGTCTAGGAGAACCTGTGCCCAGAATACGATGTAGGGCTCGACGAGCAGATCGACGGTGCCCCAGATTGCCCCGGCAACAAGCCCCACTGCAGGCCCTCGGCGCAAAGCGATTATGAAGAGAGGTACCATCGCGAGCGAAATCTCGCCGCCGGCGATATTGATGGGCAGCCTGAAACGCAGCATGTTCAGAACCGCACACAGAGCAACCGTCAGTGCGATTTCAACTAAGGTGCGGATTCGTTCAGATCTCATCGTATCCTGTCCTTCTCCTGGGCCCATGACGAGAGCCGAAAAGGCCAGACAGGGAGACGTCGCAAGAAAACGTCGTACCATCGTGCGGCTCCGCATTATCGGAGCCGTCCTTTCGGTCGCGGCGCGTACGCCGCCTCTCAGCCGCCTTTCCAAGCAGCTCCCGACACGGTATGTGATTATCTTCACGCATTCTCGCCCAGAGGACGCAAGTTCGCAAGCGCTCTCGGTTGTGCGCTCGCCCAAACCGCGAGTATCCTGCATTCTCACGCAACTACTTGCCGAGCCGAAAGGAGCGCCCGTACCAATGACCCGCTACGATTATCGCTGCACCGCTTGTGCCGAGTCGTTCGAAATCAGCAAGCCGATGGGCAAGACTGACGACGAACAGTGCCCGGTATGCGGTGCATCAGCAAAGCGCATCTATTCTGCCGCCGCAATCGCATTCAAAGGTTCCGGGTTCCATAACACGGACTACAGATCTCAGCCCAAGGACGGCCAAAGCCACTCGGATTCCGCCCCCGGCTGCCCCGCCGAGAGCGGGACAGGATCCTGCGCGTCATGCCCGGCGGCGACTGGCTGATCTGCTTCACCGAAGCACACAGACGGCCTCCCCATGAGTTATGGGGAGGCCGTCTCATTCCTATGACCCTTGGGCGGGGCAGGGATTCTGCTTATTGTTAGTCCATCCGTACCCAGAACTTCTCGGTTCCGGTGCGAAACACCGTATCTACGAAGCGGACCGTCCTGCTGCTGGCATCCATCGCCACTGAGTGCGTGCGTGCGCCAGAACCGAAATACCGCACGCCGCGCAGCATCTCACCGTCCGTCACGCCGGTTGCAATGAAAGCGGCCTCGTCGGTATTGACGAGAGTGTCCATGGTAAGGATTCCGTCCAAGTGAGGGGTACCCATTTCGACGGCACGAGCCCTCTCTTCATCACTGCGCCACTCAAAGCGGCCCATGAAGCAGCCGCCAATGCATTTCATCGCCGCACACGCGAGAACACCTTCCGGGGCAGCACCGGTTCCAAGGTACAGGTGGATTCCGGTGCCCTCGATAGCGGTGGCAACAGCGCCGAAGACATCTCCGTCCGAGATCAGCCTGATGCGTGCTCCCGTTCGGCGCACCTCGGCGATCAGATCAATGTGCCGCTCCCGCTCAAGGATGCAGACGACCAGGTCCCCAACATCGCGCTTGAGCGCGTTGGCGACGGCATTGATGTTCTCCGTGGGAGTGGCATCGATGTGAACTGCATCAGCTGCTTCAGGTCCGACTGCGATCTTCTTCATGTAGGTGTCCGGCGCATGAAGCAACGTACCGTGAGGGGCGAAAGCCAGAACAGCAAGAGAGTTCGACTGGCCGTAGGCCGTCAGGTTTGTTCCCTCGAGCGGGTCAACAGCGATATCGATGAGCTCGCCGCCTTTTCCGACCTTCTCGCCGATATAGAGCATCGGGGCTTCATCGCGCTCACCTTCGCCGATTACGATCGTTCCGTCGATCTCAACGGAGTTGAACGCTGCTCGCATTCCCTCCACAGCGGCATCATCTGCAGCGTGCTTGTCGCCCTTCCCCATCCAACGACCGGCAGCCAAGGCCGCAGCCTCGGTCACTTCCATCATTTCCATGACACGAGTAGCGCGCATGTTTCCTCCCTCGGGACACATGGAACCCATCGGCGGGTCACCATGAATTCATTATGAAATGCGTACAAGCCGAGCAGCAAAATGGCCGTCGAGACCTCCGGGCTCAGGAAGGGACTGAAAGTACCCTTCCGCCGTGACGAACCGCTTCCACGTTTCCGGGACGTCTCCAGCGACCGAATCCACTCGGAAATCGTGTCCGGACACCGATTCGAGAAATCCGCGAATGACTGCATCGTTCTCTCGCTTCGCGATGGTACACGTCGAGTACACCACGAAACCCCCTACACGGACAAGACCGGCAGCCTCAGTCAGAAGTTCCTGGCCAAGTGATGCCATTGCATTGACGTCTTCCGAGGTCACACGCCACCTCTTGTCCGGATGGCGCCTGAGTGTTCCGAGACCCGAACAGGGAGCATCGACCAGAACCGCATCCACAGAGCCCGACACGGGGGCGTCGGCGATGGACGACATGTCCCGCGCGTCGCCGGTGAGTCCAACGACGCCGGGCACGCCGAACGACGCCATGCGCTCCGCAAGTATGCGTGTCTTGAACTCGTGAGAATCGATCGCCGTGATGCTTGCGGGACCTCCGGAGCGAACCGCCTCCGCCTGAAGCAGTATGGACTTGGTGCCTCTCCCCGCCCCAACCTCAACGATTCGCTCTCCGGACCGAGGTCGTACGAGCATGCAGACCAATTGCGCGCCGGCATCGGCGACGAGGACTTCACCCCGCGCGAGCGCGTCGCCGCCAACCGCGGATGCGGGATTATCCACACTCAGGCATCCAGGCAGGATGCACGATGTCGCTGTGGTTCCCTCCGCTCTGAGAGTCGCAAGCGCTTCCTCCGCCGAGGCGACAAAGGGATTCACGGCCAAGTGGAGCGGTGCGGGCTCGTTGTCCGCAGCCAGGACTGTCGCTGCGATGGCGTGACCCAGTTCGGTGACCCACATGTCTGTCAACCACAGCGGGTGCCCGTAGAGTCGTGCGAGCGCCGCCGAGTCGGCATTCGGGTCACCCCAGGGAAACCCTGCGACATCGTCTGCAAGACGGCGCAGGATGGCATTCGCGAGCCCTGCCGCCTGCCGCCTGACCTCGCGAACGAGTTCCACGCCCTGATGGACCGCCACTCGGTCCGGCGTGCGAAGGTAGATCAACTCGTACGCTGCGACACTGAGTGCGTCCATGATCCGCGGCTCGACGCGCTTGCCGTCGAGATAGCGCTCGACGGTCTCCCTCAGCGTTCCGCTGGTCTGGATAGACCCGTACGCAATTCTCGTTGCCAAGGCGGTGTCAGCACTCGACAGATTCGCTGCCTTGAGCGCGGCGTCAAGCGTTTCATGCGCGAATGAGCCGCGCTCTCTGACGCGGGTGAACACCTTGCGCGCTACCCGCCGAGCAGGACTGGCGCTCAAAGGACAACTCCCCAAACGGCATTCGCGAGGTCACGAGCTCCTCGGGCCCATGCGCACACGTCCATTTCACTCCTGCTTTCGGGTTTCACTCGAGTAACCTCAAGCACTCCATCTGCGAAGCCAAGGAGCAGTGCCTCATCCTTGCAGACAACTGATCCGGAAGGTATGTGATCCGACCCCACATGTGCATCAAGAAGCGTCAGAACGTAGCCGGCAACCTGTACCCGTGACGGGGCTGTCGGAAGCGAGGCGCGGATTCGGCGCAGAGCTTCGTCGGCACTCATTTCGGGTCCGACCAAGACGTCACCCTTGGTGACCTTCTCGGCGTATGTTACGAGGGCCTCGTCCTGCCGAGTCCACTCGGCACTTCCGCCTTCGATCGCCGGAAGCGTTGACACGAGCAGTCCCGCGCCCATCACGGCCAGCTTCTCGGTCAGATCGCGCGCAGTCAGATCGTCAGATGGTATCCCGGCTTGGGCGCAATACGCGCCGGTGTCCAGACCCTCTTCCACCCGCATGATCGAAACGCCGACGGCACTGTCACCGGCCAGGATGGCGCGCTGAATGGGAGCCGCGCCCCGCCAGCGAGGCAACAGGGATGCGTGCACATTTAGTGTGCCCAGAGTCGGAATCTCAAGGATGTTCGCCGGTAGGATCAAGCCATAGGCGACCACGACGATCAGGTCGGGGGCCAGTTCGCGCAGAATCTCATGCTCGTCTGTGGACCGTAGCGTCCTTGGCTGGTGAACGGGTATGCCGAGCTCATCCGCAGCAACCTTCACCCCGCATGGTCGCCGAGCAGACCCTCGGCCCGACACAGAGTCGGGGCGTGTGTAGACGGCGAGCAGAGTGTGCCCCGCTGCATCCAAAGCCTTCAACGAAGGCACGGCAAACGCGGGCGTCCCCATGAATACGACGCGCATGAACAATCCCCTCACATTTGCGTCGGACTAAATGATATGCGTTTGACCCGGCTTCGCGCCGTGAGCGAGTGCATCGCGGTATCGTTGCAGTGCTGCTTTGCGCTCTTCGGGCGTTGCCCTGTCAATGATCAGCATTCCGTCCAAGTGGTCGATTTCGTGCTGAAGGACGCGGGCGTGGAAATCCGACGCCTTGATGCGAACCTTCTTGCCGTTGAGGCTCAGTGCCTCGCATGTGACTCTCACAGGGCGCAGTATCGGCACGGTAATCCCTGGGAGCGAAAGACAGCCTTCGTCGTCGACTTCGCATGCGTCACTGGCTTCGACGATCCTCGGATTGCACAGAGCGATCGCGCTGCGCTTGCCTTCGTCGACGTCGTAGACGATTACGCGCTTCAGCACGCCGACCTGCGGGGCAGCCAGACCCACCCCTGGCGCCTCGTACATGATCCGGGCCATCTGCCTGGTCAATTCACGCAGTTCATCGTCCGCTGTCGGATCGACCTCTTCCGACCGCGCCTTCAGGACTGTATTCGGATGCAGAAGTACTTCCATCGTTCTTGCTTTCCTCGTGTCTCGTGGCAAACGAACCTACGCAGCGCTCAATATCGCCTTCTTCTGCAGGTATCATACCAGCCCTTCAGCTCAGAGCATGTCGACCGGATCGATATCGGTGACAACCGATACGTCGCTGCGGCGGCGCACCTGATGCAGCACATCCCCAACCAGACCCGGAAGGTCATCTCCGAGAGGAGCCTTCACCATTGCGTGCCAACGCCAGACTCCTTTGAGACGAGCGATCGGCGCCGGACTTGGCCCAAGAATCAACCACGCTTCAGGTGCAGTTTCGCGCAACCGGGCCGCAATCTCGTGTGCGCATTCAGAGACCTGTGCCGCGTCTTCGCCCCAGATCATGACGTTCGCCAACCGAGAATATGGTGGGTAGCTGAGCTCTCGGCGCAGCTCTCTCTCCGGAACGTAGACAATCTCAGGATCGTGCGCCGCGACGGCGGCGATGGCGGGGTGGTCGGGCCAATAGGTCTGTATGACGACGAGACCGGGCCTGACTCCACGGCCGGCTCTACCGGCGACCTGTTCCAGAAGCTGGTATGTCCTCTCGGCAGCACGGAAATCGGGCATATGAAGGGTCGTATCGGCGTTGATAACCCCCACCAGCGTCACGTCGGGATAGTCCAGCCCCTTGGCGATCATCTGGGTGCCGAGGAGGACGCCGCTTTCGAGGCTCTCAAACTCCGCAAGAGCCCGTTCGTGACCGCCCTTGCCTTTGGTCGTGTCCGCGTCCATGCGCACACGCGGGAGATCGGGAAGAAGAGCAGCCAGTTCGGCCTCTACACGCTGGGTGCCCGCTCCGAACTGCCGCAGATACGGACTCGCGCACCTCGGACACACCGGAGGGACACTCTGCGAGATGCCGCAGTGGTGACAGACAAGCTTGCTTCCGACTTCATGATAGGTCAGCGACGTGGAGCAAGTTTCACACGTGGGCACGAACCCGCACTCCCGGCAGAGCAGAAACGAAGCGAAGCCGCGCCGGTTCAGGAAGAGAACCGCTTTCTCACCCCGAGCCGCGACTCCGTGCAGCGCCTCAGCAAGCGGGCGAGAGAACATGGACCGGTGACCTGCCGCGAACTCTGCCGACATGTCGACAACGCAAACCGCAGGCAAGTCCCGGCCTGTCACGCGCTCAGGCATGTGCACGCGCGTCCATTCACCGTCTTGGCAACGGCGTTGCGCCTCCATTGACGGCGTAGCGCTGCCGAGCACCAAGGGTGCGCCTGTCAGACTGGCGAGCTTGGCGGCCACTTCTCGTGCATGATAGCGGGGCGAGGATCCTTGTTTGTACGAAGGTTCGTGCTCCTCGTCGATCACGATGAGGCGCAGATTGTTGAACGGAGCGAAGATCGCAGATCGGGCGCCGATGACCACGTGCGCCGAGCCCTCGCGAACGCGGTCCCACTGGTCGTAGCGTTCGCCGGAGGAAAGGCGGGAGTGGAGCACGGCGATATCCTCGCCAAACCGTGAGCGGAACCGTCCGACGGTTTGCGGCGTCAGTGAGATTTCCGGCACTAGGACGCAAGCACATCCTCCGCATGCGATTGCGGACTCGATCGCCCGAAGGTAGACTTCCGTCTTTCCTGAGCCGGTCACTCCGTCCAGAAGAATGACTTCCCCTACACCCTGTGAGACGGCACCTTCGATGGTCTCAAGCGCCAGTTTCTGCCCATCAGAAAGGTTCGAGTGTCTCGGAGCGGCGCGACGGACTCCGCCAGCACTCCGAACGCGTCGTCGGTACTCGATGCCGACAGCACCCGCCTCTTGGAGCCGCTTGAGAGCCCCGTCACAACTGCCGAGATTGGCGACAAGCTCCGCCGCCCGAACCGGTCCTTCGCTGAGGGCGTCAAGCACGGCTCGCTGAAGTGTAGCTCCGCGCTTGGGGACGAAACCGTTTCTCTCTGGCGTCCGAACCACCCAGCGGTCATCGACAGGGCCGACTTCGGCGGCTTTGAGAACCCACTGCGCACCCGTTTCCCTGCCTCTGACGATCCGTGGTGTTGCCCCTGGTGGCAGGAACAGCCTAACTGTCTCCGCGAGGGGTGCCACGTATTCCTTGGCCATCCACTCCGAGAGCCATACCCCATGATCGCGGAAGAACGGCTCCCCCATCACGGCTTTGATTGGCAGGAGCTGTTCATGCGCGCTGACCTCGGCCAGCCCGACCACATAGCCTATTGCTGGCCTGTGTCCGAAATCCACAAGAACACACGATCCGACTTGGACGTTGCCAAGGCCGACCGGAACGTCATAGTCAAACGGCTTATCGAGCTGCCGTGTCGGAATATCGAGGATGACGCGTGCGACGCTCAAAGGGCCTCCGTGTTCGCTGAACGTGGCAAGCATACACAAGACCGCCGACACGCCAAGGCGTCAGCGGCCCGGAAGTGCCCGTCGCCCCTAGGAATCCAACCGTGCGGCCGCGACCAGCTGGTCAACCTTGTCGGTGCGTTCCCACGTGAAGTCCCTGTCGGTACGCCCGAAGTGTCCGTATGCAGCTGTCTTGCGATAGATTGGACGCAGCAGATCGAGATCGCGAATGATCGCGCCCGGGCGCAGATCGAACACCTCTCGCACCGCCTCCACGATGCGGGCAACCGGGAGCGTCTCGGTCCCGAACGTCTCCACCATCAGCGAGAGCGGATGCGCCACGCCGATCGCGTAGGCGAGCTGGATCTCACAGCGTTGCGCGAGGCCGGCCGCCACGACGTTTTTCGCGACCCAGCGGGCGGCATACGCGCCGGAACGGTCGACCTTGGTCGCGTCCTTTCCGGAGAATGCTCCGCCTCCGTGGCGCCCCATGCCGCCGTACGTATCGACGATGATCTTGCGTCCGGTGAGCCCGGTGTCTCCCATGGGTCCGCCGATGACGAAACGGCCTGTAGGATTGATGAAGATCTCGGATGCCGACCAATCAAGGTTTTCGAGTTGAAAGACGGGCGCAATCACGTGTTCGATGATGTCGGGCCGGAGAAGCTCCTCGACGTCGACGCTCTCGGCATGCTGGGTCGAGATGAGGATCTTCTCGACGGCAACCGGTCTTCCGTCGACATAGCGGACAGAGACCTGAGTCTTCCCGTCCGGGCGCAGGTATCCCAGTACTCCGCCTCTCCTGACGGCGGCAAGCCGTTCAGCCAACCGATGGGCCAGGTATATCGGCATGGGCATCAGTGTCGAAGTCTCGTCGCAGGCATATCCGAACATCATGCCTTGGTCACCGGCGCCGATCTCGTCCAGTGGATCCGCGGTCTCGCCTCTCTGGGCCTCGAACGACTCGTCAACTCCCAACGCGATGTCGGGACTCTGCTCGTGTATCGTTGAGACGACGCCGCAGGTCTCAAAATCAAACCCGTATTTCGCCCGTGTATATCCGATGTCACTGACCACGCCCCGGGCGATGGACTGAACGTCGACATACGCGTTCGTCCTGATTTCGCCGCCGACGACGATCAACCCGGTCGTGATGAACGTCTCGCATCCGACTCGTGCGCGGGTAACGTCACCATCTTTGCCGAGTTCGATCTCCCGGGCGAGTATCGCATCCAGAATGGCATCGGATATCTGGTCGCAGATCTTGTCCGGATGACCCTCCGTCACCGACTCCGACGTGAAGAGGAATCCTCTTTCCGACATGATGTCTCCTTGCCTCGCTATTCGTAAGCTTCAGTCGCGCAAAACAAAAGAACCCCGGTCTGGAAAGACAGGGATTCTGCTTGAAGGCTGGCATGCAGCCGTCAGCTGTTCCTTCATCTTCCAGGCCTTTGTGCAGCCTGCCGAGACTTGGCACCGTACGTCGCTTTTGACGCCGGTTGCCGGGGTTTCACAGGGCTCGGTCCCTCGACCCGCTGCGATCGAAACACGATCGCCTCTTGATGATAGGAAGACTGTAGCACGATATCGGCAACCGACAAGAGCTCAAGTGCTACCATAATGGGTCATTCGACCCAAGATTCTCTCAAGGAGCTTCCAGTCGTGACCGACACCGTCCGCGTTCGCTTTGCCCCAAGCCCGACCGGAAACCTTCATATCGGAGGAGCCCGTACTGCCATCTATAACTGGGCCTTCGCCCGCCGTCATGGTGGCACGTTTGTCCTGCGAATCGACGACACCGATCCTGAGCGTTCAACCGACGAAAACACCCTCGCGATTCTTCGAGCCATGAGGTGGCTCGGGCTTGATTGGGACGAAGGCCCCGAGGTGGGCGGCGATTTCGGCCCCTATTTCCAGACGCAACGCTTCGCCCGCTACGCCGAGGGTCTGGAACTCCTCAAGGCCGCTGGTGCGGCATATCCCTGCTTCTGTTCGGCAGAGGAGCTGTCGGCCAAGCGCGAATCCGGACGTTTGGGCGACGGCCCAGCGGGCTATGATCGCACATGCCGTTCGCTGTCCGCCGAGGAGGCCGAAGCGCGAATCGCTGCCGGGGAACCGCACACATGGCGCCTCTTGGTGCCCGAAGACCGCGGAGAAATACTCTTCACCGACGCCGTGCGCGGCGAGGTGTCCTTTGCTGCGGAGTCCATGGACGACTTCGTTCTGATGCGCAGTGACGGCACTCCGACCTACAACTACGCCACGGTCTTAGATGACGTGGACATGAGGATCACGCACGTCATTCGCGGTGACGATCACCTGTCGAACACTCCGCGCCAAATCCTTGTCTATGAGGCGTTGGGTGCTCCCGTGCCGATATTCGCGCACCTTTCGATGATCTGGGGGCCCGACGGTAAGCGCCTCTCCAAGCGCCATGGAGCAACCAGCGTAGAGTCCTATCGGGACATGGGCTATCTCCCTGAGGCTCTCATCAACTACCTGGCTCTTCTCGGCTGGTCACTCGACGGCGAAACCACGATCATCAGCCCAGCTACGCTGAAGGAGAACTTCTCTCTCGATCGCATCTCCAAGAACCCGGCCATCTTCGACGCCGAGAAACTGGATTGGATGAACGGCGTCTACATGCGTGAGTTGTCCCCCGCCGAGTTTGTCGACCGCATGCTTCCATGGCTAGAGGCAGCACATCTCTCGGACGCTGCGGATGTGGATTCACGTCGGGAATGGTTCCTTCGTCTCGCACCCCTCGTCTCAGAACGAGTCAAACGGCTTGACGAAATCGTGCCCAAGGTTGCCTTCCTCTTTGCCGACGTCACTGTCGACGACGATGCGCGCGTCAAGGTTCTCGGCAAGGAAGGTGCCGGGCGCTCCCTCTCGGCGGCAGCCGAAGCCCTCAAGTGTGCGCCATGGACCACCACCGAGATCGAGACCGCCCTGCGCGATCTTCCGGCACAGCTCGACCTCAAGTCGAAGATCGTGTTCCAGGCGATACGCGTGGCGGCGACGGGCACCGCTGTCTCTCCGCCGTTGTTTGAATCGCTCGAACTGCTCGGCAGGGAGAAGACGCTCGCTCGAATCGCCGCTGCCGTGCCCCTGGCGCGTGAGTAATCGGGCCGCTGACGGCGAAGAAAGGGGTTGACACTCGCCTGCGGCGTCCGTAACATTCCGTCCTGCGCCTTTGCAGGGCGCGCTTGAAAGAAGCGAGTAGCCGTTGGGGTGTCGTCTAATGGTAGGACAGCGGCTTCTGGTGCCGTATGTGAGGGTTCGACTCCTTCCACCCCAGCCAAGACACCATCGCATGGCCCGTTCGTCTAGCGGTTAGGACACCGCCCTCTCAAGGCGGAGATCACGGGTTCGAATCCCGTACGGGCTACCAGCAACATCACAGGCCAGAGGTTCAATCCTCTGGCCTGTTCTATGCTCTGATGAAGGACTCCTCAAGACAGACTCTCTCGAAGCCCAGAATCCGGTCTGCTATGCCGTGTCGTGACGTCCCTGCGCCATGAGCTTGGCCCACGTGTCCTTAAGGGTGAGTGTGCGGTTGAAGACAGGCGCTCCGACAGCGGAGTCCGAGTCGGCGCAGAAGTAGCCGATCCGCTCGAACTGCACGGTCTCCCCTATCGCCGCTTCTCCAAGCATCGGCTCCACGTAGCATCCGGAGAGCACCGTTTCTGAGTTCGGGTTGACGTCACCGAGAAGATCGCGGCCTTCGCTGCCCGGATGCGAGCTGACAAAGAGGTGGTCGTAGAGCCTCACCTCGGCAGGTATGGCATGCGCAGCCGAGAGCCAGTGCAGCGTCGCCTTCGGCCTGCGGCCGTCCGGTGCGCTCCCACCCCGGGTCGCCGGGTCATAGGTGCAGCGCAGCTCGACGACAGCACCGTCGGCGTCCTTGACGACCTCGTTGCAGGTGATGAGGTACGCCGAGCGCAACCGCACTTCTCGGCCCGGTGCGAGACGGAAGAACTTCTTGGGAGGATCCTCCATGAAGTCCTCGCGCTCGATCCAGAGTTCTCGCGAGAACGGCACGCGCCGAGTTCCTGCGGACTCATCTTCAGGGTTGTTGGGGACTTCCATCTCCTCGACTTGGCCCTCGGGGTAGTTCTCGATGACGACCTTCAGCGGGTCGAGCACCGCGAATCGGCGAAGCGCCGTTCGGTTCAACACGTCGCGTACCGCGTGCTCAAGCATCTCAATCTCAAGCACGCTGTCCGCGCGGCCGACACCGATCATAGCCGCGAAGTTGCGAATGGCCTCAGCAGGGAAGCCGCGACGTCGCAGGCCGGCAAGAGTCGGCATCCGAGGGTCGTCCCAGCCGCGCACTCGGCCGTCCTTAACGAGCTGCAGGAGCAGACGCTTCGAGAGCACCGTATGCGTGAGGTTCAAACGGGCGAACTCGTACTGATGAGGGCGAGAGGGAACCGGCAGATTCTCAATGAACCAGTCGTATAGCGGCCGGTGGTCTTGAAACTCGAGGGTGCAGATCGAGTGTGTGATGTGCTCGATCGCATCCGACTGTCCATGCGCGAAATCGTACGACGGATAGATGCACCATGCGTCGCCCGTACGTGGGTGCTCGGCATGCAGGATGCGGTACATCACCGGGTCGCGAAAGTTGATGTTGCCCGAGGCCATGTCGATCTTCGCACGCAGTACTCGGGAGCCGTTGGGAAACTCACCTGCACGCATGCGCTCGAAGAGATCGAGGTTCTCCTCGGCGGATCGATCACGCCAAGGACTGTTCTTGCCGGGCTGTGTCAAAGTGCCGCGGTACTCGCGAATCTCCTCGGCGGTCAGGTCATCGACGTATGCCTTGCCTTCGCCGATGAGGTGCACGGCCCATTGGTAGAGCAGCTCGAAGTAGTCGGAGGTGTAGTACAGGTACTCGCCCCAGTCGAAGCCCAGCCAGCGCACGTCGGCTTTGATCGAGTCGATGTACTCCTGCTCCTCTTTGATGGGGTTCGTGTCATCGAAACGCAAGTGACATCGGCCGCCGAACTCCTGGGCCATGCCGAAGTTCAGGCAGATCGACTTCGCGTGCCCGATGTGGAGGTAGCCATTGGGTTCCGGCGGGAACCTCGTGACGACATGGTCGATACTACCCCCAGCAAGATCGCTCGAGATGATGTCGCGAATGAAGTTGCCGCGCTCTGACGAATCCGTTGAAGAGAGAATGTCGTTGTCCATAGAGGCGAAGATATCACAGAAGCGGTGGGTCTGCCTCCTGCGCGTGCAGGGCAAACCGCAGGATTCGGGGAGCAGCGGATGCGGCTTCTGTCGTCTTTAAGACGCACGACGCGGGATTGGCTGGTACACTTGTCGGCGGAGTGGGCCGGGCGGTCGCGCGTCCCTTCGTGGGGCGTGAGGAAAGTCCGGACCCCATAGGGCAGGATGCCTGCTAACGGCAGGGCGGGGCGACCCGACGGAAAGTGCCACAGAAAAGAAAACTCCCTCGCTTCTAACGCGAGGGAAAAGCTGAAACGGTGCGGTAAGAGCGCACCAGCGCCGGGGCAACCCGACGGCTTGGCAAACCCCATCCGGAGCAAGGGCAAATAGGAGCGACTAAGACCGGCCCGGTCAACGCTCGGGTATGCCCGCGAGAGGCCGACGGCGACGTCGGTCCCAGATAGATGATCGTCCACGACAGAATCCGGCTTACAGGCCCACTCCACCCACAACCTGTCCGTGCGTTTGCAGGCTACCTGCGCTGGAACGTCCCGCACTCATCCGGTGACTTCAGCCCCGCATCAGGGCATGTCTCCGGAAACACGCACGTCTCGCACGAGTCTGAGTCGATCGGCTGGGCTTCCGCATTCTGAGGGTCCGGCGCGCCAGAAACGCCCTCGTCGGCCACGGTCGCTGGTTCATCTAAAGACGGCGGTGTCGCGCATATGTCCTCAACGACACTTGCGATCAAGGTTCGAAGCGACGCCGCGGCGACTTGGAATGAATCACCATGAGGGTCGATGACGAACAGGTCGGAATCCGCAGACAACACCGCAGTCTGAGGCTCGAGAACGAGCTCCGCGTCTTTGGTGGGAAGCGTCTCGACGGCCGACTCGGCGCGCACGCTCGGCACCGCCGGGACTGCGATCTCGGGCGTCTGCGCGCTTGGAACGCCGACAGGTGCCACCGGAGGCCAGACGATGAGCACCGGCTGTGCCGTCTCGATATCGAGTAGGTAGACCTCGGCACCGCGCAGATTGGACTCAGCCTCGCCGGCCAGTGTTTCAAGCCGCACAAGAGCATAGCGCGAAGCGGTGAAGGGCTCTTTCGAAAGCAATCGCACGGAGCCGTCAGGGTCACGCGCAATGAGCACCAAAGCCATCTTCATGCCTTCCTGCTTGGAGTGATCGTCCTCATTCTAGGGACACTGACAGCCGAGAACAACCGGAGGCTTTACAGACCGTCGTTGCACGCAGCTTCGCGAAGGACCTTGAGCCGCGCGATGTTGACGATATCCTTCTCAGGCGCCTGCCCTGGCATCTCAGTACACGCGCACGTATCGCGTAACTCCGCCATGTGGACCATCGCCGAGAACCCCGTTTCGCCGATGAAGCCCTGACCGATCCACGCATGCCGGTCTCTTCGGGAGCCGCGCTCGAACATGCTGTCATTGGCGTGCACGAGACCAAGGCGTTCGATTCCGCACGTGTTCGTGATGGTGTGTAGCGTCTGTTCCCAACCATCAGCCGTGTCCAAAGCCATGCCGAATGCGAACCCGTGGCATGTGTCCAAGCAGACGCCCAAACGTTCCGAGGGAAGTCCGGAGGCCTCGATGCAATCCGCCAGTTGCTCGAACGACGATCCGAAGGTGTGGCCGGCACCAGAGGTGTTCTCCAGGAGCAGACGGGTGTTGCATGCGTCGCCGCCCGCCAGTTCGAACGCGGCATTGACCGCCTCTCCTATCCGCCGTGCAGCCGCAGCGCAGTCATCGTCCGGATCGCTGCCTAAATGAGTCACCACGCCTGCAGCGCCAAGCGCGGAGCCACGAAGGAGTTCATCACCGAGAGCCGCAATCGATTTCTCCCGATGGACTGGATCAGAAGTCGCTAGGCTGATCAGATATGCACCGTGCGTGAAGACAGGTCCAAAGCCTCGCTCTGCGCGCAGAGACCGAAACCTCTCGGCGGCCAGCGGATTGATGGGTTGCGCATTCCATTGCCGAGGACTCTTGGCGAATATCTGGATGCATTCACAACCTACCTCAACCGCATAGTCCAGCGCCTTCTCGTATCCCCCGCCGACCGAAACATGAGCGCCGATGAGCATGTGCCTCTTCTCTCCGATACCTGTCCCAGCGGCCTGAAGGGAACAACGCCGTGACAGTGTCAGGTTGTACACTCACAGCATGAGCGAAACAGTCGACAACTGCGAGTCTACGCCTTGGGAGGGACGCGCGATCCTGCATGTGGATCTCGATGCGTTCTTCGCGGCCGTAGAGCAGCTCGATCATCCCGAATGGCGCGGCAAACCCGTCATCGTTGGAGGGGATTCGCGGAGCCGAGGCGTCGTTTCGACGTGCAGCTACGAGGCGCGCGTCTTCGGCGTTCATTCTGCGATGCCGTCCTCACAGGCCGAGAGGCTCTGTCCGCAGGCGATCTGGGCCCCTTGCCGTTTTGCTCGCTATCACGAAATATCCCTTGCGGTTCGCGCCATCTTTGCCGAGGAGACTCCTCTTGTGCAACCCGTATCGATTGATGAGGCGTATCTCGATGTGACTCCAGGCCGCCATCTCTCTGAACACCCCGTCGCGATCGCTCGACGAATACGATCCAAGGTTGCGGCTCTCGGAATCACGTGTTCGGTGGGCATCTCCGCGGTCAAGTCCGTCGCCAAGATAGCCAGCGACTACCATAAGCCTGATGGCCTTACGGTCGTGTGCCCGGGCCACGAACGGGAGTTCCTCGCGCCGCTCCCCCTTCGAGCGCTGCCTGGGCTGGGTCCCAAGACCGCGAGACGGCTGGAAGGTCTGGGTATCCGCACGCTGGCCGACCTAGCGGGTTTGGACGACCTCACGACGATTGAGGTGCTGGGCGCTCACGGATCGGCACTTGTCGTGCGCGCGCGCGGACGAGATTCGCGAGATGTTCACGAAAACGATGGCGTGAAGTCTCTCTCAAGCGAGCACACCTTTGCTACCGATGTCCGAAGTCTGGAAGATATCCAGGATGCGTTGCACGCACTGACGGCCAAAGTGGGACGCCGCCTCCGTCGCAAAGGGCTGGCCGGAAGAACCATCACCGTCAAGCTGCGCTTCTCGGACTTCACGACCAAGACAGTGCGCCGAACGCTACCGGTCCCCACGGACGACGAGTCCTGCTTCATGCCTGTTGCGCGGGAGTTGCTCGCATCGGCATGGTCGCCGGGAATCGGGCTCAGACTCCTCGGAGTGGGCCTTTCCGGATTCGACGAGAAAGCGACCCAGCTCAACCTGCTCGAAGGCCTCGGCCACTCGGCGACGGCCGACGAAGCCAGCCCGCGACCTGAACGGCTGGTTCGAAGCATCGACTCGGTCCGTGACAAGTTTGGCGAGAAGGCGATCCGTTTCGGAAGGGACATGCGAACTCACTCGGCTGCCGAGGATCCTTCCGAGGACGCATGAGCCGTGTCGCGTGATTCAACGGTAACCAGGCCTGCAACCTCGCAGGACAAGGCGATGCGTTTGCCGCCTATATCGATGCTCAGAGGTCCGTTGAATGGCGCTCTTTCTGATACCAAGACCGACGTGCCAGGCGTTAATCCCAGTTCACCGAGATAGCCCAAGAGCTCGTCGTTGCTCTCATCAACTCTCAACACCGTCACTCGCGATCCACTTTCTGCTTCAGACAAGAGGAGACCGGGCACCGTCGTGACACGCCCATCGGCCGAGGGGATGGGGTGACCGTGCGGGCAAGACTCCGGGTTCTGAAGAAAGCGCTCAAGCGCTTCGAGAACTCGCGGCGAGAGTGCATGCTCAAGCAAACAGGCGTCCTCGTGCGCGACACCCCAGTCCATGCCGAGCGTGTTCACGAGAAATGCCTCCGCAACGCGATGCCGCCTTACGATGTCAAGAGCCCGTGCGGTCCCCTCGGCCGTGAGTACAACCGCGGTGCCTGTCCGCGTGATAAGGCCCTGTCCTTCCAGCCGGTGCAATGTCGCAGTGACAGTCGCACCAGAAACGCCAGCCGCCTCCGCAATCTGTGAGGGTTTGACACAACCCCGCAGTGACAACTTGTAGACCGTCTCCAAGTACTCTTCGAGAGTGGCTGTAGGCATCAGGTGGCTTTCTCGTTGACGGGATGACGATCTCGCGTCGTGATTTCAGTCTAGGCAGTTTGCCAAGTTGGCGCAAATGCGGTGATTGTGCTGGTGAGGATAACCGTCAGTACCGTTAATCAGTCTATTGGAACCACTGATAGTAAGTCTATGACCGTATGTCAGGAATACCACGATCAACGCAAAATCGCGTTGACACAGTCATGAAGTCTGAGTAGAGTCCATCTTGTCCCGAGAGGTCGGACGCAGCGGACTCCGAAAGACGGTTGACCAGCAGCTGCCCGAGAGGGACCCGATGAAGGTGACAAGCCGTGAGGTGGTCACGCTGATACGGGGCCTTGGAGGTAAGAAACGGAAAACCGTTCCGGTACGAGGAACCCGTCGGCGAGGTCTCTCGGGATTACTACGTTCTCACACCCGGCTTGCCTGCCATCGTTTCAAGGCCGATACGTCAGCTTGGCGACCGGTGACTCCCATACACTCACTTCGACAACCTTGATCGACGGGTCGACGCGCAAGGCAAGACGCTCGTAGATCTCCCGCGCAAGGTTCTCCGCGGTTGGATTCCGGGTGTCAAACGGTGCAACGTCGTTCAGGTACTTGTGGTCGTAGTCTTGCAGTACTCCAGCCAAGTCCTCTTTGAGACGCTTGAAGTCGTAGACGATTCCTATCTCGTCGAGCGTTTCAGCAGCGATCATGACCTCGATATCCCACGTGTGACCGTGCAACTGCCGACATTCGCCCGGATAGCCGTGCAGCGCGTGGGCGGCGTCGAAATGTGACTTGACCGTGAGTTCGAACATGGCAGTCTCAGGCTCGCTTCCTAGAACAAGGTTGGGGCGGAGGAACCGCCGGGGCCGCACGGAGCGTCGCCGACCGTCCCCCGTGAATCCATCGCCGCATTTGCCATCGCGTCTGCTTGGACATTTTGCTCCCGGCGTACGTGAACCACCTTGGATGAACGAAAGGCTCGCAACAAGGCGGCGGCGCGCACAAAGAGCGGACGCAGGTTCTCATTTCGTACTCGGTACTGACCGTTGATCTGTTTGACCAGCAGCTCACTGTCCGCGTAGACGGTCACCTGGTCGAAGCCAAGCGCGGCTACATTCTCCAGTCCCCAGATCATCGCCTCATACTCGGCAACATTGTTGGTCTGGCTGCCAAGAAACCGACCGCCTCGGCAGATGATTTCGCCGTCGCGCTCGATCACAAACCCGGCGCCGGCTGGTCCCGGATTGCCGCGCGAGCCGCCGTCGGTTCGCAGTACCGCGCTCACTCATGATCCGATCTCACGACGATCATGCGGTGGCACTGTGGGCAGACGCCTATCGCATCCCCGGCCTCGAGACTGGCAACCCGCTGGGCGGGCAGCAGCATCCGACAGGCCGAGCACGCTCCAGCCTCCAGCCTCCCAACACCCACGCCGCCCTTGCTCGCTCTGACGGCCTCGTAGCGCTCGGCGAGCTCGACCGGCAGGCTGCTCGCGAGTGCGGCGCGCCTCGCCTCGAGTGCGGCGATTTCGCTCTGCGCCGCTCTTCCAACCGTTTTGTAACGTTCTACCAGCGCCGCATCCTTGGTCTTGAGCTGTTCAAGCGCTTCATCGATCGTGCCGATCTGCCCGGTCGCCTTTTCAACGCGCTCCATGAGCGCTATGGCCTCGACTTCCAGCTTGTCCCGCCTGCGTCTCAGCCCGTCCATCTCCCGGGTCATCGAGGTGATGGCACGATGATCCGTAGACGCCGAGACCTTCGCCTGTTCACCCTTGATCTTCTCGGAGAGCATGAATACCTCGTCTTGGTGAGCCTTGAGATCCTTCTGCAGCTTGCCGAGCAGTACCTCCGCTCTGGCATGCAACGCCATTACCTCACGCTGTTTCGCTCTCAATTCGAGGATCGCTTGTTTCTCCGGCAGTTCATCTAGACGCTTCTTGTTGCGGAGGATCTCCAGGTCAACGGCCTGAAGGTCGAGCAGTGCTGCAGCCTGAGTCATCCGGATCTCCTTTAAGGGGTCCACCACCCTGGTATGGCTGGCAGAACATGCACTCCGTTTTGGTCGATGCCTGCAACCGACAGAACCGCGTCGCGCAGGAGATCGACAAGCGGCCATTCTGAGACGTCGTGTCCAAGCTCAATCACAGAAAGCCCTGAACCGACAGCTTCCAAGGCATCATGATAGCGTACCTCACCGGCGATCAAGACTGACGCACCGCTCGCGCGGACATCTCTCATCAATCCCCCACCTGACCCTGTTGCCGTCACGACGCGCTCGACCTCGGCGTGAGGGTTTCCCCAGACCCGCGGTCTGGCTCCAAAGACGCTGTGTGCTCGATCGGCAAGCTGCCCGAGTGGGACCGGCTCCCGCGTACAACACAGCATTCCCATCCGCGCCGACGAACGAAGAACCGCCGCCTCGAAGGCAACGATGACCGGCTCTTCGTACGGATGAGCCGATCGAGCGGCAGCCAGAACGGCGAGTCTGTGTCTTCTCGGCGCAACCATGCGTACCTCCACCTCGGTTGCGGAGGATCGTTCACCCGGTGAGCCAATGTAGGGCGTACCAGTCTCAGGAGCCGTGAACTCGCCGGCTCCGACGGCGGACGTAAACGCGCAACCCACATAGTCGCCCACACGACCTGCTCCGGCTGCGGTCATCGCGCTGATGATGCCCTGTGCGCTCTCGGGCGGCACGAAGACGCTGATGAGCAGCATCGGCATCGGCGCCTGCTCAACGGGTCCTTCGGGCACGAGGTCCAGCAACTCGCCGAGGAGTCGCCCGGCACGCGGAGCGCGATCGAGATTGGTGTGCGCATTCACGAGAGCGACCCCGGCGTCGACCGAAGCGAAGACAATGCCTGCTGCTCCGTCGCTGGGCACAAGCCGGTCGGGAGACGTCAGGAACGCCGGATGGTGCGTCACAAGCACATTGGCACCGAGCGAGACAGCCTCAGCGAGCGCTTCGCGTGTAGGGTCGAGAGCGCACACCACGCCCGTAACCAACCGGTCGGGATCGCCCACGAGTAGTCCGACGCGATCCCAGTCCTCCGCCCACTCCGGTGGGAAATTCCGAGCGAGCGCATGCTCTATGTCTGCGATGCGAACGGTTGTCACAGCGCCAACTCCCTCCATCCTCCGGAGCCGTCGGGAAAAGCGACACTCGCGTAGCCTGCGCGCGCCATGGCGTCGTAGACCTCTGAGATCCCTTCGCCTACCTCACTTGGCGCGTGAGCGTCTGATCCTGCAGTCGCGCTCACGCCGGCGTGGTGGAATGCGCGCAGCAGATCGAATGCGGGGTAGATCTCTCCTACCGGCTTGCGCAGCCCCGCCGATGAGACCTCGACCCGTACACAGCCCTCTGACGCGGCTGCTGCGGCCTCGCGGTAGAGATCGCATGGGTCAAACGACGGACGGTGTCCGAACTTCTTCACCAGGTCCGGGTGCGCCATCACGTCGAAGAGCCCCGAGCGCGCCGCGCCGCACCACCGGTCGAAGTAGGCTCGCCACACCGAGTCGATATTTCGGGTATCCCATTCGGCGATTCGGCTGGGGTCGTCGAATGCCCAGCCGTCTTCCAGAAAGTGAACACTGCCCAAAACGACGCTTACACCGCGGAGACGCAGTTCCTTAAGGGTCGCAGCCGTCTGTGCTGCACGGCCGGGAAGATAGTCGGCTTCAAGGCCGGTCACGATGGCAATCTCCGGATGCAAGTCCCGAACTGCGGCGATCTCGGCGAGGTAATCACTCATCTCTTCCGACCTCATGGACAGCGTGCGAGACGGATCGAGGTCCTCCGGCAGCGCGAGATGCTCTGTGAAGACGATACCCGATAGGCCTCGCTCGATGGCCACGCGGACGCATTCCTCCGCTGTGCCGGCTGCGTGGCCACACCGGCGCGTATGAATGTGGCAGTCTGTCAGTTCGCGCGACATATGGTCCCTCCGCCGATCACGACGTCTCCCCTATAGCATACGACGGCCTGGCCGGGAGCGACTCCAAGAAGAGGAGAATCGAACACCACGTCAAGCGTATCACCCACAACTGAAGATTTCGCGGCCTGTGGCTCCATGCGGTATCGCACGACGGCGGCAACATCCTCTGTCGGCTCGCCGCCCCAGACGATGTCATCTGCCTCGACCCGCGTTATGGCCGAGGCTTCACGCGGGCCGACGACGACCCGGTTTGTTCCGAACTCCACGCCGAGTACATAGAACGGCCCTCCGCTGAGGCCAAGCCCCTTGCGTTGGCCTACAGTGTAGTTGGCGATCCCTTCGTGCGTGCCCAGAAGTTTTCCGTTGACGTCAACGATCTCTCCGGGCACCAGAGCATCGGGCCTTCTCTCGCGCACGACACGAGTGTGCTCCCCAGCCGGCGCGAAACAGACCTCTTGGCTGTCTGGCTTCTCTGCAACGTGGAGGCCGAGGCGCTGGGCATACGCGCGAACGTCATCTTTGTGAAATTCGCCCACAGGGAAGAGAACATGCTCCAACTGAGTACGTGTGAGCCGGTAGAGGAAGTACGACTGGTCCTTCCACAGGTCCAAGCCGCGCGCAAGCCTGGGTACCCCGTCCGGTTCGCGCACGATTCGCGCGTAGTGTCCTGTAGCAAGGAAACCGGCCCCCTGCAGCGACACCTTGGCGAGCAGCTCAGAGAACTTCAGGCGATCGTTGCAGACGATGCAAGGATTGGGAGTAAGCCCTCGTGCGTAATCGTCGGCAAACGGGCCAACGACCTCACGCTCGAAAGCATCACGAAAGTTCAAGGTATAGTGCGGTATTCCGAGGAGGTCGCACACCCGCCGAGCGTCCCGGACGGCCGAAACCGAGCAACAGCCGCCTTCATCTTCCGATGACGGCCACAGCTGCATTGTGACGCCTGTGACGTCGTATCCCTGCTCGATGAGCAGGGCAGCCGATACGGACGAGTCGACTCCACCGCTCATGGCGACGAAGACGCGTTTCGTCGCGCCTTTCCCCGCGCTGTCAGCGGGGCGAATGCTCACAGGCCGCATGCCTCGGCGTCATCGTGTGGCTCGTCCTCGTCGGAATGAGGATCGAAGTTTGGGTCGGCCGACTTCACTTCGCCGGCAATGCGTTCACGCCCGTGCTTGACCAAGTAGTCGTCGACTGCGACCTTGAGGCCGTCGGTGGCAAGTACCGAGCAGTGCATCTTCGCGGCCGGCAGACCACCCAACTCATCGGCAACTTGCTGCTTCGATATGCCTACGGCGTCCTGAATAGACATGCCTCTTGCAAGTTCAGTGACGATCGATGAGGTCGCGATGGCAGCGCCACACCCGAGCGTCTGGAATTTGACGTCGGAGATATGGTCCGTGTCGTCAACCTTGATGGTGATCTTCATGATGTCGCCGCAGACAGGGTTGCCGACCTCCCCTACTCCATCGGCGTCTTCGATCACTCCGACGTTACGCGGGTTATTGAAATGCTCCATGACCTTCTCGGTGTACTGCAACGTAAAGTCTCCTAACAACGATCGCTATGCATTAGCGGGAAGCAGATCCAAACATTCTCTCGTACACAGGCGACATCTGGCGCAGACGCTCGACGATGGGCGGAAAGACCTCGAGGAAGTAGTCGACATCGGCCTCGGTCGAGAAACGGCCCAGAGACAGGCGAAGCGACCCATGCGCGATTTCCTGACGAACGCCGATAGACAACAGCACGTGACTGGGTTCGAGAGAGCCCGACGAGCATGCCGAGCCGGTTGAAACCGCAATTCCTTTGTTGTCGAGCTGCAGAAGCATGGCTTCGCCCTCGACACCGTTGATGAGAAGCGAGGCTATGTGGGGCAGTCGAGGACCCACCGGCGCGGTGGCCTGCGTGTTCTCAAGCGCGGATATGACTCCGTCAGTCAGCCTGTCGCGCAAACGCGAGAGCCGCTCAATCTCAGCCTGCTGGCCTTGAAGCGAGAGTTCGAGCGCCTTGGCGAAACCGACTGCGCCGGGTGTGTTCTGAGTGCCGCTTCTGCGCTTCGACTCTTGTCCTCCGCCTCGAATAAACGGAGAAAACGGGGTGCGCTTCCTCAGGTACAGCGCCCCGAACCCTTTCGGACCATAGATCTTATGGCTTGAGAACGATGCGGCATCCACACCGAGTTCCTGAACGTCAAACGGGATCTTGCCCAGTGTCTGGACTGCATCTGTGTGCATCAGCGCGCCACCCTCATGAGCGACGACTGCAAGCTCGGCCATCGGGTTGATCGACCCGATCTCGTTGTTTCCGTGGATGATCGACACGAGCTTGGTGTTAGGCTTCATCGCTGCGCGCAGGTCTTCCGGTGACACATGACCGTCGGTTCTCGGCTTGAGGATCGTGACCTCATAGCCGAGACGCTCAAGGTGGTGAGCGGGCTCCAACACGGCATGATGCTCATACGCCGAGACGATGAGATGTGCCCCGCCGTCCGGCGCGATTCTTGACAGAATACCGAGAAGTGCGGCGTTGTCGGACTCGGTTCCGCCGCTGGTGAAGATGATTTCTTCTGGAGTTGCAGCCCCGATTGAGGCAGCTACGCGCTCACGTGCATCCTCAAGCGCCCGATATGCGTCACGGCCAAGCCCGTAGAGTGAGTTCGCATTGCCGAACCTCTCGGTGAAAAATGGCAGCATCTCGGCGACCACACGTTCATCAACCGGTGTCGTGGCGGCACAATCGAAATACACGGTGTTCATGACTGCTCCTTGTCTTGCGGAGTACCTTTGCTCTGGTCCAACAAACCTTGCGTGGAGGCCAGTGATGCCAGCGTCGTCGTCGCGAAAACGTCCCTGAGTGCATCGGTCGCTCGCGCCCACACCGGAGCTGCAGCACACGATCCGCTGCAGCTGCAGATCTCATCGCGTTCGCTATCGCATACGCTTGAGGTTAGGGGGCCTTCGAGTGCCTGAACAACATCAAGCACGGTGACCAACTCGGGGTCTCGAGTCAGTGCAAACCCGCCATGTGCCCCGCGGACTGCGGTCACGATACCCGAGCGGCGAAGCAAGACGAGCAGTTGCTCGAGGAAGCGGGGCGGAATGTTCCTGCGCTCGGCGATCTCACGTGCACTCACCGGGCCAGCGCCATGAGTACAGGCCAAGTCGATCGCGGCAAGCAACCCATACTCGCTCTTTGCGGTCAATCTCACAGGTATCCCCTCTGCTGGCAATTCCTACTAACTCAGTAATGATTGTATGATACCCCTTGGATGGGGCGTGTCAAATCTCTGTGATGGTCTATTCCCACTGAGGCACTCAGATTTCAGAATTCGGCTGATCGGTGTGCCGAATCTCACGGGCATCGCACGATGAATCGGTTGTCGATACGTCCTGTTGTCGCCCGATGGTAGCCTGTCGTGACATGTATCGGACCGTTTGTCAGATGGTCCCGTGCCGTTCTTGTAGACGGACAACCCAGTCGGCTAAGATAGCGCCCCGTCTCGTTTTGCGAGACAGAAGTGTGGGAGCAAGGTTCATGGTTGACAGCCGCTGGCGGCGAGAACCCACTGTGCCTGATGCGCTAGAGGCCCGGCAGGTGCAGTCGCAGCGGCCGGGCCTCTCACTGTATGCATGCCGTATTCGGCTATCGACCTTCTCTGAACTCGCGAAGCGCATCGCCAAGTCCGCGCCGAGTGGTTTCCGGACCTTCCGCGCCAGTTCGAGCGTAGAGGTCTACGAAGCGTTTGACGTACCGGGCCATGATGTCCACCTCGATGTTGACCATCGAATCGATGGGCTTGTCTCTAAGGGTGGTGCTCTCCTCCGTTTGCGGAATGACAGCAGCCGAGAATCCCTCGCCGCGAACCTGCGCGACAGCCAGCGAGATGCCGTCCACAGCAAGCGAACCTCTCGGCACGATGTATTCCATCAGTGCGGGAGGCATGTGGAACGTATATATCGTCGAGTTACCGGCGGCCTGGCGCATGACAAGTCTACCCACGCCATCGACGTGACCGGTGACCATATGCCCACCCATACGGTCGGAGAACCGAAGTGCGCGCTCAAGATTGACGGTTGATCCGCTCCTCAGATCGCTGAGCGTCGTGCGATCCAGCATATCGCCGCTCACGTCGGCGACGAAGGCACCACGTTGGAACTGCGACACCGTGAGGCTGACACCATCCACACAGATCGAATCGCCCATTGCCATGTCTCGACCAAAATCCGGTGCATAGACCTGCAACCGAACGCCGCCGGACACCGCCTGCACCGCCGTGACGGAGCCTCGGGTTTCGATGAGTCCTGTGAACATGCTTCCCCCTCGCCTAGTTCGCTCGCATTGGTCCAAAACCGGCCGGTAGTCAGCTAGATCTCGGCCGCCTCGCGAATAGCTCGGATCGCCGACGCAACGTCCGGAGTGCCAAACACCGCATTTCCGGCGACGAGGCAGCGGGCGCCCGCCGCAGCGACGATCGGCGCAGTCTCAGCCGTGATGCCGCCGTCAATCTGGATGAGCGGATGCGCGCTCTCCTGCTCGCACAGCGCCGTCAACTCGCGGATCTTGGCGGCCGTCCTCGGAATGAATGCTTGCCCGCCGAATCCCGGGTTCACGCTCATAAGGAGCACCATATCGACGTCGGCGATGATGTCGCGCAGGACATCGACGGGCGTGGCAGGATTCAGTGCTACCGCCGGCGACACACCCGCTGAACGAATGCGCTGAATGACCCGGTGCAGGTGATGAGTGCCCTCGGCGTGCACCGAAATGATGTCGGCACCGGCGTCGAGATACCAGCCGATCGTGTCGTCAACATTGTCGATCATCAGGTGGACATCAACAGGCTTGGTGGCTACCCGCTTGATAGCGGCCACAACCGGCGGGCCTATAGTGAGATTGGGGACGAAATGTCCGTCCATGACGTCCACGTGTATCAGATCGGCCCCACCGCCCTCGGCGAGCTGGATTGCATCGGCAAGACGGGCGAAGTCCGCCGACAAGATCGACGGAGCGATCAGGATCCCTTCAGGCAGCACGGTTCCCCCTCGTGTCGTCGTGCGCACTAGTCCTCCACAAGTCCAAGTCCATGCAGTTCGTCACGAGCTTCACGGCCGAGCAAAGCGTCCTCGGCGTTGGTGACCTGCACTCCTTCGTACAGGATCGCTCGAACCTGCTGGGTTATCGGCAGTTCGAGACCTTCGCTCTTCCCCAGCTCATCTACGGTGATGCAAGCCAGCGCGCCCTCGGCGACCATGTGAGTCTGCTCGTAGAACTGCTCCATCGAGCCGCCCTTTGCGACCAGCTCGCCCAGCGCCCGGTTGCGTGAGTGACGCGAAGTACACGTCGCGATGAGATCTCCCATGCCTGCAAGACCCATGTACGTGAGCGGGTTGGCGCCGCGAGCGCGACCCAGCCGGCTCATCTCCGCCAGCCCGCGAGTCATCAGAGTGGCTTTGGTGTTGTCTCCGTAGCCCAAGCCGTCGGAAATGCCCGCCGCGAGCGCGATGACGTTCTTGCTCGCACCACACAACTCAACGCCCACCACATCGGGATTGGTATAGACGCGGAATGAGCGGGTCATGAAGATGTCCTGAAACAGGCGACCGACGCTCTCGTCATACGCAGCGACGACCGTCGCAGAGGGGACACCGCGGCTGACTTCTTCGGCGTGATTGGGGCCCGAAAGGCCGGCGATGCGCTCTCGTCTGCCGAGAACGTCCTCAAGAACCTCCGTCATCAGCATTTTCGTGCCGCCCTCGACGCCCTTGGACAGAACGATGACAGGCGTGGTGGTAGGCAGGTACGGACCCATGGATTCGGCGGTACCGCGCACGCCGATCGACGGCGTGACCATGACCACGGCTTCGGCGCCGGACAGAACGCTTTCGATATCGGTGCCGGCAACCACGTTGGGCGCGAGAATGACCTCGGGGAGATAGATGGGGTTGCGGTGCTCGGCATTCACGCCCTCGGCGATATCGGCTTCACGCGCCCACAGCTGAACGTCGTGGCCTTTGCCTCCCAGCAGCCAGCAGACGGCTGTCCCCCAGGAACCGGCTCCGATAACGGCAACCTTCATCAGGAGCCCCCTTTCATCCTTTTCGCGACGCTGCCACGCTCTTTGAAGGATATCCTATTTTCTTCGCCCCTGAAGATACGGCCGATATTGCTTCGATGCCGCCAAATGACGATTGCGGCAACAGCCAGTGCGAAGATCAGCCGAGGCCAGTCGCGCGGGTAGACAAGTGCGCATGCCAGAGGATAGGCGGCCAAAGCAAGTATCGATGCCAGCGACATGATTCGAGTCGAAAACAACAGTGCGAGCCATAGCGCGAAGATCCACGGCAGCGCCCACGGGCTGAGCACTAATAACGCGCCGCCGGTCGTTGCCACACCCTTCCCTCCCGCGAACCGAATGTAAGGAGAGTACGAATGTCCAGCAACGGCGCAGATTGCCGCAAGGATCATTGCCCACTCCCGTGCAATGAGACCGAATTGGCCGCTGCTGACAAAGAGCATTGCGAGCCCCACGGCCGCGGCGCCTTTGCCTATGTCCACGACGGCGGTGCCGATCGCCGCCTTTGCGCCCAATGTCCGGAGTACGTTGGTCGCACCGAGGTTCCCCGAGCCGTGCTGCCTCACATCAACGTGGTAGAAGATCTTGCCTATGATGAGGGCCGATGGCATCCCACCAAGCAGATACGCCACAACGGCCAGAGCCACCAAGTGTGCGACGAGTAGCCAGTCCACTGCCTAATCCTTCTTGCGGAACTTCAGGATGATTGGGGTGCCGAGCAGGTCGAACGCGTCTCGCATCCGGTTTTCGACGTACCTCCGGAAGTTGTCGTCGGCAAGTATCGGGTGATTCGCGAAGAAGGTGAAGCCTGGGGGCGCCGTGCGAGTCTGTGTGACGTAGTTCACACGCAGTGTCATGCCGTTCTTGTTGACAGTGTGACCGAAGTCCCTCATCTCAGTGAGCATCTTGTTCAGGCGGCTCGTGGAGATCTCCTGCATGTAGTTTGCGTACACGGTTGCGATCGCATCCCAGATGCGATCAACACCTTTGCCGGTCAGGGCGCTGATGCGAAGCACCGGTGCAAAGCTGATGAATCCCAAGCGGTCGGTGATCTTCTCGGCGATCGCATCTTTGGCTTCCTGGGTCTCAAGCGCGTCCCACTTGTTCAGCAGAACGATGATGGCACAGCCACGCTCAAGCGCGAAGTTGGCCACACGCTGGTCCTGATCGGTCAGTCCGATCGTGGAGTCGATGACCAGCAGCGCCACCTGCGCGCGGTCGATCGCCCGCATTGCGCGCACGAAGCCGTAGTACTCGACATCGGCGTCGATGAGGGCCTTGCGTCGGATGCCGGCGGTGTCCACGAGGCGAAATGCGCGTTCGTCGCGCTCAACCAACAGGTCGATCGCGTCGCGCGTTGTGCCCGCCACGTCCGAAACGATTGCTCGGTCAACGCCGGACATGCGGTTCAGGAGCGAAGACTTGCCAGCATTCGGACGGCCGATGATGGCGACGTCGATGGCCTTGGTCTCGTCCTCAGGCTCGCCCGTGGTGACAGGCAGGGCTTTCACGATCTCGTCCAGCAGGTCTCCGGTGCCGTGACCGTGAGTTGCCGAGACCGACCAAGGCTGCCCGAGGCCAAGATTCCAGAACTCGAACGCCTCGTCTTCGCGGTTGGGTGTGTCCATCTTGTTCACAGCCAGGAACACGGGCCGGCTTGAGCGCTTCAGCACTCGCGCGACCTCCATGTCATCGGGCGTGAGGCCCGTCTTGCCGTCGACCAGAAGGATTATGACGTCGGCTTCCTCGGCGGCCATGAGTGCCTGAGCACGGATCGAAGACTGGAACTTGTCGATGTTGCCGCTCTCAATACCGCCGGTGTCGATGAGGAGGAAGTCCACACCGTTCCAGTCGGCCTGATGGTAGCTGCGGTCACGCGTAACACCGCGCGCTTCGTGAACGATGGCGTCAGTGGTCTGCGTCAGACGGTTGACCAACGTCGACTTGCCAACGTTGGGCCGGCCGACGACTGCGACTATTGGTAGCGCCATGGGCGCATCACTCCTCTGGGTTGGAAGCGGGTACTTCCGCTGCGGTTCGTAGCGCCGAGAGCAACCCGGCAGCGTCACAGGATACCAGACGAACATCTTTCCTTGAGAGAGTACCCAGCTGCGAGGCGGGGACGTCGTCAAGCAGAAGCCCGTCGGCATTCACGACGACGTCGGGAACGAGCACTATCGCGCCCTGTGCCTGCTCCGTGATCGCGGGCACGAGGTCGCTTCCGACCAGGAGTCCTGTAACGCTCACATTGCCTCCGAAGAACCTGTTCTCGACCGCGAGGACTTGAATATGGGCGTGCGGGTCGGTCTCGGCGAGAAGCCGTTCAAGTACGGGAGCGAAGAGCATGCCGCTGACGAGCGTTACCGCCGGATGCCCTTGAAGGCGCAAGACTGCGTCTTCGAACTGATCGTGCAGCTCGAAGGAATCGTCGATGAAGCTGCGGACGAGGCCGATGCCGTTTTCATACTGCGGGAAGTCGTCATAGTACCGGGCGGGGGGAATGTCGACCTCGGCGTTGAGGTAGAACTCATCGGCAAGGTAGAGCCATGTGATGCCGTCTCGCTTGCGGAAGGCTTCCTGCCACGGAGTCACCTGCGCGATCACGGCTCGTGCTGCTTGCGCACTCTCAAACGAACCCGAGAACCGCTCCTGATGCGCCGTGTAGCCGAGCGGAACGACGCCGACCGAGAGCACGCCCTCGCGCTCGGCGAGCCAGGTGAGCGTTCGCTCAAGAACAGGACCGTCGTTGATGCCGGGAACCAGGACGATCTGCACATGCATCTCGATCCCGGCATCCAGGAGTTCGTCGAATCTCTCGAGCGCACGGTCCTCCTGCGCACAGACGAGTGCGGCGCGCACATCGCGGTCGATCGCATGGAGCGAGACGTAGAGCGGTGAGAGGAACTGCTCGGCGATGCGGCCGAGATCGGCGTCGAAGAGGTTGGTGAGAGTTATGAAGTTGCCTTGCAGAAACGACAGCCGGAAATCGTCGTCGCGAAGGTAGAGCGCCGGACGCAGGCCTTTGGGGAGTTGCGTCATGAAACAGAATGCGCAGTTGTTGCGGCAGGTGCGTACGCCGTCGAAGACGGTGTCGGCGAATGTGACGCCCCACGTCTGGCTTGCTTCGCGCGTGAGCGTGGTGCGACGCGCGGGCTCCCCTGCCACCTCGACCGTGACACTCGCGTTGTCGGCCAGCCACTGCCAGTCGATCACGTCGCGCAACGGTTGGTCATCGGCGTGCGCGAGAATGTCCCCCGGAGTGAGTCCTGCAAGCGCCGCCGGGCTGCCCACATCGACGGCGGCGATCATACCGCCGCCTCGCTTCAGTAGCGTTTTGCCACCATAGTCGGCACGCGCGGGCACGACCGCTATCCGATCGCTCGAATGGCGTGCACGACGGCCTGCATCTGTTCGTCAGGCGTAGATGCGCCCGCTGTTACACCCACCGACTCGGCTCCTTCAAACCACGAGACGTCGAGCTCGTCCGGCGTCTCTACGTGATGCACGTGGGCGTTGACTTCGGCGCAGATCTCGGCGAGGCGGGTCGTGTTACCCGAGTTGTGCCCACCGACAACGATCATGACGTCCACGTCGCAGGCAAGCTCTTCGGCCGCCCTTTGGCGTTTGCCGGTCGAGGCGCAGATCGTGTTGAAGACGCGCAGTTCGCTGACTTTTGGCAGGATCGCTGCGACGACCTCGTTCAAGCGCCTCGCAGACTGCGTGGTCTGCACGACGATGCCCACGCGCGCGCTGGGCATGCGCTCCGGAAGCTCTGACGCCGAGGAGACCACCAAGGCCGAGCCGCCCGCGTGCGCCAGAATGCCCTCGACCTCGGGGTGTTCGGCTTCCCCGACGATGACGATCGTGTACCCGCCGTTGAGGAGTTCCGCGGCGGCCTCATGCGCCTTGCTGACGTGAGGGCACGTCGCGTCGACGACGTCGAGCCCGCGCTTGCGTGCTGCCTCGATGATCGCCGGCTCCACGCCGTGAGAACGGATGACGAGAATCCCCTCGGCGGCATCGTCGAGAGTCTCGGCAACTCCGACGCCCTGGTCTTTGAGCGCCGAGACGGCCTGAGGATTGTGGATCAGGGGACCGAGCGTGTGAACCGCAGCGCCGCTCTCCGCGGCCTGTGCGGCCATCCTGAGGGCGCGCTCAACTCCGTAGCAGATGCCCGCAGATTTTGCGACCTCGACGCGCACGCTCACACCACTCCCGCTTTGTCGCGCTCCTCGCCGATACGCTTCATGATCTCGGCGGTCATAGCCTCCATGCGTTCCTTGCGCTCGCCATCTTTGAATCGCGATGGTGAGACCGGCTTGCCGAAGCTGATGCGCACCTGCGGGAAGCGCGGGATCCGCGCGCCGGCCGGAAGGGCTTTCTCGGTACCCGAGATCCCGACCGGGATCACCGGCACACCGGCATGCATCGCTATGAAAGCCGCACCGAGGTGCGCCGAGACGGTCTCATCCTCGTCTCCGGGCCGCCTGCGCGTGCCCTCGGGGAATATGGCCACCGGCTCGCCGGCCTTCAGGAGGGTTGTCGCGCGAGTGATGGCCTCACGATCGCTCTCGCCGCGGCGAACGGGAAACGCCCAAAGCCGGGAAAGCCCCCAACCCATCAGGGGCGAGGACCAGAACTCCGCCTTGGCCATGAAGTGTGTGGGTCGCGGCACGCACGACCACAACAAGGCCGGATCGAGGTAGCTGACATGGTTGCCGGCGAGGATGTAGCCTCCCTTGGCAGGAAGGTTCTTCACGCCCTCGACCCGCACTCGGTATATCACTAGCAGAAGCGTGGCGATCGTCGATTGCACAAAGTGTGCGAAACGCCATTTGGGCGCTCCGGGACCTTCTGCACGGCTTCCCAGTGGCGGGGCACTCATGGCTGACGCTCCTTTGCTAGCGATACGATACGGTCAACAACTTCTTCGAGAGACACGCCAGTGGTATCGATTTCCACCGCATCATCGGCCGACGTCAGCGGCGAGTGTTCGCGTGTCGAGTCAATCTCGTCGCGTCTCTCGATCGCGTCCCTGACATCCGACTGTGCGACCTGCATCCCGCTGGCCTTCTGCTGCGCTGCTCGGCGACGTGCACGCTCTTCAGGCGCCGCTGTGAGAAAGACCTTCAGTTCAGCGTCGGGGAACACGACCGTACCGATGTCACGGCCCTCCATCACGACGTTACCGATCCGAGCGAGTTCGCGCTGCTGATCAACCAACGCCTCGCGCACGTGAGGTATGCGTGCGACGACGCTCACGGCCTCGTCGATCCGAGGCATTCTGATCGCCGATGTGACGTCCGTCCCAGCGATCAACACCTTGGACGCACACGACCCCCTCTCCGGCACGAATTCAATCGAATCGCGTCGCGCCAGACGAGTGACAGCGCCCTCATCGGCAAGCGCGATTCCCTCGTCAAGCGCGCGAACGGCGACTGCGCGATACATGGCGCCCGTATCCAGATAGCAGAAGCCGAGTTGTGCAGCTACCCTCTTCGCTACGGTTGACTTGCCGGAACCAGCCGGGCCGTCGATCGCTATGATCATCGTGGTTTCAGGTCGCTTTCGGCGAGGTGGCTTTCGGTTCTGTATCGTATCACGCGCAGAAGAGTCAGGTGCCTGCTTCGGCCTGGAGTAATGCGATGTCACGAGCAAAATCGGGGTAGCTCACGGAGACGGCGTCGAAGTCTTGTACGGTGACCGCTCCGTCGGCAACAAATCCCGCGACAGCCCAGGTCATGGCGAGACGGTGATCGCCCAGGGAATCGAGCGAAGCGCTCCGCAACCGGGACGGCCCCACAACGATAAGCGTATCGTCTTCTGCAGAAGCCACCGCGCCCAGAGCGGTCAGCCCGTCAACAATCGCCGCCAGCCGGTCGGACTCCTTCACGCGTAACTCGCCGACTCCTTCAAACCGGGTTTCGCCGTGCGCCTGAGTCGCCACGAGGGCCAGAATCGGCACCTCGTCGATCAGGAACGGCACCTCTCCTGCACAGACAGTGGTCGCAGCAAGCACCGGTGTGTGCCGCACTACGATCTCTCCCACCCGCTCGGCACCCGTCTGAGGCCACGGCACGACCTCGATCCGGGCACCCATCCGGTCGAGCACACGGAGGAAGCCCGTGCGCGTCTCATTGAGCGAGACCCCCGGCAGCGTGACATGACTGCCGGCAACCACCAGGGCGGCCACTGTCAGAAACGCTGCCGAAGAGGGATCGCGGGGCACTACGATCTCACCCGCCGAGTGCAGAGTCGCCGGTCCTTCCACCGCGGCAGAGCAGGTGTCCCGCTCCACCTCGACGTCGACCCCGAACACGGGAAGCAGCAACTCGGTGTGGTCTCGGCTCTGTTTCGGCTCGACGACTTTCGTACGGCCATGTGCGCGAAGTCCCGCGAGAAGAATCGCACTCTTCACCTGCGCCGAAGCGACCGGGGACTCGTATGCGATCGGCTCCAGGGCGTCACTGCCCCTTATCGCCAGCGGAAGCGTCCAGTTCACGCCGCACGCCGCGCAGTTCATCTCAAAGGTCGCGCCCATCTGTTCGAGCGGTCGAATGACTCGACGCATGGGACGCTTCGACAGCGATTCGTCACCGGTCAGGGTCACCGTCATCGGCCACCCTGCGAGAACCCCCATCAGTAGGCGCGCAGTCGTCCCGCTGTTTCCACAGTCGATCGTAAGGCCCGAGTCCGCCTGCGGCCCGCGCTCTCCCCAGCCCTCGATGGTGCCGGCGAGCGACCCATCCGGCTGGCTCTCCAGCATGACGTGAGCGCCAAGCGAAGTCACCGCCCGGATGGTGGATCGCACGTCTGCCGAGTTAAGCACGCCCGCCACCCGCGTCACACCTTCGGCCATCGCCGAGAACAACACCGCGCGATGCGACAGCGACTTGTCTCCGGGTACGTGCACTTCGCCGCACAGAGGGTTCGACCCGGGTCCGAATGACGCGATCATGCGTCCTCCCCTGCCGCTTCAAGCGGGGTTAGGCGTGGCTCGTAACCGCGCGACATCAGGTCCTCAAGCAGACCACCCATGTCGCCCTCATCGGTGAGCACCAGCACGAGCACAGCCGTATCTTCACTCTGGTGATCGATGTCGATCCCTTCGATGTTGCCTCCTACGCGCGAAACCGCACTGGTGATCTCGGCGACCTGACCGGGGCGGTCCAGCATCGGCACCGCGAGTTCGAGGAGCCGGGAAGTCGCCGGTACCCACTGGCTGGGCAAAGACCTGCGGATTTCCGATGCCGAGGAAAGCCACTCGCGAATGGCGGCTGCGTCACGAGCGCGCACAAGCGCCTCAAACGAGCCGAGCCGTTCGCGCAGCTCCTCGATCCCCTCGGCAAGTGCGGTGGCGTTGTCGAGGCAGATGCCGGTCCACAACTCCGCGCTGCCAGCGGCGATGCGTGTGGTGTCTTTGAAGCCACCTGCGGCCAACCGCATGAGCTCGCCGCGCTCGCCAGAGTGAGCCGCCGCGAGACCGACCAGTGCCGCTGCGGTGACGTGTGGGACGTGACTCACGATCGCGACAGCCTCGTCGTGCGCGGCCGCGTCGACCGAGATCACGCGCGCGCCGATGGCGGCGATGAGCGCGTAGACAGCGCTGAACAGGTCGGGATCGGTGTTGTGCGAGGGCGTAAGCAGCCAGTACGCGCCGTCGAAGAGGTCGGCGCGCGCCGCGGTGATGCCGGATCTTTCACTGCCGGCCATTGGGTGTCCGCCGACGAACTGCGACGGATCCGCCAGCTCCTCGCGCACGGCCGCAAGCACGCCGGCCTTCGTGGAGGCGACGTCGGTCACTGCGCCGCGATACCCCGCCGAGCCCAGCACCCGAAGCCACTCGCGCACGTACTGTGCGGGCGTGGCCAGCACCACAAGATCGACGCCCTCGGCGCCGAGCCACTCGGCAACCCGGGGATCGTCCGCTGGTGCGCCCTCATCCACGATGCCGTGCTCGACGGCGTAGCGAAGCGCCGCCGTATCCGAGTCGATGCCGACCACACGCGGCGCATCCGGCAGCCGCTTGAGCGCCGCCGCGAGCGACCCGCCGATCAACCCGACGCCGATGACAGCGATGCGAGAAAAGCCTCCGACGCTCATTCGTCGACTCCCATGTGTTTGCCTTCCAGAGCCACGAGCGGCGTGACCCGCTTCATCAGCTCGGTGAAGTCCGCCGGCTTCAAGGACTGCGGCCCGTCGCAGCGTGCGCGTTCAGGGTCCGGGTGAACCTCGACCATCACGCCGTCTGCGCCCGCAACAACCGAGGCGCGCGTCATCGGCACGATAAGGTCTCGGCGGCCTGTGGAGTGCGACGGGTCCACGATCACAGGCAGGTGCGTAAGCGTCTTGAACGCCGCCACCGCCGCAAGATCGAGCGTATTGCGCGTGTAGGTCTCGAACGTGCGGATGCCGCGCTCACACACCATTACGTCGCGGTTACCACCCTTGAGCACGTATTCGGCGGCAGAAAGCGTCTCTTCAATCGTCGCCGAAAGTCCCCGCTTGAGCAGCACCGGCCGGTTCATCTTGCCCAGTTCCTCAAGCATCATGAAGTTTTGCATGTTGCGGGCGCCGACCTGGAGCACGTCGGCCCACTCGCCGACCGTCTCGGCGTCGCGCACGTCGAGTACCTCGGTGACAACCGGCAGGTTCACCATGTCGCCGGCCGCACGCAGGAGTTTGAGGCCCTCAAGGCCCATACCCTGGAACGCGTACGGGCTCGATCGCGGCTTGTACGCGCCGCCGCGCAGCATCGTAGCTCCGGCCGCGGCGACTTCACGAGCGGCCGACATCATCTGCTCCTCGGACTCGATCGAGCAGGGTCCGGCGATCATCGCGAATGCACCGCCGCCGACTGTCGCGCGGCCGATCCGGATGACGGTGTCCTCGGGTTGGAAATCGCGGGTCACGAGCTTGTACGGCTTGAGGACCCTGATGACTTCCTCGACCTCGGGTAGACCCTCAAGATCGAGCGTGTAGATGACCTCGCGCGGACCGATGACTCCAATAATGGTCTTGATTTGGCCCTGAGACAGATGCGCCTCGGCACCGGCTTCGTGCAAGAGCTCGACTACGTGATCTATGGACATCTGGGACGCATGGTCCCTCATGACTACCAGCATGTGCTCACCCCTGTCGCTTCGCGTTGTTAAGCGGTCGTTTGCATTCCGCCGCAAAGCCCGCTTGAAAGGGTGCTTCCCTAGATCGAGCCAAGCTTCGCGACGGTGGCTTCAAAAGCCGCGACGGTGGCGTCCGTGTCGCCTGGGGTCCCGATACCGACCCGCAATGCCTGCGACGTACCGAAGTCGCGAACGATCACGCCTTCGGCAAGGAGCGCCTCAAATACTTCGACCGGCTTCTCCGTCAGGACATAGACGAAGTTCGTTTCCGACGGCACGTACGCAACGCCGAGCCGATCGAAGCACGAATACAGGTACGTCTTCTGTTCCTGATTTTCGCGCCTGCGGCGTTCGACTTCGGCCACGTCATCGAGCGAGTAGTACGCAGCAATCTGCGCGACGGTGTTCAAGTTGAACGGCTCGCGGACCTTCTCGACTGCAGCGACGAGCGGCTCCGGCAGCACGCCGTAACCGACGCGCGCGCCCGCAAGCGAGTAAATCTTCGAGAACGTGCGCAAGACGGCGATAGGACGCGTGCCGTCGAAGTAGTTGAGCCCGTTGGGCATCTCGGGAGAGGTCGCGTATTCGAAGTAGGCCTCGTCGACGACCACCAGCACATGCTCCGGCACCTTCGCAAGGAAGTCCTCAAACGCAGTTCGCGAGTAGATTGTGCCTGTCGGGTTGTTGGGGTTGCAGAGGAAGACGAGCTTCGTGCGCTCGGTGATCGCCGCGAGCATGGCGGGAAGGTCGTGAGTCTCACCGTCGGTAAGGGGAACCATCACTGCCGTAGCACCCATGAGCTGAGTCGACATCGGATAGACGACGAAGCTCGGCCACGCGAAGACGCACTCGTCGCCGGGGCGCAAAACGCACTGCGCGATGATACGCAAAAGCTCGTTGCTGCCGGAGCCGGTCACGAGATAGCGCTCATCGACGCCGAGATGCTCGGCGAGACGGCCTTTGAGGGCGCGCGAACCGCCTTCGGGGTAACGGTTCAGGTGAGGGAGCACGGCGCGCATGCCTTCGATGGCGCGCGGCACCGGGCCATAAGGGTTCTCATTGCTGGAGAGTTTGTGGATCACATCGCAGCCGGATCGCTCGCGCACTTCACTCGCGCGCAGGCCGGGAGCGTACGGCGTCATCGGCGTGAGTTCCGGTCGTATGAGCGCGTCCCAGTCCATCATGAGTCCTTCCGTCCGTACGCCGTGCCGGTGGGTACGTGGTGCGGACGATTGTCGCAGGTCAGCGACGAGGAGGCAACCGTATCCGCCGTGGCGCTCGATCCTATGCCCGCACGAATTCGACGAGCATGCCGTGTCCGTCAATGATCCGGACCGTGGCAACTTGGGCGTTATGTATCTGAAACGCCCAGATGTCGTCGGCACAGAGTCCGAGCAACTGCACGAGAAGCACACGGAATACGCCCGCGTGGGTGACTATTGCCACGCGGTTTCCATTCTCCACCAACTCGGTCGCGATCGATGCCACACGCCGCCCCAGCGAGTGTCGTGACTCCCCTTCCGGTGCCACCGGTTCGTCCATCGACCGATAGTTGAACTTCAAGCCGGCTGCTTCGATCTCGGCATACGTCTTTCCCTCGGCGAGGCCGAAGTCGATCTCCATCAGACGATCGTCGCGGCGCAACGGCACGCCGGTCAGCTTCGCGGCATCCGATGCCACCACCAGCGCGCGTTCCAGAGGAGACGACCACACGGAGGCGGGTGCAAACCTGGCGATGACAGCCGACAGACGGCGTGCCTGCAGCTCCCCTTCCGCTGTGAACGGAGAGGTACCGCGGCCCACAAACCGGCCGGCCACGTTGGCTTCGGTCTCGGGATGTCGGATGATGAGGATGGTGGTATCGGCCATGGCTTTACACCACCGCCAGCACGAAAGCGACAAGCAGCACTGTCTCGGTGAGCAGGACGCTCGCGCCCATGACATCGCCCGTGACGCCGCCGAAACGCTCCGAAAGGACATGCGGGATTGCGAGAGCCAGGAGCATCCCAAGTCCGCCGAGAACGGCACCCGTCACGCCGAAGCCGAACCACAGGACCGCGAACGCTATCGCGACCGTGAGCCCCACGATAGCGAGCGAAAGCGGCGTAGGAGCGCCCATCACCGAGCGCCCCAGCCCGCCTGGGCGCGCAGGCTTGCCGAGCCATGCGGCCATCGTCGCCGAGAACCGCGCGAACGCCGGAACGACGATCAGAACCGATTCATGAGACGCCGAGAGGATCGCGGCAATCGCGGCGACTTGCAGGATCGCCGTCAGCGAGAGCACGGTTGCCCCAAAGGCGCCCGTGTGGCTGTCTGACATGATCTCCAGACGGCGAGCCGTATCGTGCGAACCCCAAAAACCGTCGGCAACATCGGCCAGGCCGTCCCAGTGTAAGAGGCGCGTAACCAGCGCCCACGCCACAACGATGCAGCCAGCGACAACAAGGGGGGCGCGCAGCGCTCCACCGGCGAGCGCGGCTAGCTTCGCAGCGCCGTACCCTGCGATGCCGAGCAACAATCCGACGGCCGGGAACCACGCCGCGCTCTGCACTCGCCCGTCCTCCGGCCAACCTGCGCGCGTCGGAATGGCCGTCAGCAACGACAGCGCCAAACCCGCATCGCGCAGAGGATGCTCAGTCGCCATTCGCGTCCTACTCCTTTAAGCCTCGTCTACGCCGGCCTCTGCGAACGTGGCCATGCCCGACATCATCCTGCAAGCAGCATCGATCACGCCCATCGCGAGCGCAGCGCCGGTTCCCTCACCCAGTCGCATGTCCAGATCGAACACAGGGGTCAATTCGAGATGATCCAGCACCGCGCGATGCCCGGGCTCGGCCGAAAGATGTGACGGGAACACGTAGTCGCGCGCGGCGGGACACAGCGCAACGGCCGCAAGCGTCGCCGAGCTCGCGATGAAACCGTCGCTCACGACGGCCACGCCCTCCTCGGCAGCGCCGAGCACGACTCCGGCCAGGGCTGCGATCTCAAGGCCCCCAACCGCGGCGAGCACGCCAAGCGTGTCCAGAGTACCGATACCGTTGACTTCGAGTGCTCGCCGGACGACCGACGCTTTGTGCGCGACACCTGTATCGTCAAGCCCCGTACCGCGCCCGACGACCGCTTCCGGCGCCATCCCGGTGAATGCGGCGGTCAGCGCCGCGGCTGCAGTCGAGTTGCCGATCCCCATCTCACCGGTGCCGATGAGCGTGAAACCTTGCTCCGCAGCTTCGCGGACCGCTTCAACGCCGACGAGCATCGCCTGCGCGCACTCTTCACGCGTCATGGCCGGACCGGCCGCCATGTTCGCAGTGCCATGCGCGACGTTGGTGTGACGGATGCCGGGGGTATCGGCGAGGTCGCGCACCACGCCGACGTCGAAGACCTCGACCTGCGCGCCGACAGTCTGGGCGATCTGATTGATCGCCGCGCCGCCACCGATGAAGTTCGCGACCATCTGCCAGGTGACGTCCTGCGGGTAGGGAGCGACCCCCTCGGCGACAACGCCATGATCGCCTGCCATGAGCAGAATCGTCTTCTTCGCGACGCTCGGCCGGTCGGTGTTCTGGATGCGTGCGACCTGTGCGGCAATCCGCTCAAGACGTCCAAGCGAGCGAGGAGGCTTGGCGAGACTGTCAAGACGTTCCCGTGCACGGGTCTCGGCGGCTGGATCCGTCACCATGACCGAGGCGATAACCTCGGCAAGCTGATTCTCAAAGGTGTGAGAGAAACTCACGAAGTTCCTTTCGTTGGTTCGCAAAGGAGAAGTGTGTCAGTCCTCAGGCCATGGCGCCGTCTGCGGCAGCACGCTCAAGTCAACCAGTCGACCCGCCACACACAAGTACGCCGATTCGGCGCGATCCACTATCCTGCGGTTGGCACGCCCCAGCGCATCGCGAAAGATCCGTCCGCTGAGGTACGCGGGAACGACGCCGCCGCCAACCTCGTTGGTCACCACGATCGTGTCCCCTATACGCGACAGCAGCCACGTGAGCGTCGGCTCGAATGCCCGATCCAGCGCCGCCTCAAGGCCCGCGGGAGCAGTCTCACCTGCGTCCGCCAGCACCTCGCCACCCGTGCAGGCCTCCCACGCCGTCTCCATCGCAAGCCCGAGCAGCGTGCCCAGGCAGTCGACCACCAGCAGCGCGTCTGAAGGCACCTGCGCCATCCACCCCTCGGCGGAGCGAGACTCGAGCGTCTCGAACCCGGCGGGCCGGCTCGCACGATGGCGCGCGACGCGCTCGGCGAATTCGGCATCGAGCGGCTCCTCGCGACCGAACACCGCGACCACTACTCGTGTTCCATCGAGAGCGCGGGTCTCGGCCAGCCGCTGAGCAGCGCGAGATTTCCCGCTTCGCGCTCCTCCGGTGAAGACGACAAGCGCCATTGCTATCCAACCTCGCCCATGTCGACCGCCGCCTTGAGCTCGGCGACCTCTTTGGCCGTCAGGTAGCGCCACTTTCCTTTGCCGAGCGAATCCAGCGTGATCGGCCCGAAGCTCACTCTGGTCAGTTCGATCACCGGGTGGCCGACCGATGAGAACATACGACGGACCTGCCTCTTGCGCCCTTCGCTGATCGTGATCTCGCAGTAGCTGGTTGCTCCCACGCGCAGTGCTCGCACCTGCGCAGGCGCCGTCATGCCGTCGTCAAGCAACACGCCCTCGCGCAAGCGACCGAGCTCGGCTGCGGTGATGCGCCCGTCGACCTCGGCACGGTAGACTTTCTCGACATGCCAACGCGGATGAAGGACGCGGTGCGCCAGTTCGCCGTCGGTCGTGAACAGCAAAAGACCGGTGGTCTCGAAGTCGAGGCGTCCCACCGGGAACAGCCCCGGATGCTCGCGAACAGGCACGAACGATGTCACGGTGGTGCGCCCCTGCGGATCACTCATCGTCGTCATGACACCGGCGGGCTTGTACAGCGCAATGTACACCGCTTCATCGGCAATGGAGACGGGCACCCCATCGAGCGTGACCACGTCTGTAGAGGGGTCGACTTTCGCGCCGAGCTCAGTCACGACGACGCCGTTGACGCACACTCGGCCGCCGGTCATGAAGTCTTCACTGCCGCGCCGAGACGCCACACCGGCCCGCGCAAGGAACTTCTGCAGGCGCATGGGAACCACGCGCTCTTCGTTTGCGCCTTCGTCAGTCAATGGTCTCGAGCATTTCGTCATCGGCGTACTCGGATTCCGGCATTCCAGCCTGTCCGCTGGAGAGCCGATCGCGGATGGCTTGCTGAGTCGTCGGATCCGGAGCGAACTCGTCTAATGGGGGCAGACCGGAGAGATCCTTCAGTCCAAACTTCTCGAGGAACGTGCGGGTGGTTCCGTAGAGGATTGCGTTGCCCGAGTTCTTGTCGCGAGCGACTTCGCGCACGAGGCCCTTCTCGACGAGCGACGAGATAACGGCTTCGCTGTTCACCCCGCGGATGGCGTTGACGCCCTGCCGGGAAACAGGCTGATGATACGCGACTACAGCGAGCGCCTCGAGCGCCGCCTGCGACAGCTTGCGTGTGTCCCACGACAGCACATACGCCTCGATGACGTCGTGGAAGCCCGGATGTGTGTACAGTCTCCAGCCGCCAGCGACCTCGCGCAGCTGAAAGCCGCGCTCCGCTTCGCGGTACTCCTCGGCGAGGTTCGATAGCGCCTCGTCGACGTCACCCGGCGAGGCGTCGAGCACCTTCGACAGGCGAACCGCCGATACCGGCTCGTCGGAGACGAACAGCAGCGCCTCAAGTGCGCCGCGAAGTGATGCATTCTCATTCATCGAAGATCCTCCGGGTCCTTCAGGCTGCGGCGGGCAGCCTCTTCGTCGTCCAGGTGCGTGATCATGATGTCGCCGAACAGGTCGTCCTGGCTCACATCGGCCATCCCGCGTTTGTAGAGCTCAAGGATAGCCAGCAGCGTGACGACGACGATTTCCGGTGTTGCATTCTCGCCGAGCAGCTCACTGAAACGCGCAGAGCCGTTGCGAACGAGTTGGCGGTGCACGCTTTCTGCATGCAGTTCGAGCGACACCGGCATCGAGGCGACATGCTCGGCTTCCAGCAGAAAGGTTTCTTTCCGGTTCGCAAGATCGGCGCAAATGACGGCGAGGCCTCGGAGAGTGATGCCTTCGAGGTAGTCCGGCATCAGCCCCAGGAAACCCTGCTCCAGCCCGGATTGCCTCGGGTGCATCTTGTCCTCGGACTCCATGCGCGCGGACAGCTCTGCGGCTGCGTTCTTGAACTGCTTGTAGGCGAGCAGGCGGGCCACGAGGATGTCGCGCGCCTCGTCCGGCGAGAGATCATCGAGTTCATCGCCGAAATAGGCTTCCTCCTTAGGAAGAAGCGACGCAGCCTTGATCTCCAGCAATGTGGCCGCGACGAGCAAGAAGTCGCTCGCGACATCAAGATCGAGGTCCTGCATGCGGTCGATGTACTCGAGGTACTGATCGGCCACCGTCGAAACGGAGATCGTGTTCACATCGAGCTTCTGGCGGGAGACAAGGTGCAGTAGCAGATCGAACGGTCCTTCGAAGACGTCTGTTCTTACTACGTAGCCCACGCTCTAAGCACTCGCCTTCCGGAGCCGAGAGACGGTATTACGCATCCGAATCCGCGACCGCAGCGTTGGATGCGGCTTTGCCGCTGACGGGCTTCTCAATCCCAGCAGAAAGCGCTGTGCGTGCCGAGACGCCCACGAGTTCGCGACACGTCGCCACGACCTCCGCAGTGATCGGACGGGCCCGCTTGGCACCCTTTGCAAGCACTTCATCGGCAAACCCGGGAATCGCGGCCAACTCGGCTCTGCGCTTCTGAAAGTCGGCGAGGTAACTCACGAGGTCCTCGGCGAATGCGCGCTTGTGCTGCACGCAACCGCACTCGGCGACGCGGCAACAACGGTCGAACTCAGAGATGGCATCCGCATCGCCGATCAGCTTGTGCACCTGATGCAGCGGGCAGATGTCGGGGTCGCCCGGATCGGTCTTCAGGCGTCGCGCGGGATCGGTCATGAACGACATGGCTTTGGCGCGCAACTCCTCGGGCGGGTCAGACAGGAAGATCGAGTTTCCGTAGCTCTTTGACATCTTCCGGCCGTCGGTTCCCGGTACGCGGGCGCCTTCCTTGGCGATGATCGATTTGGGCTCGACCAGGTAGGTGCCATACGTGTTATTAAATCTCCGCACAATCTCGCGTGTCAGCTCGAGATGCGGGAGTTGGTCCTCCCCCACGGGCACGGCGTCGGCAAGCACGATGGTTATGTCGGCTGCCTGCATCTCCGGATACAAGAAGAACCCCACATTGCCCAGATCCTTGTCGGAGATCTGATCGCGCTGCTCCTTGTAGCTGGGAACGCGCTCAAGCCACGCCATCGGCGTGACCATGGTGAAGTACAGGGTGAGCTCGGCGACTTCAGGCACATCGCTCTGGCGGTAGATCGTGGAGACGTCGGGGTCGAGGCCGGCAGCGCACCAGTCAAGCACCATCTCTTCGGTGAACGCGCGGATCTCGCTCGGGTCGGCCCACAGCGTGGTCAGTGCGTGCCAATCGGCGATGAAGTAGTAGGCGTCATAGTCGTGCTGCATCTGAAGCATGTTCTGGAGGTTGCCGAACCAGTGCCCAAGGTGAAGCTTGCCGGTCGGGCGGTATCCGGTCAGGGTGCGCTTCTTGGTCATGGTGCGGAAAGACCTCCTATACGTGCGGACGACGGGGACACGTGAGCATCATACCGTCTTGGCTAGGGCAGTATCGCGTTCAAGATCGGAACCACGGTGTGATCGAAGTACCAGCCGAAGGGATCCAGCCCGGGTACAAGCGAGGGCAGGAGGAAGATCAAAACGATCAGAATCGCGAACGAGTACCGCTGCAACTGGTACCAACCCTTTAGCGCCCGATTTGGCAGGAAGACCGGCACGATGCTCGATCCGTCCAGTGGAGGAATCGGAATGAGATTGAAGAACATCAACACGAGGTTCGCGTACGCAAGCACAACTCCGACGAGTCTGACTCCGTCAGCGAGCGACCCCGAAAGGAGAAGCGAGGCCCACGCCAGGAGGGCGCCAGCGAGGGCAAGCGCCAGGTTGGCCGCAGGCCCAGCAAGGCCAACTATCAATTCACCCTTGCGCAGATTCTTGAAGTAGCGCGGATTGTAGGGCACGGGCTTCGCATAGCCGAAGATGAATCCACCGAAGATGAAACCTATCAGCGGCAACACAATGGATCCAAACGGATCGATCGACGCGATTGGATTCATCGTCAAACGTCCTGCGTTCTTGGCGGTGAGATCGCCCAGCCGATAGGCCGCATAGCCATGCATGAATTCATGGAATGTGATCGACGGTATGAGGAGTACAAGCCAAACGATGGTCACCGGGCTGATATTCACTCAATATCCTTTCAGGGGCGCAAGAGCCCCGCGCGCAACGCGAGCCGTCTGAAGGTTCGCGAGTTCGGCTTGTCTGCCAACAGCGCGACCGTCAAGACGGTCATCGCGGGCTCGCGCAAGTATAGCCGAGAACGCCTCGGACGGTGTTGCGCCCCACCCGGTCAGATCGCCCCTGCTGTCCTCGCGTGCCATGTGTCCCTACCTATGCAGCTCCCACACGCACAGCCTCACGAAATCGCTTCTCAGCCGCATCGAGAAGCGATTCTTCCGAAGCATACAAGCGCCCGACGACACTTCCCGCAACGATGCGGTCTCCCACTCGCACATCAAGCACGAGACCTGCAGCCGGATCAACCGTATCGCCGATGCGCTGCCGCCCGGCGCCAAGTGCAGCAGCTGCCCGGCCGATCTGCTCGGCATCGAGCCGAGTCACCCGGCCGGCCGTCTCAACTCGCACCTCGCGCATGAAGGCCGCTTGCGGCAGCAGCGAAGGATCCTCGGCGACGCGAGGGTCACCGCCCTGCGCTTCGACCCACAGCCGGAAGCGCTCGATCGCGCGTCCTGAAGCGATCGCGTCGATCAACATCGCGCGTGCGGCGCCCTCATCGGCTGCGACCTCGCCCATCACCAGCAGCCGAGAACCCAGCGCCAGGCACAGCTCCGTCAGCTCCGCCGGACCCTCGCCGCGCAGAGTGCGGATCGCCTCGGCGACCTCGATGGCGTTACCCACCGCCATGCCGAGCGGTGCATCCATGTCGGAAAGCACGCACTCGATCCGCCTGCCCAAGGCCGTACCGACGGCCGTCAGCTCTTCGGCCAGGCAGAGGGCGTCCTTGCGCGTCTTCATGAACGCGCCCGAGCCGACTTTCACGTCCACCAGGATCGCGTCGGCCCCGCCCGCAATCTTCTTCGAGACGATGGAACTCACGATGAGAGGTATCGACGGCACCGTTCCGGTCACGTCGCGCAGCGCGTAGATGAGGCGGTCGGCCGGGTCAATGTCGGCGGTCTGTGCGACCACGGCCACGCCAATGCGCCGTACCTGCGCGATCATCTCTTCGACCGAGAGCGCCGTGCGCAACCCCGGAACGGATTCCAGCTTGTCCAGCGTCCCTCCGGTGAAGCTTAAGCCGCGGCCACTCATCTTGGCGACCGGCACGCCGCACGACGCAACCAGAGGAGCGAGCACGAGCGTGGTGGTGTCGGCGACTCCGCCCGTGGAGTGCTTGTCGACCTTCACCCCGGGAATCGCCGAGAGGTCCACGCGCCGTCCGGATCGCACCATGGCATCGGTCATGGCGATCGTCTCAGGCCGTGAGAGCCCGCGCAGCAGCACCGCCATCAGCCACGCGGACATCTGGTAGTCGGGAACGTCGCCGGCAACGAATCCGGCAACTATCGCCGCGATCTCTTCGGCAGAGTGCTCGCCGCCGTCGCGCTTGCGTTCGATCAGCTCCTCGAAAGATGCGTCCATCAGGATCACACTCCCTGCAGCGGAGTCAGAAACGATGTTCCGCGCAGCCCAGAGTTCGCAAGCCCATAGAACTCCGCCACCGTTGCGCCGATGTCGGAGAACGTCGCCCGCACGCCGAGATCGACGCCGCGCGTGGCGCCCTTCACGCACGCGAGCAGCGGTGCATACTCACGGCTGTGGTCGGTCGACGGCGTAGTGGGGTCACAGCCGTGGTCGGCTGTCACGACCAGCAGATCGCCATCGGTCATGGCGCCGAGCAACTCCGGCATCCGCGCATCCAACTCCTCGAGCCCGCGAGCATAGCCGTGGGCGTCGTTCCGGTGGCCCCAGACCATATCGAAGTCGACAAGGTTCGCGAACACGAAGCCGGGTGCCGACCCGCCCACCAGCTCAACCAGCTTGTCGAACGCATCCATGTTGTCCGTCACATGTGGTGAGTCGCACACACCTCGCCATGCGAAGATTTCGCCGATCTTGCCCACGCCATGTGTCGCGATTCCCGCCTCCGCAAGCCGATCCAGAACGGTGGGACCCGTCGGCGGCAGTGCGAAGTCGCGCCGCCGATGTGTGCGCACGAACGCGCCACTGGCATCAGGACCGGTAAACGGCCGCGCGATCACGCGCCCGACCGCGTGTTCGCCGACCAAGACGCGCTCGCGCGCCACAACGCAGATGCGATAGAGCTCGGCGACCGGAATCACGTCCTCGTGCGCGGCGATCTGAAACACGCTGTCAGCGCTCGTGTAGACAATCGGCTTGCCCGTCGCGACGTGCTGTGCACCCAGTCGCTGGATAATCTCGGTACCGCTGGCAGCGCAGTTGCCGAGCCACCCCAAGCCGGTCTCGCGCGTGAACGCATCCATCACCTCTGGCGGAAAGCCGTCCGGGTACGTCGGGAACGGGGTCTCCAGGCGCAGACCCATCATCTCCCAATGGCCGGTCGTGGTGTCCTTGCCGGCCGACTCCTCGGCACACCGGCCCCACGAAGCTCGCGGAGACTCCACCGCGGGCACGCCGAGAATCTCGGTCACGTTGCCCAGCCCCATCGCTTCCAGATTGGGCAACGTGAGGCCGCCCACGGCGCGAGCGGTGTTCGAGAGCGTGTTCGAGCCGCTATCGCCGTACGCATCAGCGTCCGGCAGAGCGCCCGCCCCCACACTGTCGAGAACCAGGACGATAGCGCGCGCGGCCCGCATCGCCACCATGCTAGGCCACGACCCTCGCGACTTCTTCGAGACTCGTGATGCCTTCGGCCACCTTGTCGAGGGCGTCTCGGCGAAGTGTGCGCATGCCCTTGGAGATAGCGAGTTCACGCAACTCCTCAGAGGGCGCGTTCTTGATGAAGAGACGTGTGAGGTCTTCGTCCATCTCCATGATCTCAAAGACAGCCTGACGACCTTTGTAGCCCGTCTTGCGGCACTGTTCGCACCCGACCGGGCCATACGCCTGAACGCTGCGAGCCTCATCGTTATCGAATCCGACAGCCACCAGTTCGTCCCAACTCGCTTTGACCGGCTTCTTACAGTGTGGGCACAGCACGCGCACGAGGCGCTGCGCGATTGAACCGATCAGTGCCGATGAGGTCACATACGACTCGACCCCCATATCGTTCAAACGCGTCAGGGCCGAGGGCGCGTCGTTGGTGTGGATCGACGACAACACCAAGTGTCCTGTCAGAGCTGCGCGAATCGCGATCGATGCGGTTTCCGCGTCGCGCACCTCGCCCACCATGACCACATCGGGGTCGAACCTGAGGATCGTGCGCAGCCCGGCAGCGAACGTGAGACCTATACGCGTGTTGACGGCCACCTGCGTAAGGCCCTCCATCCGGTACTCGATAGGGTCTTCAACCGTGACTATCTTGCGCGTCGGCAGGTTCACGTAATTGAGAGAGGCGTAGAGCGTCGTCGTCTTGCCGGAACCGGTCGGACCGGCGATCAGAATGGCGCCATAGGGCCGGGCGAGCATGCGCTCGAGAATCGGACGATTGTGCGTCGATAGGCCGAGGTCGTCGAGCTGATGAAACGATACCCCGCTGTTGAGTACTCGGATGACGATGCCCTCGCCGTTGGGCGTCGGTAGGGTTGCGACGCGCATGTCGAGCGTCATTTCGTCCATTTTGAGCGCGATTCGGCCGTCCTGCGGACGCCGGCGCTCGGTGATGTCCATGTCGGCCATGACCTTGACTCGGCTGAGAATTCCCGCTTGAGTCGACTTGGGAAGATTCGCCACATCCTGCAGGACACCGTCAATACGGTACCGAATTCTGAGTTGGTGTTCCTGGGGCTCAAAATGGATGTCGCTCGCGTTGTCCATAACCGCTTCGCGAATCAATTGATTGACGATCCTGACAACCGGGACGTCGCCTTCGACGACGATGCCCTCCCCCTCATCGGACTCCTCTTCCGCGACGTCGGCCGCCCCGAACTCCTGCATGACGTCAGAGGACATGCTGTATTTTTCGATCGCGTAAAGCACTTGCGTGGATGAGGCGACGACCGGATCGATCTTATAGCCTGTGCGAATGGCGGTCTCGTCAATAGCCTCCACATCAAGCGGATCAGACATGGCTAGGATCAGATGATCGCCATTGAAGCCAATGGGAATGATGTTACGGCGGCGTGCCACTCGAACCGGCAGGAGAGAAACGGCGCTTCGGTCGATTTCGGTCGCAGCCAGATTGACGTGGGGCAGCCCTTTCTGTGAAGCGAGTGCCTCGGCGATCTGATCCTCCGTCAGAACAAGCTGGTGTACCAAGATCTCGCCGATCTTGCCCCCGTTGGCCTTCTGCATGACCAGTGCGGAGTCGAGCTGCGCCTCTGTCACAAGTCCAAGTCGAACAAGCAGTTCGCCCATCTTCTCTCGGGTGTAGCTCACATCTCCTCCAAAGGGACTCGGTAAGGCAACCGCCGTCTAAGCGCGCTTCCGAAGGCGCGAAACTAACAACTCCGCTGCTACGAGCACTATCACCGTCAATGCGGTATCTGCCAAGAACATTCCACCATACGGAGTCTGAACACTGCGAACCCCGAATGGAACAACCATATACGCAGTCCACGCCAAGTACGACTTCATGACGTAGTGCGTTGACAATCCCCCGAGGAATGAAATCGTCAAGCGAACCGTAAGCAAGAGGGCCCACACCAAGAGGACATTCATGAACGTCGAATAGAACCCTTGTGCACGCGCGGAACTCACAAAGAGCCTCTCTCGATCACCGGAGGGACCTCTAAGTGAAAGTATGGCTCCACAGGGGCCTTTAGCGCAAAGACTCGAGAACGATGCTCTCAATCATGTGTGAGGCGATCTTCTTGGAATCGATTCCGCTGGCGCAAAGGTTCTCAACAGCCCGCCGGACGCGGTCGTCGCTGGTCTCTGGCGCGCTTTCGATCGCGAGGTAAACCTTCTCCATGAACTCTGCAGAATACTCAGATGACCCGATGCGGGTCCGTCCCGAATTCCCGGAACTGCCGGCGGTGGTCAGTATGTGCTCATATGCGTTCGTCATGGTACTGATATCGGCATCGCTCGGACACGACTTGATAGTCACAAACATGCCTGGAAAGAAATGCTGCCGAGAAAAAGGGGAGCCCCAAGGCCGGCACCTTGAGGCTCAGGGGTAAGGGGTTGCAAATGAATGCAACTCGATAGTCAGGTTATCATCGGCGCAGGGCGTGCGCAACCTCAGCGTGCCTTCTGATCCACCTTGTTTTGAGCGTCACTCTCGGCCTCGGCAAGTGCTAGCCACTCTTCCTCAAGCTTCGGAATCGACACCTTCAGCGTCGCGTATTCGGTCATAGCTGCGTCGAACTTCTTCGTGTCGGTATAGAGAGCAGGATCCGCCATCATCACGATGAGTTCGTCGTATCTGGCTCGTGCGGTCTCGAGTCTACGTTCGACTGCCTGCAGACCATCTGTGGCGCCGCGCGTTTCGCGATGGACCCGATTTCGGGCCTCCGCCTCGGCTCGTTTCTGTTCCTTGCTCTTTGGCCCGCCGCCCTGCGTCATAACCGGTGGTGGCGTAGCGGCTACAGTGCCGGTTTGGTCGTGTATCCTGCGCGGAGCTTTCTCGCTCTTGCTACTACTCGAAAGCACAGAAAGGGCCGGCTTGGCGGCTCCCTTGGCGGGTGTGCCTGGCGCGGGGAGGCCCTTCTCTTTCGCCTCACGCTCGGCGACCTTCGAAAGGTAGTAGTCGTAGTCACCGTCGAATGCTGTGATGCGTCCGTCGCGAACTTCGATGGTCTTGGTCGCGATCGCTCGAATCAGGTGGCGGTCATGAGTTATGAGGACGATGGTGCCCTGATAGCGCTTGAGCGCCTGTTCGAGGACGTCGGACGATGTGATATCGAGGTGGTTGGTGGGCTCGTCGAGGCACAGAAGCGGTGCAGGTTTCACCAGCATCTTCGCCAGCGCAAGCCTCCCCTTCTCCCCTCCCGACAAGACGCGAACCTTCTTCTTGACGTCATCACCATTGAAAAGAAACGCGCCGAGAAGACTGCGGACCTCCGATTGAGTCCACCCGGGCGTGGTATCGTCGAGCTCCTGGTACACGGTCTTGTCGAGGTGCAACGCTTGCAACTGATGCTGAGCGAAGTACGAGACCTCGACGTTCTGGCCCAGCACACGCGTGCCGGACGTGGGCTCAAGAACGCCGGCGATCATTTTCAGCAGCGTGGACTTGCCGGCGCCGTTGGGGCCGACCAGCGCTATCTTCTCGCCGCGCCACAAGGAGAGATCCAGCCCGGTGTAGACGGCCTTGTCCCCATACGACTTACTGACGCCTTCGAGCTTGAGTACAAGATCGCCCGTCCGCGGAGGTTGAGGGAACCGAAACTTCACGGTCTTGCGCTCGGCAGGAAGCACGATGCGCTCGATCTTGTCGAGTTTCCGCTGTCGATCCTGCGCCTGCTTCGCCTTCGTGGCCTTGGCGTGGAAGCGCTCGACAAACGCCTCAAGGTGAGCGATCTCCTTCTGCTGCGCCTCGAATGCGACTTTCAGCTGCTCCAGGGCAAGTTCGCGTGCGGCCTGGAATTGCGTATAGCTACCTTTGTAGACGGTGATCTGCCCGAGATCGATCTCGGCAACGTGGTCGGCCAATGCCTCCATAAACGCGCGGTCGTGGCTCACGAGCAGGATGGCGCCGTCGTAGGAGCGAAGGAAGCTCTCAAGCCATGTGACAGACTCGAGATCCAAGTGGTTGGTGGGTTCGTCGAGCAACAATACATCAGGCTGGCGCAGCAGAAGCTTCGCCAGAGCCAAGCGCATCTGCCAGCCGCCTGAGAACTCCGCAGTCATCCTGCTGAGATCTTCTTCCTTGAAGCCGAGCCCGAACAGCACAGCGCGTGCGCTGGCCTCGATACCGTAGCCTCCCAGTGCTTCGAATCTCTCGTGCAGGTGGCCGTACTCTTCCAGCAGCTCCTCTTGGTCCTCGCCAGGCTCGCTGGCGGCGAGTTCCTCCTCAAGCAGACGCAGACGGTGCTCGATTGAGGTGACGTGCTCGGCGGCGGTCATTGCCTCGGCCAGCACCGTCTGGTCGGCCATCTCGATGGCTTCCTGCTCGAGGTAGCCCACGACGGCACCGCGCGCCAACGTGACCAGGCCGGAGTCGGGATCCTGTTTGCCCGCGATGATGTCGAGCAGCGTGGTCTTCCCCGCGCCGTTTGGGCCGACCAGCGCCACGCGGTCGCGTACGCCAACGCGCAAACGCGCGTCCCGGAAGAGGTCACGCGCACCGAACGATTTGGTTATGTTATCGATTGAGAGGATCACGGCGGTACAGTGTAGCAGACCCCGCCGCACGGTTACTCCTGCATCACCTCGGGCATTCTCTTCTCAGAGCAACTAACGCCGAGAGCGCGCAGGAGGTCTCACGTGACTGGCAAAGGCACCGTTGTGGTGATCGGGTCCGGTGCGGCCGGAAGGGCCGCTGCAAGGTCGCTGGCGTCCTTCGGGTGGAACGTCACGATCGCCGAGAATGACCGGGTGGGTGGCACCTGCCTGTGGCACGGCTGCATCCCGAAGAAGGTCCTCTATATGGCCGCCTCCTCGGCGAGGGACGCTCGGCGCGCGGCGCAGTTCGGAGTCGCGTGCGAGGAACCGAGGGTCGACTGGCAAGAGACGCTCGCATGGAAGTGGCACGCACAGGAAACGTTCGCCGGAGACCAGAAAGCGGCACTGGCATCCCGAGGCATCACGCTCATTGAAGGCACCGCCCAGTTTGCATCGGACACGGAAATCGAAGTGGGAGACAGACGGATTCGGTTTGATCACGCCGTCATCGCGACCGGCGCCGAGCCGATCATGCCGACCATACCCGGGATCGAGTTCGCCGACAGTTCAGCGGAAGCCCTCGGCTATCCGGAACTGCCTGAGTCCATCGCAATCATCGGGGCGGGTTTCATAGCTCTCGAGTTCGCAGGAATCTTCGCCTCACTGGGCAGTGACGTAACCGTCATCGCCCGCGGTGACCGCATTCTTCGTGCGCTTGACGACGAACTCGCCGACATTGCACGCCGACGCCTTTCAGCACTCGGCGTGAAGTTCCTCCTGCAGACTGCCACCGAGGCAATCGTGCGGGAAGGCGACGGGTTCGGCGTGCGGCCCACGACGCAAGATGGTCCCGAAACCACGGTCCGCTGCGCACGAGTCCTTTCGGCCGTCGGGCGAAGCCCTGCGCTTGGTGATCTGCGAATCGACGCTGCGGGCATTGTGCGAAACGAGAGTGGCGACCTCGATCTCACTGCCGCACTCCAGACCTCGAACCCGCGCGTGTGGGCATGCGGCGACGCTGTGGGAAGGATGATGCACACACCCGTTGCATCAATGGAGGGCCGGCTCGTCGCCATGTCGATCGAAACCGGAACGCCTATCGCCCCCGACTACGGCGTCATACCCGTCGCCTGTTTCACGGTTCCGCAACTGGCCAGCGTCGGCCTGACTCAGGCAGAGGCGGAGGCCGAAGGCATACCCATGAGAGTCAGCCGCACGCTCTCCCCCGACCTCGGCGCGGCGGTAATCGACGATGAACGTGACACTCTCACCAAACTCATCATCGCCGAGAAGGACGGTCGTATCCTTGGCGCTCAAATCGCCGGGCCCACCGCCAGCGACTCGATCTTTGCCGCCGCAATCGCCGTCAAGGCGCAGATGACCGCCAAGCAACTGCGAGACGTGCCGGGAGTGCATCCGTCGTATGCCGAAGGTGAGTTCTACGCGGCCTGGTAGCTACAAACCGATGTAGTACGCGATGCCCTCGAAGTTATACGTGGCGCTGTAGTTCAAGATGGTGTTGTTGGCCTCTTGGAGCGAAACAGTGTAGAAGTGGCTTCCGTTCTTCTTGTTGTAGAAGCGGTAGACGGGAGAACCGCCCGTTGAGGTCATCGAGACATTGTATGCCGGACCCTCGAACCTGTAGGTACTCGACCAGTTGGCAATTACCGTGTCACGCTCTTGCGCGCTTGCGGTGTAGAAGTGGCTGCCGTTCTTGACGTTGTAGAAACGGTAGAGAGGCACACTGTTGGCCGTATTCGATGCGTTGACCGAGTATGCGGGACCTTCGAATGTGTAGGTCGCGGACATAGTATTCATCACGGTGTAGCGCTCAAGTTCTGATCCAGTATAGAAGTGGCTGCCGTTGGTCTTGTTGTAGAAACGATAGACAGGCTTCAATGCTGGCGAAGCCAACGGGTCGCCGAAGAACAACATGTACTGGTTCCATACGCTCTGCTGCGGATAGTACGGAGTGTAGGTGTAGAAGTTCCAGGTCGGCTGATTCACCGGTGTTATCAGAATGTAGGCCCCGTCAGGGTAACTCCAGACCAGCTTCTGCTGTCCGGGTTGCCACTTGTAGGAGCCGGTCGTGCAACCGAGCGTTTGGGCGCCGGTCCACACCTGGTCCCCGAAACCCGGATGCCTGTCCGGGCTGCCTTCATATACGCCACAGCCCATGGCGTTCGTCAGATGATAGTCGGTTCCATAGGGGTCGGATGCGCTCGCCGTATGGAAAGGCTGCGTTATGAGGGACTGCTCTTTCTGTAACGTCGCAATGATGAGCTTCGGATTGACGTTCCAGTACCCCGCGGCCTCAGCGATGATCTGTGATGCTGGCTTGATCACCTGACTGTGAAGTCCGTTCGGTCCCCCCTCGGCACAAGAGTAGGACTTCAACACGCCGTTCTGAGTCTCGAGGAATGCCTGAATCTCAGCCTGAGACATCGAGTAACCGGCACGCCAGTTCTCATCGGAGATGATGTAGAGAGGATTGAAGGTAGCAGCAAATGCCTTTGTCGTTCCGAATGCCAGGATCCCTAAGGCCAGTGTCGCGGCGATCAATCCGAGCCTGACGACCACACTGCGACGCGTTCCTGCTGACACAAATGAATTCATCTGGAAACCACCTTACGAGCTTCTGTGCACGCTTGCTAGGACGAAGAGCGCGACTGCGGCACTCCCGTGAGTATACATCGGTCGTTCGGACATGGCACCTTAGCTTTGGTAACGCCTAGCCATCGGCCTACTGCCCGACGTAGTAGGCGACACCTTCGTAGCTGTAGATCCCAGGGTAGTTGGCGATGACATTGTTCCGCTCGAGATCCGACGCCGTGTAGAAATGCGTGCCGGTTTGTACGTTGTAGAAACGGTACACGGTCAACGCATTTGCCGGAGTCATCGAGACGTAGTATGCGACTCCCTCGAGCCTGAAGACCGTCGGATAGTTGGCCAGTGCACTGTTCTTTTCGTCCTCTGACGACGTGTAAAAATGCGTCCCTGTCTGCATGTTATAGAAGCGGTAGAGAGGTACGTTGTTTGCGGCATTGGAGGAGTTGATCGAGTAGGCGGCTCCCTCAAGACGATAAACCGACGAGTAATTCGCAAGGACCGTGTTCTTCTCATCTTCGGATGCCGTGTAGAAGTGCGTCCCGGTGTTCATGTTATAGGAACGATAGACACTTACCAAGGTTGGCGGCGAGACAAGGGCCCGATACGCCGCCTCCATGTTCACTTCACCGTACCCATAGAGGTCATCGCGGCCAGCAGTGCCGAGGTCCGTAGCGGTATTCTGTACCAGGGCCACTACCTGCGCATTGGTCATCGACGGCATTCCCCGCCAGATGTAGGCGATGGCACCCGCAGCTACCGGAGCAGACGCGCTCGTACCGTAGAACGCCGTGTCACCGGACGGTGTAGCAGCGTACACGGCTTCACCGGGGGCGCAGATGTCGACGCTCGGCCCGTAGCTGCTGAAGCTCGACTTTCTCACGCTGCCGACGTAGATTCCCACCGATGCCACGCTGACCACGTTGTTATACGCAGCGGGATACACCGGGGTGGATGAGTTGTTGTTGCCAGCGCTCGCAACGACAACGGCTCCTTTCCCCCACGCGTAGTTGACAGCAGCTTGACCAATGTCGGAGCGCCCGTAGCCGCCCTGCGAGATGCTGATGACCCTGCAACCATCGTCAGCTGCGCCAATAATTGCGGCGATGAGCTGACTTTCCAAGATGCATGTCTGCCCGGCGACATAGCCGTTCAGCGCCGTCGTGCACAGCCCCGCGTCCTTGTAGACGTAAACAGTGGGGTTCCATCCCACGCCGATGGTGCCAATGCCGTCTACAGGCGAGCCGATGATGGATGCAACAGCCGTTCCATGCGTGGAATCATCCGGAGGGACAGAAGGCGCGGAGGGAGTGACGTCACTATCTTGTATCACCGTGAGTAAATTCGTCGAAGTCTCGAAGCTGACACTGTCGCAATAGTCCCATTTCCCGATCACGTTTCCGCCGGCGAAGTCCGGTGACGTCAGATACACACCCGTGTCGATGACGCCTACTTTGACGTCGTTGGCAGTACCACGCAGGGGATACGTATCTCCGTTTCCGAGCGCCCACGCACCGTCGGCCTTGACACTCCGCAGCCACCAGGACTTCGTGTACACCCCTTGCGCATACATCGTCGTGTCGGTCCACATGCTCTCCGTGGGCGGCGTGTAGGTCATCGATTGAAGAATGTAGTTGGGCTCGGCGTACTTCACGTTTGGTGACGCGAGAAGCTCACTCGCGTACTGGGCGTCGGTGAGTCCGGAAGGCGTGCTGAGGGTGTAGACACCGAAGCCCGTATTCACTGCGGTCGCTTCTGTGCCGTCGGCCACCTGTATGGATTGTGCGCTGGAAGCCGCGCTGAGAGCATCTTCAAACATGACCACAACGCCAAGGGACTGAGGCTGCTGGCTCGCAGCCATTGTGGCAATGCTCGGCGTGCTAGCCGAAAAGGCCGCAGTCGCAGCAAGCGGCCGCACAGCGAATGTGGCCACGACGAGCAGAATTGCAACAAGCGCCGCGCTTCGTTTCATGCTGGGCATACTCTTCCTTGAATCATCGTCGGAGAACCCACCAAGCTATCTTCCCTCGGCAGTAGTATCGGTACGCAGAAGCCGTGCCATGAGCGCCTACTCAGCCGGAACACGTATCGGATGCATCAAGAGCAGAAACAAAAACGGCGCCCCTTCGAGCATCTCCATGCGGGAGCGCGAAGGGGCTGCCGATTGTCCTCCAAGCGTTGGCAGGCCAACCCACCAGCGCGATTGCTTCTTTCTACGGTTGCACGGGATCAGTTGACGCCACGCCGGCATCCGAGACGTGGCTGGTCCAGACGCTAGAGTCCCAATACCGCATCTCATGCCTGCCGGTAGGGTCCTTGTACCAACCGGCCGGAACGCTTGCGGCAACCGGACCTCCCGCAGAAGCGAGCTTGGGGCTCGGCCCGTACTGGTTTTCACCTGGCTGTCCCTCTGTCGCAAAGAAGATCAGAAGGATAATCCAGCCCACAAGAGGAATGAGGCCAATAAACCACCACCAGCCGCTGCGATTGGTGTCATGGAGCCTGCGTACGCCAACGGCGAGGCTGGGCACGAAAACGGCGAGGCCATACAGGCTGCCCAGCACACCACCAGAGCCAACGATGCCGTCGACAATGGAAAGCACGATCGAAGCAAGGAAGTTGAAGAGCGCGAACATCCAGAACTCCGTGCGGCGTGCCCGACCACTGAACACCGCGTACTTCTTGAATACTCCCAAGTACCAGTCCATGCCTACCCCCGTCTAGTCGTCCTGCCCCAGCCCTGCATGGTCCGCAGGCGAGCTTACCTTGCAATATAGACTAGCACTTTTCGAATGCTCGCTATCTCGATCTTCTCATGAACTCACGTCCGAATGCGTACCGGCCGGACCACTTCAATTCCGAGGGTCCTGTCACCATCGTCTGCGACGAAGTCATCGCGGTATTCCCACTTCGATATCGCCGGACATCCTTTCGAACGTGAGACCACATTCCTCAAGCTCCTCAATGAATGCGTGACAAACGGTTTCATCGTATAGCGTCCCCACACCTTGCTCTATCTCGGCGCGAGCCGCTTCCACTCCCAGTGCAGGCCGATAGGGTCGCTCAGACGAGATCGCTTCTGCCACATCGGCGACCATGAGCACCTTCGCACCCATGAGGATTTCTTGAGCCTTTAGACCACGCGGGTATCCCGAGCCGTCACAGCGTTCATGGTGCTGATAGACGAGTTCAACCACATCCCCAGGAATATGAGCATGCGACAATATGTCGTAACTCGCCTGAGCATGCTCGTGAATCATCCCCAATTCACTTGGCGTGAGTCTGCCTGACTTGTTCAGAATCTCGAAGGGCACCGCCATCTTGCCGACATCGTGTATCGTTCCGGCGATTTCGATATCGGCCACTTGCGTCTCCTGCATGCCCATCCTTCGAGCGATTGCCACTGCCAGGGCACTCACACGTTGCTGATGGCCGGCTGTATAGGGATCTCGCATTTCCGTGACTCTGCCGAGCACCTTGACAGTGGACTCGAATGCGTGCCTAAGCTGGTGCTCACTATCTTCAAGCTGATCGACCACCCGCTGAATACGAGCAAAATAGTCTCTAACCAACACGAACAGTAGTCCCGAGGTTACGGCAACGAACACCACTCCCTTCGCGACTGAGACTCCTGTAAGCAGGTTCGGGTTCAATGTCCACACCCGGGCCACAACATCCGAGATCAGAATCCAGATAGTTGCAACAACGGCGTACGTCGCCACGATTCTGGTGACACTTCCTGAACTGCCAAGTTCGCCAAGAACGGATCGGCGTCCCGACCTTGCTGCCACCTTCCCCATGAGGCCCAGCTTCCCTCCAGTCAAGGGCGACCACAGCTTCGTCTTGGGGCGGCCCGCCACAACAACTTACGGTAATCATCCCCGAGGTAAGACAGAACGAAGCAGGTCAGCGCGGTGCTAGATGTGATTCAGTTCGATCTGTACCATCTTGACCACGGCGATATAGTGTCCTACCAGCTAAAACGCCCCTTCGAGTATCTCCGGAGAGACCCCTCAGGGGCGTTTCGTTTCCAATGGTGGGCGATGTAGGATTTGAACCTACGACTTCTTCCGTGTGAAGGAAGCGCTCTCCCCCTGAGCTAATCGCCCATCTGTACCGCTTTCAAGCGGCAAGCAGTGATTCTAGCGGTAGCCGTCCGGGTGTTCAAGGTGCCAGCGCCATGCATCTCCGACGATGTCGTCCAAATCGCCCCTTTGCGGGCGCCAGCCGAGCTCTCGGCCGGCCTTCTCGGCAGACGCGATGAGCATCGCAGGATCGCCTGCTCGGCGCGGCCCGATCAGGACTTCAACGTCTCGCCCGCTGACGCGCGCACAGGCGCTGACCACTTGCAGGTTGCTGTAGCCCTGCCCGTTGCCAAGGTTGTAGACACCACCTGCGCCACCCGCTCCGACTCTCTCCAGGGCGATCCGGTGCGCGTTGGCGAGATCCAGTACGTGGATGTAGTCTCGAACGCAGGTGCCGTCAGCAGTGGGATAGTCGCCTCCAAACACCTCAAACCGCTCCTGCCCACTCCGCAAAGACGTCAGAATACGCGGAATGATGTGGGTTTCGGGGTTGTGCGCCTCGCCGATAGACCCGTCGGGCCATGCTCCCGCCACATTGAAGTAGCGGAACCGGATCGCCCTCAGTCCGGCGCTTGCGGCTCGCTGCTCGAGTATCTCCTCGAAAGCCAGTTTGCTAGCGCCGTACGGGTTGATAGGCCGGGTGGGCGCGTCCTCGAAAATCGGGACGCTATCGGGCTCGCCATAGGTCGCAGCCGTAGAGGAAAACACGATTGCCGAAACGCCGCTTTCCTCCATCACGTCGAGCATCACAGTCGGCTGGGTGGTATTGGCAGCAAAGTACTTCTCGGGATACGCGACCGACTCGGCGACCTCGATGTAGCCCGCCAGATGCATTACGGCATCGCAACCGGGCAAAACGCGCTCCAGGGCTTCGCGATCACCAACCGAGCCTGAAACGAGTTCGGCTCGAGGATCGACCGCCTCGCGATGCCCGCGCTCGAGCGTATCCAGCACCACACACTCATGACCCGCATCGAGCAACACCCGAGTGGTGATCGAACCGATATAGCCGGCACCGCCGGTGACCAAGAACCTCACACGAACTCCTCTCGACCGCTACCTGCCGATAGTCTGCAGGTAGGCCACGACTCCGTCTGCGATACCCTCAGCGATCTTGTCCTGATACTCGGAACTGGTCAGAAGCCGATCCTCTGTGGGGTTCGACTGGAACCCCGTTTCGACCAGAACCGATGGCACTTGCGCCCAGTTGAATCCGATCAGATCTCCGCGCCCCACTACGCCCCTGTCACGTGCGCCGGTTTCGGCAGTGACGCTCTGCTGGATGAGTCTCGCGGCATTCACACTGGCCGCGGCAAACGAGTGTGTCCACTGGTTGTCGGCGGGATACAGCGCGGATATTCCGGCTAGGGAGCCATCCGTGCTGCTGTCGGCATGAATCCTCAGGAAGAGATCTGCATGAGCGGCGTTCGCGATGTCGGCGCGCTGAGCATTTGTGAGCGCTACGTCGTTGGTCACGCGCGTCATGACCACCACGACGCCGGCCTTCTCCAGCCGCGCTTTCAGGTTCATCGAGATAGCAAGGTTGACCTGATACTCCGGAACGCGTGTGACGACGCCTGTGGCCCCTCCGCCGTCGCTGAGCATCATCTGTGTCGAACCGGGGCCGAGAGGCTCTGTCCGCCCGTCTGTGCGCGCCTGGTGGCCCGGATCGATGCACACAACGTAGGTTCTCTGCGGCACCTCGGCTGGTTGAGTGACACTGGCCGCGGGGGCAGAAGTTGTGGCGGCCGATGCCGTGGCATCCGCCGAACCAACATTGGGCTGTGACCCGACCGCCGTGTTGGATGCCTGGCCCCCGAATTGGCAGCTAACGACGCTGACCGTCGCGAACGCCAAACTCAGCGCGCACAACGCCAATCGTAGTGACCGGCGTCTCGAGAGTGCGTTCTTACCGCACCCCGCGATTCCGTGAGTCGTCAACTTGTTCAGAAGAGAGTCCTTCATTGGTGGGCCCGGTAGGATTCGAACCTACAACCAAGGGATTATGAGTCCCCTGCTCCACCATTGAGCTACGGGCCCGTGAAGTCACGTCGTAACGCAAGATTCTAACGTATCTTGGACCCAATCGGTTGCAAACAACCGGCCCGATTCGTATATACTGTCGTCTCGCGCCTCGCAGAAGGCAAGATGGTTTAGATTCCTCGGTAGCTCAATGGTAGAGCGTTCGGCTGTTAACCGAAATGTTGCAGGTTCGAGTCCTGCCCGGGGAGCCACACAAATCTAAAAAGGCCCCGCACAGCGGGGCCTTTTCTTATTCGTTGGAGAACATGACGCTAATCGAGATAGTCCTTCAGACGGCTCGACCGGCTCGGATGGCGTAGCTTCGAAAGCGTCTTGCTCTCGATCTGCCGAATCCGCTCGCGGGTCACACCAAACTCCCGGCCGACCTCCTCGAGCGTCCGAGGATGGCCGTCAACTAGGCCGAACCGCAGCTCGATCACCTTGCGCTCGCGCTCGGCCAGTCCGTCGAGGACCTTGCACAGCTGCTCCTGCAGCATCGAGAAGCTCGCCGCATCCGGCGGCACGACAGCTTCGCCGTCCTCGATGAAGTCGCCAAGCTGGCTGTCCTCCTCCTCACCGATGGGCGTCTCAAGCGACACCGGCTCCTGCGAGATCTTGAGGATCTCCCGCACGCGATCGGCGGTCATCTCCATCTTCTCGCCGATTTCCTCGGGAGCAGGCTCGCGGCCCAGTTCCTGGAGGAGCTGGCGCTGAACGCGAATGAGCTTGTTGATCGTCTCGACCATATGCACGGGAATGCGGATTGTGCGGGCCTGGTCGGCAATTGCGCGCGTGATCGCCTGACGGATCCACCACGTAGCGTACGTCGAGAACTTGAAGCCCTTGGTATAGTCGAACTTCTCGACAGCACGGATCAGCCCGAGATTGCCCTCCTGAATGAGGTCCAGGAAGAGCATCCCTCGACCGACGTAACGCTTGGCGATCGAGACGACGAGGCGAAGGTTCGCTTCGACGAGCTGCTGCTTGGCGTCTATGCCCACTTGCTCGATCCGAGACAACCGGCGCTTCTCGGGGCGATCGAGCGTGACGTTGTTGTCAAAAGCGTCCTCAAGACGCTTTCCGGCTTCAAGTCCGGCCTCAATCTTCATTGCAAGATCGATTTCCTGCGCCGCTGTGAGAAGCGGTACCTTGCCGATCTCCTTGAGATACATCCGCACCGGATCGCCCGTAAGCGCCGTCACGGAGTTGAGGCTCTCGCGCTTCTTGGTTTTCTTCTTGCCGGTCTTGGGCGCGACCTTGGGGATCACGATATCGACGGCTTCGTCGCCGCCCAGCTCTGAAACCACGTCGATATCCACGATGTCGCCGTCCGACACGATCCGGACCGAACCCTCAACGTCATCGGGAACCATAAGGCCGTCGGTGCTCAGATCGTCAACGACCTCGATCCCGCTGTCGCGAAAGTGGGCGTAGACGTGCTCGAACTGCTCCTCGGTCAGATCGATATCTGACAAGGCTCCTTGGATCTCTTCCTCAGTGAGGTTGCCTTTCGACTTCCCCATCTTCGTGAGTGTCCGGACTTCGGCAAGCTCAAGTTCGGGAACGGTCTTCGAATCGATAGCGCTCTTTTTGGGTGTAGTGGAGTTTTCGGGCACGCTGACTGTCACGCCTCCAGATCCTTATCCGACATCTCGGGCTCCCCTGCGGTACTCATCGAGTTCACTTTGCAGCGCAGAGACCTTCTTAAACATCTCGTCATAATCAGCCTTTTCCTTGAATGATTCCGGCTGCCTCAGACGTCCCTTCCCTTCCGCAATGCGGCGCTCAAGCTCAAATTCCTTGAGTTTGACCGCCAAGTCGTGCTCAACCGCATCGACTTCCGAGTCATCGACAAGCAACGACGATCCGGAAATCGCCTCAACGGCGTGTGGAAACCGCTCTTCCAATGTGCCGATAAGTTCGACCGCACTCGCCTGAGGCAACGCATGCATCAGGACCTCAGCTATTTGCCTGCTGGTCGGGTCTGACAGCAGGTTCTCGGTAAGCAAGAACTGTGCCCTGCTTCTCAGAGACGGCTTGCGAACCAGCAACGCGAGCAACTCATACTCAACCTGGACCTCGCGCGTCAGCGACAAGCCACCAAATGGAGTAGTCCCTTTGCTCGCTTGAGCGCCCTCGTCCTGCTGAGAAGGATTCACTTTCATCGACGCCATGCGGCCGATGACAATGGCGGGCTCCGTGAACAGCCTGCCCGCTATGTAGCGGGCATACTCACGCGCGGTCTCGGACTCCCTGATCGGCACCAGAAGCTGCACCGCATCGCCCAAGGCGCGTTCACGCTGTTCGGGCCGATCGAGGTCCCATCGCGCAAGCCGACGGTCGATACCGAAGCGCAGGAGCGGCGTCGCGTCGGCGACAAGGTCCCTGACGGCCTCGGGACCCTTCTTCGACACGAGATCGGCGGGATCCATGCCCTCCGGGATCACTGCGGCGAAGAGATCTATCCGCGAACTCCCAGCTTCCATCGTGCTGTCCCGCCCGACGAACTCCACCGCCCGGTCGGCAGCGCGAAGCCCCGCTGCGTCGCCGTCGAACAGATAGACGACCCTCTTGGCAAACCGCGACAGCAGCCGCACGTGCTCGCGCGTCAACGCCGTGCCGAGCGTGGCCACCGTATTGGGAAACCCCGCTTGGTGCATAGCGATGACGTCTGTGTAGCCCTCAACGACGATCGCAGTACCGGTCGACGTAATGTGGGTCTTCGCACGGTCAATGCCGTACATGTTGGCCGACTTGTGAAAAACCGGCGTGTCCTGCGTGTTCAGATACTTCGGCTCGCCGGAGCCGAGTACTCGCCCGCCGAACGCGATAATGCGGCCCTGCAGATCGCCGATCGGAAACATCAGGCGTTCGTAGAAGCGGTCGCGCATCCGCCCGTTATCGCCCTTCATGCCGAGGTTTGCCTCGGTGATCTCTTCCGCCGAGAAGCCTGCACTCGCCAGGTGGGTCGAAAGAGCCGCTCGGCCGGGCGCATAGCCCAGCTTCCACACCTTCGCGACGTCGCTCCCGAACCCGCGGGTGGCAAGGTACTGGCGAGCCCCCTGCGACTCAGCGTCGCGCGACTTGGTGAGCATGTCATGGTAGAAGTCGGCTGCCGCCTCGCTCGCTGCCATGAGCCGCTCCCGCTGACCCCTCGGCGCGCCTCCGCTCTCCTCCACGATCTCGATGTGAGCCCTGTCGGCGAGCATGCGAACCGTGTCGGCGAACTCAGCGTTCTCGGCCTTCATCAGGAAGCCGAACACGTCCCCGCCCAGCCCGCAGCCGAAGCAGTGCCACAGCTGTGTAGCCGGATCGACCTTGAAGGATGGGGTTTTCTCGGCATGAAAGGGACAGCAGCCCCAGAAGAGGCGGCCCTTCTGCTTGAGCACAACACGCTCCGAGATCGTAGCGACAAGATCGGTTGCTTCGCGGACCCGGCGCACGTCGTCATCAGGTATGCGCCCCACGAAACACCCCCTTCGCCACCAGAAAGCCTTCACGATACACGAAAACGGTGCTCACGAGATCTAAACGAGCCATTTCTGTGGGACGAACAGGCGCTCGAACTCACGGATCGCATAGCGGTCGGTCATGCCTGCAATATAGTCGACAACGGCTTGGACACGCTGCGACCCCTCGACCGGCCGCTCGTCGGCAGGCATGTCCTCGGGATGCTCAAGGAAGTGCGCAAACAGCGACCTGACAACGGCGTTGGCCTTCGGTTCTTCTGCCTTTGCGCGGTCAGACAGGTAGACATGGTCGAATAAGAAGGCGCGCATCTGCATCATCGCATCCCAAACCAGCGGCGACATCCGGATCTCGCCCGCATCAGCCGAGGTGGTGATCATGTCGTTGATCATGGTGGTTATCCGCGTCGCGTGGTGCCGACCCAAGATGGCGACCGGCTCGGCCGGCAGGTCAGCATCGTCCAGAACCCCTGCGCGCACCGCGTCGTCGATGTCATGGTTCACATAGGCGATGCGATCGGCGATCCGCACGATCTGACCCTCAAGCGTGACAGGGATGTGCTCGCCGGTATGCCCCAGAATGCCGTCTCGGACTTCCCATGTGAGATTGAGGCCTTTGCCTTCGTATTCCAAGCACTCGACGATGCGTATTGAGTGGATATTGTGTCTGTACCGAGTGGGTGTGACCGACGGGTCCGAATTTGAAAGCGCCTGCAGTGCCTCATCCAAGGCGTCCTCGCCGGTGTGCCCGAACGGAGTATGGCCCAGGTCGTGACCGAGAGATATCGCCTCTGTGAGGTCTTCGTTGAGTCCGAGCGCCCGGGCAATCGACCGGGAGATCTGGGCAACTTCAAGCGTGTGCGTCAGGCGCGTACGGTAATGATCGCCCTCGGGTGCCAGAAACACCTGCGTCTTGTGCGATAGCCTGCGAAACGCCTTGCAGTGGATGATCCGGTCGCGATCGCGCTGGTACTCCGTCCGGTAGGGATCCAATGCGATGCTGACCTGCCGGCCACGGCTCTCGTCCGCGAAAGCCGCGAGCGGAGAGAACCGCACATGCTCTTCGACTTCAAGAACCCGTCGCGTCCTAGCCGTTGTCATCTACTCTGCCGCCACCCCTCGGCGCTATGCGCCACCAAATCCCGCACCTGCAACTGCCGCGAGGCCCCCGACCACTCCCAGAACGGTCCCGAGTACCCACATAGCCCGGTCCCCCATGAACTTGCTGAGCCACACACCCAACGCCGCGCCAACAGCAGCGCCGAGAATCGCCAGACCTACGGACGGGAACGAGAGCCGCCAGTCGAGCCAGAAACGCATCAGCATGGCCGAACCTAGCGCCGCCAGTAACCACGCGGCAAACCACGAAGGCCACAGTATCCGCCTGCGCTTCGAACGCCCGCGGATAAGCGGAGATCCCGGATCCTGCCAGAGCCGCGTGTTCTTCACGCGTTCACCCTCCATGAGGGACTTGGGGTCCCGGCCGTGTGAGACCGGGACCCGCCAGCGATGCGGATGCTACCTGTTGTCGGATCCCGGAGCGTTCTCGGCAAGCGACGCCTGCGCTGCGGCAAGGCGGGCCAGCGGAACGCGGTACGGCGAGCACGACACATACGTCAGGCCGATCTTGAAGAACGTCTTTACCGATTCCGGGTCGCCGCCATGCTCGCCGCAGACGCCCAGTTTGATCTTGGGGTTGGACTCCCGGCCCAGCGCGCAACCCATTTCGACGAGCTTGGCCACTCCGGCGTCCACGGTTTCGAACGGATTGCGGGCGAGAATCTTGCGATCCAGATAGCGGGGCAGGAACTTGCCCTCGATGTCGTCACGGGAGAAACCGAACGTCGTCTGCGTCAGGTCGTTGGTGCCGAAGCTGAAGAAGTCGGCGACCTTTGCGATCTCATCGGCCGTCACTGCGGCACGCGGGAGCTCAATCATCGTGCCGATCGGGATCTCGAGCGGACAATCGCTGGCCTCGGCGACCGAAGCGATGACAGCCTCCGTCTCGGCGCGCAACGTCTCAAGCTCGGTCACGACGGACACCAGCGGAATCATGATCTCCGGCTTGGGATCCATGCCCCGCTTCTTGAGCTCACATGTTGCCAGGGCAATTGCGCGGACCTGCATCCCGTAGAGCTCGGGGTACATGATTCCGAGACGGCAACCGCGAAGGCCCAGCATCGGGTTCATCTCGACCATCGAGTCGATCTGAGCGAGCAGCTTGCGCTTGAAAGACAGCTCGGAAGCCGGCGCACCGGCGCATTCGGCACGGACGATCTCGACCTCGAGTTCGCGCGGGTTGTCGAGGAACTCGTGCAGAGGCGGATCAAGCAGCCGTACGGTCACGGGCAGGCCGTCCATGGCCTCGAAGATGCCGAGGTAGTCACCAACCTGCACGGCGAGCAGCTTCGCAAGCTCGGCGTCGCGGCCGGCTTGGTCCTCGGCGAGCACGAAACTCTGGATGATGTCTTTGCGGGTGCCGAGGAACATGTGCTCCGTGCGGCATAGGCCGATGCCGGCAGCGCCGAACTCGCGGCCGAGGCGCGCGTCATCGGGCGTATCGGCGTTGGCGCGAACACCCATCGTACGGAACTCGTCGGCCCACGTGAGGATCGTGCCGAATTCGTCGGACACACTGGGTGGTACCAGCGCAACGGCACCCAGCACCACAGCACCGGTCGTGCCGTCGATGGAGATCATGTCACCTTCGTGCAGCTCGATGTCAGTGCCCGAAATGGTGGCGATCTTCTTCTCGGAGTTGATCTTGAGAGATTCAGCGCCACATACGCACGGCTTGCCCATGCCGCGGGCGACAACCGCCGCGTGGCTGGTCTTGCCGCCGTGGCTGGTCAGGATGCCCTGCGCAGCGATCATGCCGTGCAGGTCGTCCGGAGTGGTCTCCCAGCGAACCAGGATGACTTTGCGACCGTCGGCCGCAGCTTTCTCGGCATCATCGGCAGTGAAGACGATCTCACCCACGGCAGCGCCCGGACTCGCGTTTAAGCCCTTCGCGATCACGTCGTAGTTGGCCTTGGTGTCGAACTGCGGGTGAAGAAGCTGGTCGAGCTGATCCGGATCGATCCGCAGCACGGCTTCTTCCTTGCCGATAAGCCCCTCGTCGACCATATCCACGGCGATCTTAAGCGCCGCGCGAGCGGTGCGCTTGCCAACGCGGGTCTGGAGCATCCACAACTTACCCTGCTCGATAGTGAACTCGATATCGCACATGTCGCGGTAGTGGTTCTCGAGGGTCACGAAGATCTCCTCGAGCTGAACGGCGACTTCGGGAAGCGGGTTATGCAGATCGGCGATCGGGCTGGTGTTGCGAATACCGGCGACTACGTCTTCTCCCTGCGCGTTCACGAGGAAGTCGCCGTAGAACTCGCGAGTGCCGTCGGCCGGGTTGCGGGTGAAGGCGACTCCCGTAGCCGAGCTGTCGCCCTTGTTGCCGAATACCATGGCCTGCACGTTGACAGCCGTGCCGAGGTCATCGGCGATTCGGTAGAGTCGACGGTAGTCGATTGCGCGGCGGTTCATCCAGCTCTTGAAGACGGCCTCGATCGAGAGATGCAACTGAGCCTCGACGTCTTGCGGGAAGGCGACGCGGCCGTCAACGGCCAGCATCGGAAACTCTTCCGGCGAGACGCTGGTTGAGACAATCTCCTTGAACTGCGTGACCAGCCGCTCGAGATCCTCGGCGGACAGGTCCGTGTCATTGCGCACGCCGCGCGACTGCTTCATCGCGGTGATCGCATTCTCGAAATGATCGGCATCGACGTCGAGCACGACCTTCGAGAACATCTGGATGAACCTGCGGTAGCTGTCCCACGCAAAGCGCGGATTGCCCGTCTGAGCGATCAGACCCCGGACTGAAGTGTCGTTCAGGCCGAGATTCAAGATGGTGTCCATCATGCCCGGCATCGAGAACGGAGCGCCGGAGCGCACAGACACGAGCAGCGGATCACTGGGATCGCCGAGACGCTTGCCCATCTTGGATTCGAGATCGGCAACGTAGGTCGCGATCTCCTCGGAAAGCCCTGCCGGAAACACAGGCGGCTTGGCCGTGTAGTACTCCCAGCAGGCCTGACAAGTGATCGTGAATCCTGGAGGAACCGGGAGGCCGATATTGGCCATCTCGGCGAGGTTCGCACCTTTGCCGCCGAGGACGAACTTGAGGCTCTTGTTTCCTTCGGTACGGTTCTCACCGCTCATGCCTTTGCCGAAGGCGTACACACGCTTGGTTTCAGTCAATGCCCTCTCCTTTAGTGCCGGTTAACAGAGGCTGTTGAGCATGATAGCGCACGAGTATCCTCACGCACATGCATAAAGAGATTGCGATACGATAATCCGCCCGTGGTTTCAGTCTTGTATCTCAAGCGCACCATGCAGGTGCCTGATCACTTCCTGCGCGGTTTCCTCGATGGCACGGTTGTCGGTGCGGATGCTGAAACAGCCGATCTTGCGCATCAGCGCACGGGCTTCATCAAGTTCGTCCTCGATATCGTTACGCTCCGCATAGTGGGAAACGTACGTGCCGAGTTCGGCCATCCGCTTCGCGCGGATCTCCGATAGCACGTCGGGATCGCTGAGCAGCCCGAAGACTCGCCGCGGTTCGCAGTCGAACAGTTCACGCGGCGGGTCGGTATCGGGTGTCAGCGGTATGTTAGCAACGAGATAGCCTTTCAGCGCCAGGTAGATCGAAAGCGGTGTCTTACCGGTGCGTGACACGCCGATGAGCACGATATCGGCGTGCGTGAGATCTGCGGGGTTGCGGCCGTCGTCGTGGCGAATCGTGTACTCCATCGCCTCGATGCGGTCGAAATACTCCTCGTCGGGCTGCCTGATCGCGCCGGCCTCGCCGCGAGGGGCGCTCCCATGGATCGACCCCAGAAGATCGACCGCCGGACCAACGACGTCGACGCCGCGCACGCCCTTCTCGGTGACAAGCGCCCGCATCTCTTCGCGAAGCGACTGCTGCACGAACGTGTAGAAGAAGATGCAGTACGTTCCGCAGTGGGCTTCGACCATGTCGCGCAGCTGGGACGCCGAGGAGACTTTGGGCAGACGCTCGAGCACGAAGGCGCCACGCGGGAACTGCGAGAGAGCCGCGCGAGCGACCGCCTCGGCAGTCTCGCCCACGGAGTCCGACAAGATGTGAATCGTGATGGGACCTGCCATCGCGAACTACCCTGCCAATCTGCTGAAGTCGGCGAACCGGGCGAACAACGCAATGAAGCGGTTCAGGAGCCTCAACCGATTCTCGCGCACCGCACTGTCGGGATCCATGACCAAGACGCCGGTGAAGAACTCGTCGATCGGGCCGCGCAATCCCGCGAAGGACTCCAGCAGAGCCGAGTGGGCGCGCTGACTGATGAGCGTGTCCGCAAGCCCCTCGGCGACGTCGAGTGCATCGGCAAGCGCCGACTCCTCCGCACCCATGAGTGCGCGGTCCACCCTCGTGCCGAGATCCGCCTGAGCGATGTTGCGGGCACGGCTGAATGCGACCGACAGATCCTCCATGTCATCGCTCGACTCGCGAAGTGCCGTGAGTGCCTCGCATCGAGCAAGCGCGTCCGCGGGATCGTCTGCCGCAACTGCAAGCACGGCCGCAACTGTGTCGTATGCGTTGCCGCGCTCACGCAGGAGCCCATCGAGCCTCGCGGTGAAGAATGCCTTGACGTCGCCGCCGCTAGCCTCAGAGTCGAACGCCAGAACATCTTGGTAGCCCTCAAGCGTGGCCGTGACCAGCGCGTTCAGACCCACGCTGAGCTTGGCGTCGAGCATGATCTGTAGAATGCCGATCGCTGCGCGGCGAAGCGCAAAGGGATCGGCCGAGCCGGTTGGGGCCTTTCCAGCCGCGAATATGCCGACGATGGTGTCGAACTTGTCGGCAAGCGCGACGATGCGCCCTGCGGCGGTGGCAGGAAGTGCGTCGCCTGCGAATCTGGGCCGATAGTGTTCCATGATCGCCGAGACAACTCCCGGCTCTTCACCGGCGGCCGCGGCGTAGTATCCGCCCATGACGCCCTGAAGATCGGTGAACTCGATCACGGCGCTGGTGACGAGATCGGCCTTGGCGAGATGCGCCGCGCGGATCGCGTAGGCGGCCTCGTCGGGGCCCGCGTCCGTGAGTTCCGCGATCTTCTCGGCGAGAGACTCGACACGCCGCGTCTTGTCGCCGAGCGACCCCAGCTTGGTCTGAAAGACGATCTTGTCCAGTTTGGCGACGTAGGACTCGAGCGGGTTGGCGAGATCCTCCTGGAAGAAGAATGCCGCGTCTGAAAGACGCGCGCGAATCACGCGTTCATGGCCGCGAACGATTGCGTCGGTGCGTGCCGGATCGCCGTTGTGCGCGACAACAAAGCGGTTCGTGAGCGTGCCGTCCGAGCTTTCGACCGGGAAGTAACGCTGGTGGCTTCCCATGGCATTCTCGAGTATCTCGCGCGGCACCTTCAGAAACGCCTCGTCGAACGTGCCAACCGCCACGGTCGGATACTCGACGAGGTTCACAACCTCGGCAAACGTCTTCTCCGGCACCACGACGCGCCCACCGATCTGCTCGGCGACGGTGGAGATGCCTTCACGGATGAGCTTGGCGCGCTCGGCCTGGTCGGCCACAACCTTGCCACGCGAGAGGGCACGCGCGTACTCGTCGGCTGTCGGGACCTCGATCTCGCCGGGAGCCAGGAGGCGGTGACCCCGGGTGATCCGGCCCGCCACCAACCCGGCAAACTCGACGGGGACTGTCTCGCCGCCGAAGAGAGCGAGCAGCCAGCGCACCGGGCGCGTGAAGCGCGCGTCTCCGCTCCCCCATCGCTGGGACCGCGGCCACTCGATACTCTCGGCGAGGCGCGCGAGCAGTGTCGGGAGTACTTCGGTGGCAGGCCCGCCGATCACTTCGACGATCGCGTAGACGTAGGCGCCCGCTTCATCATCAACGACGGTGAGCGATTCGACGCCGACGCCCTTACCCCGGGCAAAACCGATGGCAGCCTTGGTGGGAGCACCGTCCTCGGCGAAAGCGGCGGCAGCCGAGGGGCCCTTGAAGGTGTTGACGGCATTGGCTTGGTGTTCAGACAGCTCAGTCACACTGATGACGAGGCGGCGCGGAGCGCCAAAAACGCTGATTTCGTCATACTCGATGCGCGCATTGTCCAAGGCCTTGGGAACAGCGACCTGGAGTTGTTCGATGGCACCGTAGAGCGCCCCGGAAGGCATCTCCTCGACGCCAATCTCAAATACAAGATTCCTCGTCATCTCGCTGCCCCCCCTTCGGTCGCCGCAGAAGGGGTGACAAGTTCGATGTAGGCCGCACAGCATGCCTTGGCAAGCGCCCGTACGCGCAGAATGTAGCCTTGACGCTCGGTCACAGAGATGGCGCCGCGAGCGTCAAGCAGGTTGAATGCGTGCGAACACTTCAAGACGTAGTCATATGCCGGCAGAACTAGCCCAGCGTTCAGGGTACGGCTGCACTCGCCTTCAAACGTCGTGAAGAGGCCGAGCAGCATGTCGACATCGGCAACTTCGAAGTTGTAGGCGGAGTATTGCTGCTCATTCTTCAGGAACACGTCCCCGTAGGTAAACACGTGCCCGTCCGGTCCCTTTGACCAGATGAGGTCGTAGACGCTGTCCACGCCCTGGATGTACATCGCGAGACGCTCGAGGCCGTAGGTGATCTCGGCAGGGACGGGGCGACACTCGAAGCCCCCCACTTGTTGGAAGTACGTGAACTGCGTGCACTCCATGCCGTTGAGCCACACTTCCCAGCCCAAACCCCAGGCGCCGAGCGTGGGAGACTCCCAATCGTCTTCGACCAGGCGGATGTCGTGATCGGCAGGTTCGATGCCAATCGCGCGCAGAGAGTTCAGATAGAGGTCGAGTACATCGTCAGGAGAGGGCTTGAGGATGACCTGGAACTGGTAGTAATGCTGGAGCCGGTTGGGATTTTCCCCGTAGCGTCCGTCCGACGGACGACGGGACGGCTGAACATACGCCGTACGCCACGCATCCGGACCCAAGGATCTTAGTGTGGTCGCCGGGTGAAACGTCCCCGCCCCAACTTCTGTGTCGTAGGGCTGCAAAACAACGCACCCCTGATCGGCCCAGTAGCGAGACAGAGCGAGAATGATGTCCTGAAACGTCAGAGAACTCATCGCTTTAGAAGTTTCCCCTTTGCGATCAATGCAGCCAGATGCGGCCGCAACCGGTGTGCAGCCATCTTACACGACAAAGCGCCATTTACGGCCGATGCCACTCGGGCCTCATCCCCTCACGGGCTCATCGAGCATTCCCTCAAGATCTGAGTAGCCCCGCGTAGAAGTCGAGTGCTCTGAGCCGCGCAGCAACATGGAATGCGGCAAACGCTCGCAGAAGATCGAAACAGTCGGCGACAGCCGCCTGTGGCATGCCCAGCTCGGGAATCTCGATCATCTTGGCGCCCAGAAGCCTCTCAAGCCAAGCACGCCCCTCCGGCCCGAAAGGCAGCGCTCCGCCGTCACCTTCACCGCACTGCGGACACAGCGCTCCTCCCGCAACAACCGAGAACCGCACGCCTGCCGCCGCGTCCGCACCGCAGCGTGCGCACGTCGCCAGCTCTGGTCGGTAACCATGCATTGCCATGGCCTTTGCGAGAAACGCGACTATCACAGACGGGAGCGCCTCCAATGGGGCACTCTCGAGCACGTCGAGAGTTGCAACCGCCAAACCAAAGAGTCGCTGCTCGCTTTGTCCCTCGACCGAGATCTTGTCGATCAGGTCAGCCACGACCGCCGCCGCCGAGGAGCGATCAAGATCCTCGCGAAGCCCGGCGTGCGAGGACGAAGTCGACGCCTCCGTGATGATGTCGAGTGACTTGCCGGAATGCACCAGAAGGTCGACGACGGCGTACGGCTCGAGTCGCGCGCCAAATCTGCCGCCGGGTCTCCTGAGGCCTTTCGCAACCGCACGCACCTGTCGGCCGTCGGACGACAGCAGTGTCAGAATGCTGTCGGTCTCGCCAAGTTTCGTCTTGCGCAGTACGAGCGCACAGAGTGAGTACGACGGCATGTGCGTATCACGCGTCCAAAGCTTCTTGCTTCCATGCTTCCGACAGGATCTCCTGGCCGGCGGACGTTCCGATCCTCACCGCACCCGCCGCGATGAGCTCCAGAGCAAGATCCAAGCTGCGTATTCCACCGGCTGCCTTGACGCGTGCGCGTGACTCAACCTCTTGCACCATTATCTCGACGTCTCGGGCACTCGCTCCGCGAGGGCCAAAGCCGGTTGATGTTTTCACGAAGTCCGCTCCGGCTTCGACGGCCAGCCGGCACCCGAGCCTTATGTCCGATTCCCCAAGATAGCCAGTCTCGAGAATGACCTTCACAAGACCTCCGGGACGACCCGCGCTTCGAACAGCTTCAACAACACCGGCTATGTCGTCGCGAACAAAGGAGCTGTCCCCTTCCAGCAATGCCGCGATGTTGAGCACCATGTCGATCTCATCGCAGCCCTGCTCGCACAGAAGCTTCGCCTCCTCGGCCTTCGAGGCCGCTAGCGAATAGCCGAGCGGAAAGCCGACAACGGAGCAGGTCTTCGTCTCACAATCTCGAAGCGCTGCCGACGCGAGGGGAACCAGAAAGGGCGCCACGCACAGCGAGGCGAACCCGCGGTCGCGGTTCTCGGCAATCCACCGAGCACCTGCGGAAAGCCCGATCGTAGGGCTCAGCAGCGTCTGATCGATGAAGGCTGCCAGCTCACTGTACCCGGGAACACTCACAGTCCCTGCCCGTATCCGAAGCGCCTGATCTGGGACGCATCGCGTCGCCAGTTCGACTTCACTTTCACGCTCAAGTTCAGGAATACCCTGCCCGCCAGCAAACGCTCGAGGTCCACACGAGCGTCGGAACCGATCGATTTGAGCATCTCGCCCTTCTTGCCGATGATGATGCCCTTCTGTGAATCCCGCTCGACGTAGACCACGGCCCAGATGCTCCAGAAGTTGGTCTTCTCGTCATACTCCATCTCTTCAATGGCCACGCCAACCGCATGCGGAACCTCGTCGAATGTGGATCGCAGGATCTTCTCCCGGACGAACTCGGCGATCATTACCTCGAGCGACTGATCTGTCGGCATGTCGCGGGGAAACCACCGAGGACCCATAGGCAGAAAGCCAATTGCCATGTTCACGAACGCCTTGACGTTGTGGTCCTTCACAGATGAAAGGACTACCTCGTCGTCGAAATCGAGCAGCGCCCGACCGGCCCGCAGCTGCGTGTCGACCTGGCCGGCTGTCGCAATATCGGCTTTCGTAAGCACCAGGATCTTCTTTGCCTTGGCAGCGGCCACGTGTTGCGCAACCCACTTGTCTCCGGTGCCAATGGAAGCCGTCGCGTCGATGAGCATTGCGACGACGTCGACGTCTTCGAGCGACTTGAGCGCTGAACGGTTGAGCTCCTCGCCCAAGGCGTCGATAGGCTTGTGGAGCCCGGGCGTGTCAACGAGCACGAGTTGAGCATCATCTCGGTCGTAGACCGCACGCAGGCGATGGCGCGTCGTCTGCGGCTTGTCCGAGGTGATCGCGACTTTTGTGCCGACGATCGCGTTGACGAGCGTCGACTTGCCGGAGTTGGGACGGCCGACGAGCGCGACGAAACCACTCTTCACGGCGCCTGGTGTCTCGGATTCGTTGTACTTTGCCATCTATCTGTCCACATTCTGATCGAGGTATGAGCGAGTGAGCGGCTCCGGGAGGTACTCGTCAAGCGACGCTACGCGAACCTCATCCGTGGTTCCGCCCATGATGAGACGCAAATGAGGATTGAACTCGGCCAGAACCTGGCGGCAGCAGCCGCATGGCTTGACCGGAGAACTCGAGTCTCCGACCACGGCAAGACCTGTGATATCGGTGCAGCCTGCCGTCACGGCCGCCGAGACGGCCGAGCGTTCGGCACATATCGTGGCGCCGTATGCCGCGTTCTCGACGTTGACACCTTGGAAGATTTCTCCATTCGCGTAAACCGCCGCGCCGACACGAAACCTCGAATACGGAGCGTACGCCTTCTGCTGGGCCTCTCGGGCGAAGGCGAGCAACGTGAGGTCAGATTGAGTCGCAGCGAGCATCGTGATCTTTCCTCTCATCGGAAGAACAACTGGAATACGGCGAAGACAACGACCATCCCGACCAAGGCACCGACGATCACCTGCGGAATCGAATGGATTCTACCCTCCACCCGGCTCTGCGCGACGAGCACTGCCAGCCCCATGGCGAGCACAAGGGCCGAGGCATTGTCGGTCACATACCCAAGCACGAGAGCCGCCCCAAAGGAAACTGCCGCATGTCCGCTCGGCCAGCCGCCATGCAGGAACGTACCCGTATGAGATGCGGCCTTGAGCACAATGACCACCAGAAGGACGAGTCCCAAGGCGATCACTGTGAGGTCCGCCGAGGCGATCTTTGCGAGCTTCAACCCCTCAGCCGCTATCCGGCGGAGCGGGTCGAACATCACCAGATACGCGATGACGAGTGCGTTGAGCGCCGCCAAGAACACAGCTGCCGCAGCAACATCCTTCGCGATCTTCGCCAATGGATCAAAGGTGTTGGTCGCGATGTCGACCGTAGCCTCGATCGCGGTATTCAGTACCTCCATGATCAGCACCAGGAATATTGCGAAGACGATCGCGACCAAGCCAAATCGCTCGACGCCGAGAACAGCCGCCGCGATCAGCGTCAGCGCCGCTGCAAGAACGTGCAGGCGCATATTGCGCTGAGTCCGCAGCACGTGCACGAGGCCTTGGATCGCGTAGTCGAAACTCCCGATCAGTGGCCGTGTCACTCCCATGCGCCTCTTCAGCTCGCCGCAACCCACGCGGTCAGCAGCGACCGTTCGCGAGCCTGCATCACTTCCGCGTCGTCATCTTCTTCATGGTCATAGCCGAGAAGGTGCAGCACGCCGTGGACGAGCAGAAGGTTCAGTTCCTCCTCGACCGTGTGACCGTACTCGGCCGCTTGGGCCTCGGCGATTTCGGGAGCGATAACGACATCGCCAAGAGTGATCGGCTCGTCGGAGTCGGAAACCGCGCAAGGATCGTCGCACCCGAAGGAAAGAACGTCGGTTGGCCCCTCCTTGCCCCGGTAGACACGATTGAGTTCCGCAATCTCGTCAACGTCAACAATCGCCACGGACAGCTCAATGGTGTCAGGTGCCTCTTCTCGGTCCAGAACGAACCCTGCGAGCCTCTCAAACGCCGAGAGGTCGAGTGGTTCAGGTTCGCGGTGACTCGTGATGCTGATCTGCACTGATGGGCCTCCTCAGAATCTCGGGGATGGGCGGGTATTCGCACCGTGCGTGATACATGCCCACAAGCGTTCGAATGTAGATCGACTCGATTGTATCGAGTTCGTCTGACGTCAGCCCGGCTTGAGCAAGCTGGCCGTCGGCAAGCTTCTCGCTGACGACCGAGCGCACTACAGCTCCTACTCTCCCCTCGGTGGGATGCTGGATCGCGCGAACGGCGGCCTCACACGCATCTGCGGTCATGACGAGCGCCGCCTCGCGGGTCGAGGGGAGTTCTCCTCTGTAGCGAAAATCCGCCTCGTAGACCGCGGCATCGGCAAGCGCAGCCTTGTTGTAGAAGTAGCGCACGAGCGACGTCCCATGATGTTGGCGGATTATCGCGATCACTTTCGGCGGCAACCGGTACCGGTCCGCTAGGGCGATGCCATCATTGACGTGTGCTGTGATGATGAGTGCGGAGGCGATCGCGTCCGTCTGGTCGTGCGGATTGAAATCGGGCCGCTGGTTTTCGAAGAAGTACAGAGGGCGTCGGACCTTGCCGATGTCGTGGTAGTACGCGCCAACTCTCGTGACGAGCGGATCCGCGCCCAAGGCTTCCGCCGCTGCCTCTGCGAGATTCGCGACTGCGACCGAGTGCGTGTACGTACCCGGAGCGACGGTGATCAACTCGCGCATCAGGGGGTGGGCAGGACTGGCAGCCTCAAGCAATCGGATGTCTTCTGTCAGCCCCAGACTATCGCGGATGAACGGCACGATGATCAGGCCGATTGCGGTCGCCGTCGCCGCACCGACCGCGCCCACGAAAGCGGCTGCTGCGATAACCTCGTCGCTGGCACCCAACGCCGCAGCCAGCAGCCACGCGACAGCGCCGCCGGCGAGCACGATCAGCGCGGACGCAAGCACGATCGATGCGTAGACGATCGGCTGGGAAGGAAACGATGTCTTCACGCTGCGCGCCACCAGCCTGCTGGCGTTGTCGGTGATCTCGCGGTACCTACCCATGGTGCGGCCGCATCCCTGCAGAATCCGCGGGTGCGTATGCCTCCTCGTACTCGCTGTAGGCACTCACGATACGCTGGACGAGTTTGTGTCGCACGACATCTTTGGCCGTCAGGTCACAAAACTCGATATCCGGAATGCCGTGCAGAATGTCTCTGACCTGACGCAGACCCGAGGCTCCTTTGGGAAGATCGGTCTGAGTCACATCACCCGTGATGACGATTTTGGAGCCGAACCCTAAGCGCGTCAGAAACATCTTCATCTGTTCCGGGCTCGTGTTCTGCGCCTCATCGAGAATGACAAACGAGTCGTTCAGTGTGCGCCCCCGCATGAAGGCGAGCGGGGCGATCTCGATGACGCCGCGCTCCGTGAGCTGGGCCGATTTCTCGGCGTCCATCATGTCGAAAAGCGCGTCATAAAGCGGGCGCAGGTACGGATCGATCTTCTCGGTGAGCGTTCCGGGCAGAAAGCCGAGGGACTCGCCAGCCTCGACGGCCGGACGCGTCAGGATGATTCGTCCGACCTCCTTGTGCTTCAGTGCCTCGACCGCCATCGCCATAGCGAGGTAGGTCTTGCCGGTGCCGGCGGGACCGATGCCAAAGGTAATAGTGTTCTTGCGAATCGCATCGATGTAGCGTTTCTGACCGGCGGTCTTGGCGCGCACAGCCTTACCCTTGTGCGTGAGGATCACGTCCCCATGCAGAGCGGTCGGGGTGGTCTCACCGTGACGCATCAGCTCGATGGAGCGCTCGACCAGCTCCAAAGTCAACGACGCCTTCTGTTCAACAAGCCCCACCATCTCCGAGAACAACGCGGAGACCGTCTGACTGTCCTCGGCGGGACCCGCGATCGTGATCTGGTTGCCCCGGACAACGATGTCTGACTCAAACTGGTCTTCGATCAGCCTGAGCAGCACATCTCCTTGGCCGAGAAGGCTGGCCATATCGACTTCCGGCGGTACGACAAGTCGGATCTGCGTGGATTCCACGGTGTAGCTCGAACCTCTTCTTCACTTGTATCACCGGTGCGAAAAACACCGATGCGCGCACTTCTTGCCTGAATCGAAGTCTAGCACTCTATCAAGAGCGCAATTAACTTGCCAGATCGCCCCACCGTCCCTGGATCGTTTCTCCAAGCACATGATCCGCTTCGACGGCAGTCACTCTGACTTTCACGAGATCTCCCCTGCCAACTTCGGCTGCGGGAAACCTTACGCGCAGATAGTCCTCGCTCGTGCCCACAGCGATAGCGCCTTCGATGCTCTCGACGAGGACGATCGCCTCGCCACCAATACGTCCACGTTCAAAACGCCGCCGCAAAGCGTCTCCGACATCTCGCAGCGCTGCCGCGCGGGCAGCCTTGACCGGCGCGAGGACCTGACCAGACATCGCTGCTGCCAGCGTTCCTGGCCGCCGCGAATATCGAAACACATGGAGTTTCGAAAACCCCATCCGTTCACAAAACGCCCGCGTTTCGGCGGCCTGCTCGTCGGTTTCGTCCGGGAAGCCGACCATGACGTCGGTCGTGACCGTGAGACCGGGAATGCGCGACCTGGCCGCTTCGATCCTCTCGGCGTACTCGGCGGTCGTGTACGCCCGCCCCATCGCCGAGAGAACAGCGTCGCTGCCGGCCTGAAGGGGCACATGCAGATGAGCGCATGCGGCGCCGGCTCGCGCGAGCGTGTCGAGAAGCCGAGCTGTCAGATCGAGCGGCTCAATACTCGACACCCGGAGGCGAGCCACACCCGAACCCGCCACCGCTTCGATCAGGCCGGCAAGATCGGTCCCGGTGACCGGATCACGATAGCGTCCGATATTGATGCCCGTCAGAACGATCTCTCGCACGCCCGCCTCGGCGAGCGCCTCGACCTGCGAGGTGACCTCGGTAAGCGGCACGGAGCGCGGAACGCCGCGCGCGAACGGAACGATGCAGTAGGAGCAGTATGCGTCGCAGCCGTCTTCGACCTTCACTGCAGCCCGTGTGCGAAACGCGCCCGGCGCTCTGGTCGCACGCGGCGCACCGAAGACTGACTCTCCTGAGTCAACGCCAAGCAGCCCCGCGACCCGTGCGGAGACCTTCGACTTGTCGGCCTCGACGACCACCCTATCTCCAAGCGCCGAGAGCGACGCACCATCGATCGCGGCAAGGCAGCCCGTGACCACGACCAAGGGGTGTCCAGCGGATTTGAGCGCTCTGCGAACGGCCTTTCTCGCCTTGGCGTCAGCCTCCGAGGTGACCGTACAGGTGTTGATGACGATGACGTCGGCCTCGTCCTCGACGGCTAGCCGGACACCGCAGCCAAGCAGCTCCGAGGCGAAGCGCTCGCTCTCGGCGCGGTTCACCTTGCAGCCGAGCGTCTGAAGCGCGACCGCTCGCATGCCGGGCAGACTCATCGATCTCTCCCGAGACCGCCGAGCTCGTGAATCGCCAGAGCCAGCGCGACGACCGCGGCAGTCTCGGTTCGCAGTACCGATGGGCCGAGAGTGGCCACGCGTGCTCCGCGTGCAACCAGCGCATCGACCTCCTCGGCAGCCAGCCCGCCTTCGGGCCCCACGAAGAGTGCGACCTCCGAAGCAAGCGTCGCAAGCCCTGAAAGCGCCTCCGCAAGACCACCGCCCCGATGCTCTTCCCACAGCACAATCGCCCGCTCGTAGCGGCCGAAAAGTTCTGCGCCTTCGGCGAAGTCGACCGGATCGCTCACCTTGGGTACGAAATCACGGTGCGCTTGCTTGGCGGCCGACTGGGCGATCCTGCGCCAACGTTCTCCGCGGTCCTGCCGCTTGCGGTCGTCGTATTTCACTACCGACCTGCTCGTGAGAACCGGAATGATCGCCAAGGCTCCCACCTCCACAGCCTGTCGAACCACATCGTCCATCTTCTCGCCCTTTGCGACACCCTGAAACAGGGTTACGCGCGTCTGCGGAGGGTGCTGCGCGATTCGCTCGCCCACCTCTGCATCGATGGCCTCGGTCCCAACGGTCACCACGCATGCCAGCCAGGCATCGCCGGTAGGCTCCACGATCTCGATAGTCTCCCCCGCCTTCACACGCAGGACGGCGATTGCATGATGAAGATCCATCGCCGAGAGAGGCAGCTGCTGCTGCCTCGAGTCCACCAGTGGTTCAGCAAGAAAGAATCGATGATTCGACATGGCGGGGCCTCTAAGCTCCAAGCCAGTCTCGCAGTTTCTGGACAGGGGACTTGTACTGTGCCGTCTCATCGCCGAACTCCTTGGCGAGTTCCTCCATGAGTTCGCGTTGACGTTTGGTCAGCTTCTTCGGCACTTCGATCCCGATATGCACGAACAGGTCGCCATGGCCGAGCCCGTTGACCCGCGGCATCCCCTTGCTTTTGATGCGAATTTTGTCGCCGTCCTGAGTCCCCGCCGGCACATGGACGGTGCTGTCCTCGAGGACTCCGTGGACCTCAAGATCCGCGCCGAGAACCGCCTGCGTCACGGTGATCGTGGCCCGGCAGTGCAGGTCGTCGCCCTCGCGATGCAGGTATTCGTCGGGCTGGACGCGTACGGTGACGATGAGGTCGCCGCCTGTAGCACCGCGAATCCCCGCCTCGCCCTTGTTGCGCAGGCCGAGTTGCATGCCGTCGCGTACGCCTGCGGGAATCGTCACGGTGATGTGCTCGCGATCGGGTACGCGGCCCGAACCCTGGCATTCCTCACAAGGATTGTCGATGACTCTGCCGGTGGCTCCACACCGCTCACATGGTTCTGCAGACTGCATAATTCCCAAGAACGTCTGTTTCCGAATGAGGCGCTGTCCGGATCCGTGGCAGTCAGGACATGTACTGACTTCGCTGCCTTCAGCCGCTCCGGTTCCCGTACACGCGTCGCAGGTCGTCAAACGATCGACAATAATCTCCTTCTCCACGCCTGCGGCAGCCTCGGCGAGCGTGACGCTGATAGTCAGCGCCATATTCCGCCCCTCAAGACGCACGCCCGTGCGAGCACCCGACACGCCACCAAAGAAGCTGGAGAAGATGTCTTCCATCGTGAACCCGCCACCACCGCCGAAGAAGTCACCGAAGTCCCCGTACTGCGAGCCACCACCCGTGCCGGGACCAACAGACCCGAAACGGTCATACTGCTCGCGTTTCGCAGGATCGGACAAGACGTCGTAGGCTTCGTTTATCTCCTTGAAGCGTTCCTCGGCGTCGGGGGCGGAATTGACATCAGGGTGCAACTCGCGCGCCTTGCGGCGAAACGCTTTCTTGATCTCCGCAGCACTTGCAGAGCGCTCGAGCTCAAGAAGTCCGTAGTAATCTTTTGTGTCGGTAGGCACGTGAAAATCCCTTTCGTCGTCAAACGGTCCTGCGGACCGCGTATCAGCTCAAGACATCCGACAAATCGTCGGCGACCGCACGTACTGCAGCCATGGCGCGAGGATAGTTCATGCGTGTGGGGCCGATTACACCGATCACACCGTCGGCCACGCCGGTTCCGTAGTTCATCGCCACGATACTCACGTTCCCGAGTTCTGCTCGGCGGTTCTCGTGGCCTATGCGAACGGTAAGCTCTCGCTTACCGAGGGCGTCAGAGAACATCTCCAGCACGGAGATGCCGTCTTCAAGAAACTCAATCAACGGTCCTGCACGCTCGGCGTCATGGAATTCCGGTTGCGCCAAGAGCGCGGGAACGCCCACGTGGTACAACCGGTCGCGATCCGCCTCTCCCAAGGATACGAGAATCTCGTCGACGACGCGCGATACCAGCCCATCGCCGTTGCGGCCTTCCTCCAAGCGAAAGCGCGCAATACGGATCTCCTCGGCCTGCTTGCCGGACAAACGCCTGTTCAGAAGCTCTTCCACCTCTCGGAGGCGCACCTGTGTCGCTTCCTCGGCAAGGATGATCGAGTGATTGACGACTTGCCCAGCCTCAGTGATAAGCACGAAGAGCGCACGGTTCGGCGCCATGGAAACAAGGTCGAGACGTTTGACGCGAGCAAGCGAAACGCTCGGCGCGAGAACAACCGCAAGGCAGTTGGTGAGTTCCGTGAGCGCAACCGAAGTCCGGCGCATGAGCTCGTCGACCTCCGATGCGGCGCGCAGACCCGCAGACCTGATCCGATTGGATTCGAGTGAAGGGTTGCCTCGTTCGATGATGTCGTTGACGAAAGACCGGTAACCGGTGTCTGTTGGGAGTCTGCCTGCCGAGACATGCGGCTGAACGACGTAGCCCGTCTCCTCGAGGATCGCGAGTTCGTTACGCACCGTGGCTGGGCTGCAGCCCAGCTCATAGCGATCGACGAGCGTTTTGCTCCCGACTGGCGTAGCGCTCTGCACATATTCCTCGACGAGGGCCTGTAAGACCCTCCGCCGACGCTCGTTCAGCATCGTTCCTCCTTGAAATGGCATCAGCGATACCACCTGTTGGCACTCCAGTATACCGAGTGCCAACGTTCGCGCGAAGCGGCGATTCTGCCTACTCCGCGTTCCATATTCTCCCGAACACCTCATTGCCGAGCAGCCAGCCACGCGACGTGGTCGCATAGCGCGTCTCGGCTCCCGTGCCGGTCACTTGCTTCACGAGTCCGTCGCGAGCGAGAGATTCGAAAACGTCGCCCAAATCCGCCGCCTCGATCGCACGCTGCGCCACCCCGCGCGTCAGTCTCATCCCAAGCATCAGGTCTTCGCGAACCGACTCCGCTGCACTGAGCACCTCGACTTCCGGTTTCTCGCCGGCAAGCCATGCCTCGACGTCGGCAGCCGCCGAGTACCTCACGCGGCTGCATTCCGCCCCCAGTGGAGACGCGGCCGAGAACACCAACCCCATCGCACGCGCTGTGGAGACGTCGAGCATTCCATGCGCGGCCGGTCCGATCCCGGCATAGGGCCGGCCAGTCCAATACGCCGTGTTATGCGCCGACTCGTGACCCGGCGCAGCGTAGTTCGCGACTTCGTAGCGATGGAGGCCATTCTCGGCTAGGAAGCGCTCAGCTTCGAGCATCATATCGGCGGCAAGGTCCGGATCTGGCGACTGTAACTCACCTGCCGCAATCCCAGCAGCAAGGGGGGTCCCATCTTCCACGGAGAGCGGGTAGACCGATACATGCGCACATCCGGTCCCGACTGCTTCGCCCAGAGTATCGCGCCAGGATCGCATGCTTTGACCCGGAATCCCACACATAAGGTCAAGAGAGAACTCCACACCGCTGGCGGCCAGTTGCCTGCATGCGGCGCGCGCCTGAGCGACGTCGTGCGCCCTGCCGAGAACACGCAGGACGCTGTCGTCGAAGCTTTGGACGCCCAGACTGATGCGGGTCGCGCCTGCGTCAATCAGGACGGCGAGAGCATCGGCGGACAAGGAGTCCGGATTGGCCTCGACGGTGATCTCGGCGACCTCAGAGAGAGGCAACTCGCGCTTGACCAGCGTGATGAGACGGCCGACGCGCTCGGCGTGCAAGGACGGAGTCCCGCCGCCCACGTAAACGGTGCCAACCGCCCCCGGCATCTTCATGCCAGCCCAACGACGGACCTCGGCTTCCATGCCGGAGAATACCGCCTCGGCGTGTTCGCGGCTCACACACGTGAGGGAGTAGAAATCGCAGTAGGCGCACTTGGATCGGCAGAACGGCACATGAAAGTAGAAGTGGGCAGGCAACTGCGGGCTGGCAGCTGCCGTGCGGCCCCTGTCTTTCGAGTTACTCATCAACTTTCAGAATCGCCATGAAGGCTTCCTGCGGAACCTCGATGGTGCCGATGTTCTTCATGCGCTTCTTGCCCTTCTTTTGCTTTTCGAGCAGTTTGCGCTTGCGCGTGATGTCGCCGCCGTAGCACTTGGCAAGCACGTCCTTGCGCATCGCACGCACGGTCTCGCGGGCGAGAATGCGCCCGCCTATCGCCGCCTGAATCGGTACTTCGAACATCTGCCGAGGAATGATGCCTTTGAGCTTCTCGGTGAGGACTTTGCCTCGGTCGTAGGCCTTGTCCCGGTGCACTATGAACGACAGTGCATCGACAGCTTTTCCAGCGAGCAGGATGTCGAGCTTGACGAGATTGCCGCTACGGAATCCGATGTACTCGTAGTCAAGTGAGGCATAGCCCTTGGTGCGACTCTTGAGCTGGTCGAAGAAGTCCATGATGAGTTCAGAGAGCGGCATCTCGTAGTGCAACTCCACAGTGCTCTTTGAGAGGTACTGCATGTTGAGAAACGTTGCACGCCGCCCGGTCGCAAGCTCCATGACGGCACCGACGAAGTCCGGCGGCACGAGGATCGTTGTATTGAGATAGGGTTCTTCCATATGATCGAGATGTGAAGGATCGGGCATATCCTGGGGCGAGTGCAGAACCGACATCGAGCCGTCTGTAAGATATGCGTGGTACTCCACCGAAGGCGCCGTCGCGAGCAGATCGAGATCGAACTCCCGCTCGAGACGCTCCTTGACGACTTCCATATGCAGCAGGCCGAGGAACCCGACGCGAAAACCGAAGCCGAGCGCATGTGAAGACTCCGGTTCATATACGAGCGCAGGATCGTTGAGGCGGAGCTTGTCCAAGGCGTCGCGCAGCTCCGGGTACTGATCGCCGTCGATCGGGAAGATGCCCGTGTACACCATCGGCTTGACCTCGCGGTAGCCGGGCAGCTGCTCGGTCGCTCCGTTCCGAGCAAGCGTGACGGTGTCGCCAACCTTCACAAGCGATGGATCCTTCAACCCTGTGATGAGGTAGCCGACTTCACCTACGCCGAGTTCGTCGATCGGGAGGTTGGCGGGGCGACGAACGCCAACTTCCTCGACATCGGTCACCACGTCGGTGGCCATCATGCGGATCTTGAGACCCTTGCGGACCGATCCGTCGATGACACGGATGAGGGCGACGACTCCGCGATATGCGTCGAAGTAGCTGTCGAAAATCAGCGCCGTGAGAGGAGCGTCCGGATCGCCGACGGGGTGAGGCACGTTGCGGACGATCGCCTCGAGCGCCTCGCGAACGCCCGCGCCGGTCTTGCCCGATGCCAGCACGGCCTCATCGGCCGGTATGGCCAAACCCTCTTCGATTTCGTGGCGTACCCTCTCGGGGTCCGCGGCGGGAAGATCGATCTTGTTGATGAGCGGAATGATCTCCAGATGCGCGTTCATGGCCAGCAGTGCGTTGGCGACAGTCTGCGCCTCAACACCCTGCGTCGCGTCGACCACGAGCAAGACACCCTCGCAGGCCTGCAGCGACCGCGAGACTTCATAGGTGAAGTCGACGTGGCCGGGAGTATCGATAAGGTTGAGTTGGTACTGCTGCCCGTCATCGGCGTCATAGAGAACCCGCACCGCCTGGGCTTTGATGGTTATGCCTCGTTCGCGCTCGATATCCATTGAGTCGAGCACCTGTTCCATCATGTCGCGCTCTGAGACAGTGTGAGTCAACTCAAGGATGCGGTCAGCCAAAGTCGACTTACCGTGGTCGATGTGAGCGATGATCGAGAAGTTTCGTATGTACTCAGGGTTCGTCATGGCGCATGAGTGTAGCAAGCACCACGCCCGTATGCTAGACTCTCGTGGTTCGGACGCACCCCACTGCGACGGGCACCATCGTTAGTCGTCTGGAGGAACACGCACGTGGCGAACATCAAGAGCCAGAAGAAGCGCATTCTCACGAACGAGAAGGCGCATCAGCGCAACAAGGCCGTCAAGTCTGAACTCAAGTCTGCGGTCAAGAAGGTCCACACGGCTGTTGCAGCCGGAGATGCCGAGACCGCCGCGGCTGCCGCACTTGCGGCTTCACGGCTGCTCGACAAGGCTGCCAGCAAGGGCATCATTCACGCCAGCCAGGCATCCAACCGCAAGTCCGGCGTCGTGAAGCTTGCCAACAGCATCAAGGCCTAAGCGCAGACTTTCACCACCCAGAGTTCGAGAACGAGTCGGGAGTCCCGGCTCGTTTTCATTTCCGCCTCTGCCGAGGCGGCGGCGCGCAAAATGTCTGCAAGCTGATCTGCCGTAAACCCCTGTGCCTGTCTGGGCAACTGCTTGACTTGCCAGTCCGGACGGCCGACGGCACGCGCAATCCCCGGCAGCGAACCCTGTCCCCTGTCAATCATGGCGCGCGCGGTGATAAGGTCCCGAATCAGGCGTATCGACATTGCGTGGATCCCATGCACCGACTCGCCGTCCGCTATCAGGCCAGCGAGCAGCCGCAAACTGGTTCGACAATCACGGTTGCCAAGCGCCTCCAGATACTCGAACACCGAGGTTTCCGCGGTCGTCGAAGCGACCTCCTCGATGTCCTCGATGGTGATTCTCGCCTTGCCGCCAACGTAGGCTACCGTCTTCTCCACTTCGACTGACAGTCGGCGCAGGTCATAGCCGACAGCGTTCACCAACAACTCGGCTGCGCGAAGCGGTATCTGTTTCCCCTTGTCCGCGAAGAGCCGCTGCACTTCGCCCGGATACTCGGACTTGCGCGGAGCCGAGTACTCTGACGCGCCACCTTGCCGGTCGACAGCCTTGAAGAGTCTCGTGTTTTTGGCGAGCTTTGCCGCGACCATCACGAGAACCGTTGTCGGAGAAGGGTCGGCGATGTAGGCCACCATCTCCTCTTGTGCATCCTTGGACATCTTTTCGACGTTCTTCACAATGACCAGCCGGCGTTCCGACGCAAAAGGAAGCGTGTTACAGGCGCCGACCACGTCACTCGCGCGAGCATTGTCGCCATCGAACGAGTCCAAGTTGAAATCAATGTCCGCGGCTTCCGCCACGCGTTGCTTAAGCCGAGCAGTAGCCTGCTCGAGGCGGAGGGGCTCGCTCCCGTATATCAGGTAGACCGGTTTGAGGTCTGACAAGCCCTTGGACATTCTTCTCCCAACGAATCGCTGCAGCCATGTCCCATTCGGCAATGGTCGAAAGCAGTGTCGCACACCGAAGCGATGACGTGCCAACCAAACCACGCTCCTGCGCGACCTGAATCGGTTGCATCGCTGCGGCGAGGCGTCTGGCGCCGGTTATCACGACTCCATCGTCAGTGAATCGCGCAGTCACGTCGCCAACCTGATCGGTCCGAAAGACCATCGCTCCGCCCTGGACAAGAGCCTGCAGTGTGGTAGCCACCGGATGGCCGAACCTGTTTCCCGTGCCAACACTTATCAGTGCCGTCTTCGGGTGTAACGCGCTCATCACTTCTGAGTCAACCGCACCGGCACTGCCGTGATGGCCCACCTTCAGGGTATCGATGCCGTCGACAAGCTTCTTTGAGATGATCTCGCGAAGAACATCTTCCTCGGCATCCCCTGTGAGCAACGCGGAGTGTGTCCCGGACCACACAAGCAACACGACGCTGGCTTCGTTGGTCGCCGCGTCTTTGACTGGGCCGCTGGGCCATACAACCACGAGCTCGAACTTCCCTACCGTGATCTTGTCTCCCGCGCTCAACTCACGCACGTTGGTGCCCGCAAGAGCCCGGGCCTCGTCGATCGCCGGAGATGTGCTCTTAAGCGATCCGGCCGGCATCGCAACGTACGGGACGCTCACAAGACCCTCAAGAGCCGATAGGCCGCCGTAGTGGTCGTCATGAAGGTGCGTGATGATGACGCCGTCCAGCGTCCTCACATTCTCTCGGGCCAACGCCAGACGAAGCTGAGACGCTGAAGGTCCTGTGTCGACCAGCAGGCTGTGCGACCCGTCGCGAACCAGAATCGCATCGCCCTGCCCGACATCGAGCACAACGATCTCTGGTTCGGCCCCTATTCGCGGACCTGCTGCGAGCAACACAATTCCGAGAGCCAGAATGCCCAGCAGCACAGTCGCTCGCCGGCGAGTGGGTCGAGGCCATATCCCCCACACGAGGAGCGCCGCCGCCAGCAGAAGCGCCGTGGCCTCCAAAGGGAATGCAAGCGCCACTGCCGCGTGCGGCATGCGAGCCAACACCGCAGCCACCCACGTCGCACACGCTCCCGCAGCCCCCGCAGCATGAAGCACCATGCCACCGAGCGGGGCTACAACCGCCGAGACCGCCAAACCCACCAGCCCAACCACGAGCACCAGTGAGACGATCGGCCCCACCAGAAGGTTCGCCAGCGGTGAGACCAGCGAAAGCATTCCGAAGACCGGCACCGTCATCGGCGCAGTTGTCGCCGTGGCCGCGAGCGTGAGCGATGCCGGCCCGGCAAGTGAGCGCACCATCCTCGGCAAGCCAGCGGCGATCCACGCCTCGCCCAGGCCTGCGAACAGCACCAACCCGGCGACAGCGGCAACAGAGAGCCGGAACCCCAGATCGAACGCGCTTGTAGGCGAGAGGACCAGTATTCCCATGACTGCAGCTGCGAGGGCGGATCCGCCATCGACCCGGCGCCCGCTGAGCCATGCGGTCGAAACGACGACAGCCATCACCCATGCGCGGATCGCCGATGGCTGCACGCCTGAGAGCACGACGTAGCCTCCGAGCAGCACGGCGATAGACGCACTGCGCATGACCCTGCCAACTCCCAGAGCCCCGAGCACCCATCCGATCACCGCTGCCACCACGACAAGGTGGCTGCCTGATACCGCAACGAGGTGAGTGAGTCCCGTCGTTCGAAAGTCGGTGTTTGCATCGGTTCCAGACAGCCGGCGCCTGTCGCCGAGAACCACGCCCGCAAGAAGATCACCTCCCGGTCCGGGAACCAAAGCGACCTGTCGGCACGCCCACTGCCTGAGCGGACCGACAATCCCCCGCGCACTCTCCGCCCAACCCGCAGTCGAGACCGCCTTTGCGCGCAAACTGCCTGCGACACCGGACGCGCGATCCTCTGGCGACGGTGCAGTGATCCCGCCGGTAACTTCCACACGGCTGCCCAACTCGGGCACCGCCGAGTCCTGCGGCCAATTGATCGAAACGACTGCGCCCATACCCGTCGGGCTGAGAATAGTCGCCTCTGAACTCGACCCAAATCGCCCGGTAGAGGCGTCTGAGAGCACTTCAATCGTCCAGTGCGTATTTGCGCTCTGTGTCAGCTCCAAAGCCTTGGTATCTAAGTCCATCCAGTAGAACGCCGCCGTCGCGGCGCTGGCAGCAAATGCGAACACAATGAGCGCGGCCAATGTCTTACGCCTGCGCACCAGAAGACCGCCCACGGCGAATGCCAGACAGACCGCAAGCACAAGTGCCCACACGGTTGAATGTCCGCCGCCAAGAATCGGGGTTGCGGTCGCCTTCTGCGCAGCTGCGACACCGCACCATGCCGCAGCCGCCGCCCAGCCCAGTGGCGGCAGCGAAGGACGAAGCGGCATACGTTCGGGGCCGCTACTTGACACTGATCAAACCCTCGAGGTCCGCCAAGGTCTTGTCGCCGATACCCGAAACTCGGCCCAAGTCATCGGTGGACTTGAACGGTCCGTTCGCGGTTCGATCGGCAATAATCTTCGCGGCCGTGGTAGGCCCGATGCCGGGTAGCGTGTCGAGCATCGCGGCATCGGCCGTATTGATGTTGACTGGCCTGCCCGCTGTAGCGACCGCTCCGCCCGTTGAAGTCCCCCCGCCGGCGGTACTCGTGCCCTGAGCGAACTCCTCTTGCGTGGGAACCACGATCTGCTCGCCGTCGCGCAGTGCCTCGGCGAGGTTCACGCCCGCCTGTGCCGCGCCGGGCAGCAGCCCTCCGGCCGCATCGATCGCCGAGACTACCCTGGATCCTGTCGGCAGCGTATATACTCCTGGACTCCTGACGGCGCCCGTAACGTGCACGCACACTGTGCCGCTGGGTTCTTCCGAGGGGGCCGCACTCGTAGCCGCGTCGGTGCTGCGCGAAGCCGCCGCACCCGGGACGTACGTGGCCACGGCCGGCTGTCTCGGCCACCAGTGCCAAGCCGCGTACGATACGGCGATCGCCAGGCAGACCGCTGCCGCGATTACCACGGCCGGCGGAAGTCCCGCGATACCGGCACGGCGCGCCAAAGCCTCCAACCGCGCCTTCAATTCCTCCGTCACACGAAAACGCCCCCTCGCCTTCTTCCAAATGCGGCGAGGGGGCGTCGCCTTGTCGGTTATCGGTCAATCGGCAACTCATGCGAGCGCCGAGCCCAAGTCTCCTTCAAGTGACTTTCTGAAGTGTATCCGTCGTCTTACCCGGCGACGACAATGCTCACAATCCGCCCGGCAACGACCATGACCTTCTTCACGTCTTTGCCTTCAATCCACGAGCCGACCGCCACCAACGCCGCGGCGATCACGTCCTCCTCGGCGGTATCGACAGCGACGGTGACTTTGCCGCGAACCTTACCGTTGACCTGGACGGCCAGCTCGACCTCGTCCGCGACCACGGCCGACGGGTCCCATGTCGGCCACGCCTGCGTGTGCACGGATCCCTCATGGCCGAGAACGACGCGCCACAGTTCCTCGGCCATGTGCGGCACGAACGGCGCCAGCAACAGCGTCAGCGTATCGGCGAGTTCGCCGAGCAGCACCAGGTCGCGCTCCCCCACCGCCATGTCGCGGCGGTAGTCGTGTCCCGCGTTGGAAAGCTCCATAATCGCCGAGATGGCCGTGTTGAACTGGAACCGGCCTATGTCCTCGGTCACCTTGCCGATCACCCGGTGCAACTCGCGATGCAGCGTCTTGCCGGCGGGATCGCCGGCCGCGACCACGCCGCAGCCGCTTCTCGCCTCCTCGGCAGACTCCGTCACGATCCTCCAGACGCGCGTGAGGAAGCGAAACATGCCGTCGAGACCCTCGTAACTCCACTCAAGGTCCTTGTCCGGCGGTGCCATGAACAAGATGTAGGCGCGCAATGTGTCGCAACCATACTTCGCAATCATGTCCTCCGGCGCGACAACGTTGCCTTTCGACTTGCTCATCGTGGCGCCGTCGAGCTTGACCATGCCCTGCGTCAGCAGGTTCGTGAACGGCTCGGAGTACGTAAGCATCCCCATGTCGCGCAGTACCTTGGTGAAGAAACGCGAGTACAGCAGGTGCAGGATCGCGTGCTCGATGCCGCCGATGTACTGGTCGACCGGCATCCAGTAGTTCGCGTTATCGGCCGAGAACGGCAGCTCGTCGTTCTTCGCGTCGGTGTAGCGCAGGTAGTACCACGACGAGCACGTGAACGTGTCCATCGTGTCGGTCTCTCGCCGAGCAGGACCGCCGCACACAGGGCACGTCGTCTCGTAGAACTCCGGGAGGTCGGCAAGCGTCTGGCCCTTGGTGACGTCGATCTCCATCGGCAGCACGATCGGCAGGTCTTCCACCGGCACAGGCACCAGACCGCACGCCGGGCAGTGGATTGCCGGGATCGGGTTGCCCCAGTAGCGCTGACGGCTGATGAGCCAGTCGCGCAGGCGGAAATTGACGCTCTCGCGTCCCAGTCCGCGCTCGGCAAGCCATGCGCTGACCGCGTGCATGCCCTCGCTCGCTTTGCCGCCTGCAAGGCCCGAGAACGCCCCTGAGTTGATCATGATGCCGGGGCCTGCGTAGGCCTCTGCCCAGTCGACCTCCTGCGGAATCGCGCCGATGGTCGCCTCGGAGAGCGCCCCGGCCTGCTCGGCGGGTACGACGACCGGCACGATGGGCAGTCCGTACTGGCGCGCGAACTCGAAGTCCCGACCGTCACCCGACGGGACCGCCATGACGGCGCCGGTGCCGTAGTCCATCAGAACGTAGTCGGCGACCCAGATCGGCACCTTGCGGCCGTTGACCGGGTTTTCGACGTAGCGTCCGGTGAAGGCGCCGCGCTTGACGCGCTCGCCCATCGAGCGCTCGACGGCGGTCTCGCGCGCCGCGGCGGCGACGATGTCGAGCACCTCGGCCTCGTACTCGGTGCCGACAACGAACTGCTTGACTAGCGGATGCTCGGGCGCAAGCAGGAAGAATGTGCACCCGAACAGCGTATCGGGGCGCGTCGTGAACACGGTGATGCGGTCATCGGTGACGTCGCCGGCCTTGTCGCAGAGCGCAAACTCGACCTCGGCGCCTTCGCTGCGGCCGATCCAGTTCGCCTGCATCGTCTTGACACGCTCCGGCCAGCCCGGCAGGTCGTCGAGATCGTCAAGCAGCGCTTGCGCGTAGTCGGTGATCTTGAAGAACCACTGCTCCAGCTCGCGCTTCTCGACAACGCTCTTGCAGCGCCAGCACACGCCGTCGCCCACGACCTGCTCGTTGGCGAGCACGGTGTTGCAGCACGGGCACCAGTTGACGGCCGAGGACTTGCGCTCGACTAAGCCGCGCTCCCAGAACTTCAGGAAGATCCACTGGCCCCAGCGGTAGTAGTCGACGTCGCACGTCTTGACGGTGCGGTCCCAATCGTACGAGAAGCCCATGCGCTTGAACGAGGACGCCTGCTTCTCGATGTTGGCGTACGTCCACGTCGCCGGATGCGAATTGCTCTTGATTGCGGCGTTCTCGGCAGGCAGGCCGAAGGCGTCCCACCCGATCGGGTGCAGCACCTCAAAGCCCGCCATCGATGCTTGACGCGCGATCACGTCGCCGATCGTGTAGTTGCGCACGTGCCCCATGTGGATGTCGCCCGACGGGTACGGGAACATCTCGAGCACGTACTTCTTCGGCTTGGCGGCATCCTCCCGCGCATGGTACAGGCCATCGCGCACCCACTCGGCCTGCCAGTGCTCTTCGATGCGGTGCGGATCGTAGACGAACTCGCTCAAGAGAGGGCCTCCATCAGGCGTACGCGGGCGTAGCAGTGCTAATAGGCGATTCTAGCCGAGGAACGCCCCCGCCGAAACCCGCACGCGCCATGCGGGCACAAAGCACCCACCCGAAAACCCGATTCCTACGCGATCCAGACCAGGTACACCGCTGCCACCAGCAGCGCGGCGCCGCCAATCTTCGTGAGCACCCCGGTCGTCCTCGACAGCGATCGCATCATCCCGAGCGACCCGGATGCCACACCGAGTACAAGAAGCGGCACCCCATAGCCGAGTCCGTACGCGAACAGCAGCACCGCGCCTTTGAGCGCCGAGCCCTGCACCATCGCTATCGTTGCGATCGCACCGAGGATTGGCGTTGCGCACGGCGACGCCACCAGCCCGAACACCATCCCAAACAGCAGCGCGCCGAGCACACCACGTCGTCCGGGCCGCTTCATCGGCATGAACCGGTTCAGCGCGTCGAAGTTCAGGTTGATGACGCCCAGCATAGACAAGCCGAGCACTGCGCTCACGATTGCCGCGAGGTAGTAGCCCAGCGGCCCGATCCGAAGCGCGTATCCAAAGAGTCCCGCCGCGGCCCCGATGACCGCGAACACCAGGCTCATCCCCACCACGAACGTGGCCGACAGCGCCAGCCCGCGCCACCAACCTTTGTGTGCCGAGTTCTCCGTCTCCGTGCGCCCCACGCTGCCGGTCACGTAGCCGAGAACAGCCGGCACGAGCGGCAACACGCACGGGCTGAAACCACCCAAGACGCCACCCGCAAACGCGATCCCGAGCGCCAGAATGCCTCCCCCGTTACCTAACGCGAGCTGATCCGCAATCGACGCGAACATCCTACTTGCCGCTCAGAAGGAGGTTGAGTTGAAGCCTCAGCTCACTCTCGGTCATCGGACCGACGACAGATTTCAAGACCTCACCGCCCGGCTTGAGAAACAGCTCGGTCGGGACGTAGCCAAACTTGTACTGCGTGGCCAAGTCGTACGCACCCTGCTCCTCTTCCAGCGCATTCACGAAGATGACCTTGCCGGCGAAATCCGGCATAACCTTCTCCACGACTGGCGAGAACTGCTTACACGATGGACACGTCAGCGTGTGGAAGTAGACGAACACCGGTCTGCCATCGGCGAGCGCCGCCTTGTACTCCGCCGCGGTGTCACCCTGAATCGAAGTGATACCTGCGGAGGAAGACGCCGGCTCCACAGCCTTGTTCTCGGCCGAACGCGCTGAGGTGATGTTCTTGCCGATAACAACGGCTACCAAGGCCAGTAGGACAAGAGTGCACGCCAACACGATCTTGGTCGTACGCCCAAGTCTTCCGGGCACATGATCATCCGAATTCGCCATCTTAAAGACTCCTTGCATCAGCTGCGCCGTCTAACAGGCCTATACCCCTCGGATGCTACTCCGCACGTTGTCGATGCGGTTTCCGTATCCTCTGACCCAGAAGCAATTGGCCGATAAGCGGAGTCCGCTCAAGGAGCACCGTGATCGCTACCGAGATGCCCAGCGCGACTACAACCAGCACGAATACATTCGTCAATCCATTGCTTGAAAGCCACCACAACACAGGGCCTTCTATCGCGTATATCCCAAGGCTCCTTCGGCCAATCCAAGCTTGAACGTCAATCGCCTTGCCTGTTCGACCAAGATAAAGAGCATAGATCGCAGTGACTGCCACAACACCGCATGCATATGGGAGCAAGGGAGCCAGGGCGGAGAACCACACGCCCAACACGCGACCTCCACTTGTGCCGAGTTCGCGTGCGGCCGCCGCTAGCTTATTGATGGGCTGAAGACTCGGTACGTGTACGGGACTCAGGAGGTAGAACAGCGGCACAAACGCCGCCAGACTCACGGCGACGATCCGCCACCGATGCTTCACAAACTTCGCCCTGAGAGGCCCAAACACATAGCCGAGCACAACAAACGGGTACACCCAGAAGACTTTGTCCAAGTAGAGAACGTTCGGAATCGCGAAGAACACCCCGGAGAAGCCGATGATTGCGCCAACGACCGAGAGGGGCAGAGTCCATCGCGTACCGGGAGCGCTTTCAAGGCACAAGACGATCGCGGTGCAGATGAACAGGGCGTAGAGATACCAGAGATTGTCCCGACCCAGGACAGCGTCTCCTAAGGATTGGCCGAATCCTCTTGAAGGATGTGGAACAAATCGGACCGCGTAGAGAAGAACAAACCACGCCATGTAGGGAACCAACAGACCGCGAACTCGACTCAGAATCGAAGTGGTCAGGGAATAATCCCGCGGCGGCCACATGACCAACCCGCTGACGAACGCGAAAAGGGGCAAATGGAAGCTGTAGATGAGGCTCAAAGGCGGACTTGAAGCGGTGGCCAACGATATCCAGATGGGGCCCATGTTGACGACGCCTTGCTCGCCAGGGTCCACAGAACCCGCATCGATGATGGCGTGGCCCACCACAACCAGTACGATTGCCAGGCCCTTCAGTGCATCAATGGACTGGTCGCGTGACAGATTGACTCCAGACATAGACGTGGAATACGCATGCCAAATGGCATGGATCGCTGTTGACAATGTCAGAAGTGTACCCCGAACGCATGCATGCGTTCCCGCAGGAACGCATGAGAACCCCCTTGACAATCCCTCGCGAAGTCACAATTCGCAGAAGACTCAGTTCTCTTGACCGAGCAGGATCTCGGCGATTCCACTGATCGTCTCGATTCCATAGGCCATGCTCGAGTCACCGTCCGTCATCACCGCGAGCGAAATCGGCTGGTCACCTGGACGTTCCAAGCGGGCCACCTGATGCACGAGTTGACCCAAGCCTGTCTCCCTCCATCCTCCCTTGAAGAAGACGGTCCACCCCGCAGGCCTGGCTATGGTGGGAATTCCCCAGCTCTGATCCTCCTCAATCTGCGACAGCAGCTCGCGCGCAAACGCACGATGATTCTCGGGAAGGAGAGAATCAATTCCAAGGAAGAATCGCGCTTGATCGGCTGCGGTGAGCTGAGCGGAACCCCACGAGCCCCATACGTCGAAATTATTCATGCCGACAGCTTCTGCGACGGATCGAAGCCCATCATCACCAACAGCGGCATAGATCGTGGTCGCAGCATCGTTGTCGGAGTACTCAATCATCGCACTCAACGTCTGGCGCTCCGCATCGCCAATCTCCGGATTGGAGCGCAAATAGGCCACGAGGAGCATCGCTTTCACGACGCTCGCAGAAACGAAGGGCTCGTCTACGTTGTAGCCGCGAATCTGCCCGTCGCTCGTGGCCACCGCGAATGCAACGTTCCCACCCCGTTCGCTCGCCCATGCGATCGCCGCTTCCACCGCGGCGGTGGAAGGAAACGATGGGGTCGCAGGAGTAGCATCGGCAGTACTTGTTTCCGGCTCCGAGCCCGACATATAGACTGGAGTCACGAATGCGGTCACGCCACTCGACATGCGCACCGCCGTGTTGGGTTGTGCTGATCCCGATGAAGACTCTTCAACACCTGCCGGCGTGCAGGCCCCGAACAACAACGCAACGGCAAGAGCACAGGCCAGCTTTGCCACGCGAAGCGGCACGAACTTGCTCATTTGCCTACTCCAATTCGAATTCACCTGCATCGCTTACTTGAGCTACTGCCACAAACCAAGCCTATGTCGAACCGAAGGATCATGCATCCGCCTGATGGCGCAAATCGGTATACGCCCTGCATCGTATCTGCCGGGCTTGGCACCCCATCGATCCGCGCCTTGCATGCGCAGCATCACCTTGACGTTTTGTGTATGATTCGGAAGAACCGGTCACTGCCGATCGGTCGTAGGTGATGCGGGGGTGCAGCGCCGGTGAATGCGTCGAGCCAGCTAGGCAACGCAGCCAAGGAAGCTCGCTTCGAGAAGCTACCTCGACTGATGCCGACCTTTTTTGGCATATCCTTCTTGGTTGCGTTTGAGACCCTGCTTGCGATCGACGCCTACCCCTCGGCCGGCTCCAGTTTCGCAATGGTCGGAAATGTCACTCGTTATGTCGTTTGTGTTCTCACTTTCGGAGTGGTCGCGCTGGCGTCCCGCTCGCTGTTCCCACTTTCCAATCGACCGCATCTTCTCGGTCTGTCCGTGGCCGCATGCTTATCGGGCGGACTGGTTCTCATCGCGTCCCGATTCCTCGTCTTGCCGAAGGCATACCTCATTGCCGGATCGATTCTTGTGGGGTTTGGAATACCCCTGCTGAAGCTTTTCTGGCTCGAGCTGTTCGCCCGGCTTGACATCATTCGCGTCGTTCTTCACTACTCGATGGCGCAGGTTCTCGCGTCGCTGTCCATAGCCATCCTGTCGCTCCTCGATCCAAGGTGGTTCGTGATCGCTCTGTATCTTTCCTTTCCTCTCCTCTCCCTCCTCTGCTATCGGAGCTCTCTGAAGCACTACGCGAAGGGCGATTACGTTCAAGGCGAGAAGCTGGATAGTACGAGGTGGTCCTTCCCGGTGAAACCCGTCCTCTTGGTAGGTCTGTTTACCTTCACCAACACCCTTGTGCGCTCGTATCTTCCGATCGATGCACGAGGGTATGCCGCCCTTGGCGTTTCGCTCGCTTTGATCCCGATATTCCTCTATGCGTACTTCCGTTCAGAGACTTTCGACGCTCGCATGTTGTATCGAATATCGTTTCCTTTGATGATCACCGGCCCGCTTTGCCTGATTGTCGGGGGAAGTGTTCTCGGCGTAATCGGTGCCCTGAGCACCAACGCCGCCTTCTCCTGTTTCGCGCTCTTTGTCGTCGTGGTCTTGTGCAACATATCCTTCAGACACGGGGCGAATCCGCTGTGGCTCTTCGGCTTCGCATGGGGATCTCTTGATGCCGGCAAGCTGCTCGCCAAGATCACTGAGATGTCGCTTGTGCCTGTTGCGGCGCATCAGACAGTCTTCTTCTGCCTGATCATTCTTGCGTTGACGATCATGTTCACAATGCTCATGACAGGCAGCGATTGTGACGGCACGTGGGGAATCCTGGTGCGTCGCGGCGGCGCGTCCTCAGTCACCGCACTCGACGACATCGTCAACAGCTGCACTCGCCTCGCACGCGTGAAGGGCCTTACTCGAAGAGAAGAAGAGATCCTCTTCCTCATCACGCAAGACTGCAGTTCCTCGGTAATTGCAGCACGGTTGTCCCTTGCCGAGTCGACCGTCAAGACCCACCTCAAGCATATCTATGCAAAACTCGGGGTCCACAGCAAATACGAGTTGAACGGCCTGATCGCCAAGAGGTAGTCGCGATTTGGACACGCGGAGGTTTCCGCTCGATGTCTCAACGAGAATGACGGCCCGGCAGGAGACCTGCCGGGCCGTCATTGACACGCCGACTGCGCTCAGCGCAATCGCCCTTGATTGGCTGGCTAGCCTTTCAGGTACTTAATCGCGCTGGTGGTCGCTACATAACCTGAGACCGTGTTGTGCCACGAAGTCAGGCCGCCGATGTCCGGATAGGACCTCCCGAACCAACCGCACGAAACATCGCCTGCGGCATAGAGCCCAGGGAGCGGGGATCCGTTATCCTTGCACACTTCGTAGTCCGCTGTCATGAGGAGCCCGCCGAAGCTTCCAAGGCAGCGTGGGCGCAACTCCACGGCGTAGAACGGACCCGTCTCGATCGTGTACTTCAAATAGGCTGGATCCCTGTAGTAGTCCGGATCGACCTTCGCGTTGATGATCGCGTTATACTTTGCGACCTCTTCTTTGGCCACCTTAGAATTCCAGCCGGTCTTTGCCGCGAGCGCCTCGATGGTGTCGGCCTTGTAGACAAATCCGGTCTTCTCGCCGTCGGAGAGCTGCTTTGCAAGATTCGTAAGCGGTGTTCCAACAGCTATGCCGCGCCACGGCTTGACCAAGGTCCCGCTCTTGATCATCGCGTCGACGGTTGCTTGGTCAAGAACATTGAATCCCTTTTGTGCGAACAACATGACGTTGCCGCCTGGAGTCGCACCAAAGGCCTTCGTCTCGTCGCACCAGCGTCTTCCTTCGCGGTTGAGCCAGAGCAGAGGAATGTTTCCGAGGCTGGCCACATCGTCCGTCGCTTCGACCGTTGAAATGCCGGCCAACTTCGCCGTGAGCGGAAGTGTATGGTTGTGGCCGTGTACGCCAAACATAGCTTTGGTTGCACCCGCGTTCCACGCGGCCCACAGCCCGGCGCCATCATCGGAAGATATCGCGCAGTTCTCCATGGTGGGGGGGTAGTCGGGGAACATGTCGATCATCATCTGCTGGTTCGCGCACGCGCCGCCGGAGCACAGAACGACCGCTTTCGTCTTGATCGTCAAGTGGCTGCCGTCCTTGCGCGTCGCAACAACCCCGGATATCTTCCCGGCATCGTCTACAAGCAGCTTGTCGACACGATGGTTCCGCAGGGTCTGAGAGCCGAGACTGGCGGCTTTCGCATGAAGACCCTGGAAACGCTCGCCTTTGATCGGAGGCGTGATGCCAGTGGCGCTGGCAACCTTGAGCGTCATACCGGCATCAGCAAGCATGTCGACCATCGGGCCGGTAGCCCGACAGGCATTCTGGATCATCTTCTCGTTCGCCTGATACACAACCGAAGTGAAGTACGAGATCGTCTGTTCCTTGATCTTCTGTTCGACAGCCGCATCCGTGATGTTGAGCGCTGTCTTCTGCATTTTTGATCCGAACCAGCTCATCGAAGCGAACCCAGAGATCTCGCCCATTCCTCCTACTACGGGCGCCGACTCTACGCAGATCGCCTTGAGTCCAGAGGTCGCAGCGCGCGTCAGCGCAACGGAGCCGGAAGTCCCGCCGCCCACGATGACGATATCGGCAGTTGTCTCTTCGTCTTTGGCAACCGTGGGATTCGAAAGAAGCGGGCGCTTCAGACCGGCGGGATCTCCCCCAGCCTGTTTGACGCAATCGGCAACCCCACTCATGATCGCCCGGGACGAATAAGTCGCCGTGGTCACTGAGTCGACGCCCAGAGACTGATCGGCAATGATCTGCGCGCTCATCTGATTGAACGCGCCGTTGACGAGGCTCGGGGTCTCCGTGTGCGTGCCGAGTTCGATCTTGTCGATCTTGTTAGCCGAGAAGGTTACTTTGACGGTAACAGGACCCATGTGCCCCTTGTAGGTCGCGCTGTACGTCCCGGCCTTGTAGTTCTGCGCGGCAGGAGTAACCTTCACGGACACGCCGGCCTTGCTCATGCAATAGGCAGTCGCCTTGAGAATCGCTACCGAGGTCAGCGTTGCGCCTGAAACCGCGTCGACCGCAAGACTGTTCTTCTCGACGATTGTCTTCGGCAGACCTTCGAGCGCGAGACCTCCGATGCTCGGCGTCTCCAAAGGACCCGTGACTTTGAGGGACTTGATCGCTCCACTCTTGATGACCGCCGTTGCGGTGATGTCGCCATGGCACCCTTTTGCTGATGCCGTGTAGGTATCCTTCGAATCGTCCGTGGAAGTAGAACTGCATCCCGTCAACGCGCCTACCGAGCCGATTGTCGCCACCCCGACTGCACCGAGAGCAGCGCCCTTTAGAAATGTTCTTCTGCTGACTTCCATTCTTCCTCCTTCTCCTACGTCCGTAGGGACATTCCGTCGTCCCGAGATTGATGCTACGGCGAATGTCGATGCGATAGGTGGTAATCCCAGGGGTATTGCGGAGGCTGATTAGGGGTGTTTTTGTACCCCTCCGCCTCACGCGCATCATCGCGACACATGGTTCTTCGACTGAAGAACTGGGCGTCTGACGGCAAAGACCAATCCATCACATGAAACGCGCGTCAGACTAGATGCAAGTCTGCGCCGCGTTTCCTAAGGAAAGCGACTGTCCACGTGGATCCACGGTCGAGAGTACGTAGAAAGCCGACCCCTCTTCGAGATCGGCTTCAGATTAGTGCATGTGGGACTATCAGGTTCTGATGCAAACCGAGTGAACGGTTTGAGTAAGGTCGTGATGGTGGAGCCTAGGGGGATCGAACTCGTCAGTAGTGCTTTCAGACACTCTCGTGTGGTACCGCACGGAACGACGTTCGCGCAGTTCAGAGGCCGTTTTCCGCCCAATTCACATTCTGTCAGTCTCACATGGTTTCGAGGCATTTCAGAGCGTTATTCGAGTGCATGGCGACGGAATGGCGACGGAAAGCGGCGGCCGCGTACTAGCTTCTGGCGTGGCCACGCAATGACCCACGTACGCGCGGAAGGCCGACCGGCGTCAAAGACAGGAGCGCCCCGTGAGTGCTAGGTTGACAACTCCCCGGGCGAACGCCCGCCTGCGCCGTGAGCGTTGGAAGCGACGCAGTTCGCCGAAACCTAGGCGTGGTATCGTTGACAAAGGCGGGGATCACGGGTATACCTTGGTTAACTTCCTCTGAGATGCGTCTCAGGGCGTAGGAACCGCCTTCGGGCGGTTTCTGCATTCTAGGGGGAAGTTCATGGATGAGCCGGTGCGAGTTCGCGCAAGGGTCTACTTCGACGGGTTCAACTTCTACTACGGAGCGTTCGTGGACAAGAACGGTGGTCCGAGTCCTCGTGCAGCCTACAAATGGCTGGATCTCCGTCGATTCTGCGAGAACGTACTGCCGCGCACGTATGACATCGGTGTCATAAGGTACTTCACCACCCCCTCGTTCGACGCTCCAGCCGGGAATGCTCGTACGCGGCAGTTCACGTACCTCAGTGCCCTCGAAGAGTACAGCGACATCACCGTACACAGCGACAGCCACTTCGAACGTCGCACGAAAAAACGAAGGCTTGCCAATCCCGAGAACCATACGTGCGGGCGCGAAAAGGTCACGGTGTCGTACTTGGAGGAGAAGGGCGCCGATGTGAACCTCGCGACCCATCTACTTCTCGACTGCTTCAATGAGGAGTTCGAGGTCGCTGTGATCGTCTCCGACGACTCGGATTTGCAGGGCACAGTCAATGCAGTGATCAGGAACTTCCATAAGGACGTTGTCGTGATCAACGTACGAAAGCGCACCAACAGCTATGACGGCGCCCTTGAAGTCTTCAAGGCAAGCAAGCCTGAATACTACACGAACAATCAGCTGCCGCTGGAAATCGCACTCTCCGGGGGCAAGACGCTACGCTGCCCCGTTGCTTGGGGCGGCCCTTGACCTGAATGCTCCTAGAGGTCCGAGCAATCCCACCCCTGCGGCAACGCATCGATCAGAGGCGCCGGGTCGTACTTCAGACCAATGTCGCTCAAGGCGCCGAGCGTCGCGTGAGCGAACACGAGTGCCTGCAATGCCATTGAGGCGCTCTTGAATGCCGCATCATGACGATCCCGTACACACAGCCGCGAATCGTGCTTGACCAGGTAGTCGCTCGCCAGCCCCGGACTGCCGTGAGTATGCTCGCACAAATACTGATACCCCCGAAATAGGTCGAGAGTATCGGGGTATTTCGCGTTTGCGATTTCGGCCGCTTGGCGGATTGTCTTGCGCGTCCAGCGATCCTTCAGCAGGTATCTGCCTGCCTTAGTCTTGCTCACCTTCTTGATGTCTTGCTGCGTCTTCTCTGCCGCAATCCTGCGCGCTTCCGCCCAATCGGCTTCGATCAGTCTCTCAAGGTCCTCGAAGTCGCATGGGATATCGGTCCCCTGAGGATCGTCTGTGACCATCTTGTACGCGTAATAGCGGCGCCGACTCCCATGCTGACGCCACTGCTCACAGAGAGCAACTGGATCTGTGGCGATGTATCTAACGTCTGCAACGTCCTGCAGCATGCTCCTCAGGAGTGACTGCGACTCTACCCCAAACGAGCTACGACATAGCAGTGCTACAGCCGAAAGAAGGCGAGAGGTGCGAACACCGTAGAACGCACACACCACCGCAGCTGAGGGGCCGTACGTCCCGAGCACCTCAATGCCTGCACCCAGCCCGGCGGTCAGCGCCCCCGCGCGTTCGGAGGCAGTAATCAGAACCAGCCGCCGCGTCTCCTCTTGTGTTGTCACTCAAACTCCTCTTCGAGACTAATCCAGGACGGACGATCATTCGAAGAGCACGACAAAGACTCCCGAGACACCGGTCCAAGAATCATCCTCACCTGAAGAGCCCCGTGCTTCGCTCCACGCGAACCGACACGCCCACATCGGCAAAATGCCTGCAGAGTCCGAACATCGTTTCGAGAAGACGCCCTGCGGCCTCGTCGGAGACTCTGCCCAACATGGAATCACGGTCAATCCGCACGGTCGTCTCCTCAGCGGCGCCGACACCGCACACGACGATGCTCAACTCCGTGACCGCAAGGCGATCCGACGCATTCGTGAAGTCGTAACGGCCATGATGCGGCATGTTGAGTTCAGCCCTGACGATGCGATCATTCGGCACGAACTCCACCGCATGTGTCCTGACTGCGCCGCCCCTGCTCTCCGATAGTAGCCATAGCCCCTCTTCAGTATCCGACAGCATCTTCAAGGGCTCGTTGTGCGCGCCTGATAGAGCGGTCCACGTCTTCGAATCAAGCCCTGCGAATTGGAGAAGCTGATCCGCATCGTCCCAGCCTGTGACCGCGCCCTGTGTTATCGACATGTCTCCCTCATCCCTACTGTCTGCCAACCGCTCGTGCCCACACGATCGAAACCTACCTCAGAGCAATCATAGCGCGGACGACTGACATTCACGCATCCTTCCGCTCGACGGGCGGCGCAACGTCGGTCAGCCATTAGTTGCGCAACGACGTCCTCTGGCGCTTAAGCCTTCCGTCGGCCCTCCGTGCATCGTTGTACGCACGGCTCTTGCACAGAGCAGAGCAGTATCTGATCTGGAGGTTCCCCGTGACCTTCCCGCCGCAATAGGCGCACGCACGTTCGACGGACTGACGAACGGCTGTTAGTGCACGTTCGCGTCGCAGCTGCTCGCGCGTTTGCCACGTTCGCGCACACTCCGGTGAGCAAACCCTCGGAACGCCTCCACGAACGTCATGCGTGAACGTTCTTCCACAGACTCGACAAGTGAGTTCTCTGATCATTTCTTGGCTCCTAAAGACGCTCTATCTCGTACAGAGACGGAGAGATTCGGGCATTCGAGGCTCTGTGGGCACTGGAGCTGAAACGTTGTAACCCGTACAGAACCCTGCACGCACCACCTTCCAGGGCGGCAAGAGGGTATGGCACGGGAGGGATGGCCAGGGTCATAAGGCACTCTCCCGGAGCACGCCGACGAGGCATTCGATCGCCTGCTTGAGTTCCTCGCACTCTTTGGTGTTGGCCTTCGCCCGCTTCTCCCAGAGTCGGCTGTAGTATGTGACGCGTTCGAGTTCAGCCTTGAGCGACTCGATCGTTTCGATCTGGTCGGTCATGCGATACGCCCAACAACGGTCTCTCGCATGTTCCGAACGATGGTGGACAAGAACGGTTTGGAAGGCATCCGCTTCCATGATTGTCGGCATGCTCACGCGACGATTCTTCTGCGCAATGGGGTACCGCCTCATGTCGTTCAGAACCGCCTAGGGCACTCTGACGTGGCGATCACGTTGCGCGTGTATTCGCACGTTCTGCCGCAACAAGAGCGCGATGCTGTGGACACCTTCGCCGCAGGCATTGAGCGCGCCGTGGCTGCTCAGAGAGGGTGACTGAAATCATGATATCGGCGTACATGGCGACGGAATGGCGACGGAAGACAGTATCTGAGCCTCACGCTCAAGAGCGCGCTTCCCTCTTTACGCAGGTAAACCCGCCATTTTCACAGCGGGCCTACAGAAATATCATGGTGGAGCCTAGGGGGATCGAACCCCTGACCTTCTGGCTGCCAGCCAGACGCTCTCCCAGCTGAGCTAAGGCCCCACATCCGGGTGCGCCCTCAAGGCGCAGGGGCTAGTATACCAGCAGCTCAATACGGGTCAACCCCTCGCATCAAGCTCCTCAGAATCCTGCCCAACCTCCAGCGTGAACGCTGGTTCCTGACCCATAATCGGCGCCGGAATCCCCTCCACTGCCGGCTCGAAACCCATCTTCTCGGCTGAGGGTGCCATCGCAGCCATCGCCTCGGCTACGATCATCCCTGCGAACATCGTCGCGGCGCCGAGGATCTCCCGGATCGGCCACACTCCCGCAACGGCCCAGCCAAAGACGCCGCCAAAGGCCGGCTCAGTAACCAGGATCAGCGCAACCCGTGAAGGCGCCAGCTTGCTCTGCGCCCACGTCTGCACCACAAAGGCGAACGCCGACGCAAGCACGCCGCACACAAGGATCGCCATGATCACCGAGAGTTGCGTGGGCAGAGGCGGACGCTCCCTCACGACGGAGATCACACCACACACCAAGGCCACGGTCACGAGCTGCACAAGCGTCAGCACGCCAATATCGTGCGTCTCATCGGTCATTCCCAGCACAATCATGTGCACGGAATACGCCAACGCACAGATCGCAACAAACGTGTCGCCCAGAACCCACCCGCCGCCTGCGCCGATTCCCGACAGGATCCACAACCCCGAGAGCGCGATGACGCCGCCAAGCATCGTCGACTTTCGCGGGCGCTTACGAAGGACTACCGCCTGCAGAAGAGGCGTGAACACGACGTAGAGTCCGGTGATGAACGCAGCGCGCGCGGGCGTCGTCCGAGTGGCACCGTCCAGGCCGAGAGTCTGGAAGATGTAGCCCGCCGAAAGCAGCAAACCAGCGACAAGCCCCCTTCTGACGCTCACAGCGGACATCCGTCGAAGGACGGCCGGGAAGAACACCACAAAGGCCAGTGCGGCCACTGCAAAGCGCCAGAAGAGAAACCCATACATCGGATACAGTGCGATGGCGTCTGCGACAACCACAAACGTGCAGCCCCATATCGCAGCTACAACTATAAGTGCCGTCTGAACGCCGTACTTCTCAAAGTACTCGCGCGCCACCGTCAGGACTCATCCGATGGTTCCGTCTTGGCGTCCTTTGGGGCATCCGCCCCATCCGTGGCGCCGGGCACGCTCAGTCTCGGCGCGTCGCTCCACAGCTTCTCAAGGCGGTAGAAGTCCCGCTCCTCAGGCTGGAAGACATGCACGACAATGTCGACGTAATCGAGCAGCACCCACTTGCCCTCGCTGACTCCCTCACGCCCGATCGGCTTGATGTTGCCACGCACGCGCATCTGCTCTTCGATTTCATCCGCAATGGCCTGCACCTGTATGTTCGTGCGACCAGTGGCAATGACAAAGTAGTCCGTCACGACCAGCAGCTCGGCGACATTGATGGCAACGATGTCCTCGGCCTTCTTGTCACTCGCCGCCTCGGCTGCGATTACTGCCAATTCCTGTGAATTCACAAATATCCCTTTCTAGCGTAGGTCACCCTTTGGGTGGCTTGTAGTCCTTGCCGATGATAACGATGACTTCGGCAACATCCTGATCGGCAGGCTGGTTGACAACCGTGCCGACTCCAAGTGTCTTCGCGATCGAATCGCCCTGCGACAGTGCTCCGCGCTGAACGATCACTTGCGTCTTGGCATAGTTGAAGTTATCTGCGTTCTTGGTGTCCACGACGTGCAATCCGGTGCCGATCAGCTGCTGGGCGGCCAGACCTGCGATGCCTGGCACACCCGAACCGTTATACAGGATAACCCGTGTCGCCGTTGCCGCCTGGCTGGCTTCGACACCCCACCACGATTTCAACAGATCCGCAACCTGCGCGCGCTGCGGTTCGAGATAGGTCTGGTTTCCGAGCTTGATGGAAGTGACCGGAAGCGGCACGATCGCCGTATTCTTCTGCGGGAGTGTGGAGAAGTCGCGCGCAAGCGATTTGAGGTCATCGGCCGAGAGATTCGTGGCCAAAGGCGAGGTAGTCAAACCCGCAACGGATTGCCCCTGCACCGCCGACGTGTACGCATCGGCAGACACTGCGATGAACAATTGGAACGGCACCATCAGATAGTTGGAAATCGCGGACATCGCCATCTTGGCGGTGGTCGTCTCGGTCGAATAGCTGTCTCCAACACGCGCGATGCCTTGACCCGGCACTTCAATGAAAGTCCCGTCGGGAATAGCGATCCCGACGACCCTGTCATTGGCACGGTCCACATTCAGCGCCAGAAACCCTGTAGCGCGACCATCCTTGACGCCGATCACGAGCACATTGGTGTTTGTCGCCTTCGCCACTGCGGGAGCCGCACCGGATTCAGTGCTTGCGCCATGCCGCAGGGCATTCCACCGAGACGCCCCGTTGATCGCGGTGCCCAGGAGTAGAAGGACGCACACCGTGCCGAGAAGTGCCGTCAATGCGACGGTGCCATAGAACCCGGCAATCCGAAGTCCTTCCACGACACCCGTCACCTGCCGAGACTCCCGCGCATGCTGGGCCTTCTGCGTGTGCCGAGACATACCCCGCACCTGTTTCGCAGGCTTGATGGAAGGGCGATCCTCTTTCTCTGTCCTCCCGACCCGCCGTGTGGACCTGCTGTGGGCCCCCCTACTCATGCTTCTCTTTCACCACAAGGGAGTTCCATACCGCCACGGTATCCGGATGCAGGCGGCGGCGTGAACGCACCAGATGCATCACGGAGAGCTGGTATCCGCGAGCAAAGAGCTCCGCAAGCGTGACGACGCCGACGGCCTCCCGTAGCTCGTTCACGCCCGGAAAGTCGCGCGCGGGCGCAATCATGTCGGCCAGATAGACGATCTTGTCGAGGTCGCTCATCGTTGGCGCGCCCACCGTGTGACACCGGATCGCGTCAAGCACTTCGGCGGGCAGGTCGGGGTAGGTGCGCTGCAGCGCCACGGCACCGGTCTTCGAGTGCAGCAGGTATGGAACCACCCTGTCGGCATCGGTAACCTCAATGCCGGCTTCCGTGGCCGAGACAATCAGCTGCCGTCCGCTCTTCTCCCTGTCCCAGTCATGAAGCAGGCCGGCAATCTTCGCGTACTCGGGATTCACGCCGTAGACTATCGCGAGCGCGGCGGCGGTATCGCCCACCCGAATTGCGTGGCCGACAGCTTTCTTGCTCAAGCGGGCCTTGACAACCGCGAGCGCCTGATGAATGTCGAGATCTCGGATCACGCTAACCTACATCCTTGTACAAGCCGTTTTTCGCGATATAGGCGACCACAGGCTCCGGCGTCAGGTAGCGTATGGGGCGCCTCTCGGCAATTCGGCGACGAATATCCGTCGAGGAAATGGAGAGCGAGGGGACTTCGATGTACTCGATCCTGAACCGCGTTGCAGCTTCCTCATGCGCTCGGCGCGCCGCCGCAAGGTCATAGCCCGGCCTCGTCGCCGCAATGAACGTCGCGAGGTCCGCGATCTTGTCGGCATCCTTCCAGCCGACTATCTCCCACACCGCGTCCGCACCGGTGATGAAGTAGAGCTCCGCCGCCGGCCCATACTCGTCACGGATCTCAGTCAGCGTGTCGACGGTGTAGGTGAGTCCGAGACGATCGACTTCCATGCGGCTGACGTCAAAATCCGGGTTGGCCGCCGTCGCGATGACCGTCATCAGATAGCGGTCCTCGGCGGGTGAGACGGGTTCGTGCGTCTTGAGGGCCGGCTGCCCCGTCGGCATGAAGATCACCTTGTCCAGGTTGAATTGGACGAGGGCCTCCTCGGCCGTCACAAGGTGCCCGAAGTGAACTGGGTCAAACGTCCCACCCATTATGCCGAGACGCACGTTCGTCCTCATCAGCGAATCTGCCCGTCGCCCATCAGCAGGTGCTTGGTCGACGTCAGCGCCGCCAGACCCATCGGGCCACGCGCGTGCAGCTTCTGCGTTGAGATGCCGATCTCGGCACCCAAGCCAAACTCGGCACCGTCGGTGAAGCGAGTCGATGCGTTCACGTAGACCGCTGCAGCGTCCACCTCGGTCAGGAACCGGCGGGCAGCTGCGTAGTCGGCCGTCACGATCGCCTCCGAATGCTTGGTGCCATAACGATTGATGTGTGCGATGGCCTCGTCGAGCCCGGAAACCACTTTCACGGACATCTTGAGCTCGTGATACTCGGTGCCCCAGTCCTCTTCGGTCGCCGCCTCGATCGCTGCCGAGACCCCGAGAGCGCGAATCCTCTCATCGGCATAGAGAGTCACTCCATGCGCGAGCAGATCATCAAGAATCGCAGGCGCGACCGCCACGTAGATCTCCTCGTCGAACAGGAGCGATTCGGCTGCGTTGCAGACCGACGGCCGCTGGCACTTCGCGTTGATGACGATACGCTGCGCCATGGCCGCGTCGGCTGCCGAGTGCACATAGACGTGGCAGTTGCCTGTCCCTGTCTCGATGACCGGAACCTTCGAGTTCTCCACGCAGCTCTTGATGAGCCCTGCGCCACCGCGAGGTATCAGCACGTCGATGAGGCCGTGCAGGCTCATGAGTTCGTCGGCTGCTGCGTGATCGGTCGAGGAGACGAGTGCGACACAGCCTTCCGGCAACCCAGCGAGTTCGGCCGCCTCGGCGAGCACGTCGACGAGCTTCATGTTGCTCCGTATCGCGAGCGAACCTCCGCGCAGGATCACGGCGTTGCCGGTCTTGACGCACAGGCCTGCCGCATCGGCGGTAACGTTTGGCCGAGCCTCATAGATGATGGCCACGACACCTAAAGGCACGCGCACCTGTCGCAGCTCGATGCCGTTAGGCAGCGTATGCCCGCTCACAACCTCACCAAGCGGATCCGCCAACAGCGCGACCGCCAGTAATGCGTCGGCCATTTCCTTCATGCGTGCAGGCGTCAGTTCAAGCCTGTCGAGCAGCCCCGCCTCCACGCCTCTGTCTCGAGCTGCAGCCATGTCGGCTGCATTCGCTGCCAGGATCTCGTCTTCGCGGGCCAGTAGTGCCTCGGCCATCAGCCGCAACGCACGATTACGCTCATCGCTAGACGTCAGGGCAAGCCGGGCCGATGCGAGCCGGGCCTTCTCGGCAAGAGCGCGAACCCCATACATGACGAGTTCTCCTTCCGTGGCGCCAGACGCCACCTGCGCCGTCACAAGACCACCAAACGGTCACGATGGACAACTTCCACACTCACAGCGTGAGAGAGCACCTGGGCGACCTGAGACGTCTTCAGTCCCTTCACCCGCCCAAGGTCCTCGGAGGACATCTCGCTCAAGCCGCGCGCGATGACGCTCCCGGAACTGTCTTTCAATACTATCGCATCACCGCGCGAGAAGGACCCTTCCACGGCCACCACGCCCGCAGGCAGAAGCGATGTGTGCCGACACAGGAGTGCCTCGCGTGCGCCGTCGTCGACCACGACCGTTCCCGCCGGTCTGTGCCCCAAGGCGATCCACAGCTTGCGAGCGCCCAATGTTGCTTCTCCGCCGGTGAACTCGGTACCTACGTGACGTCCGTGAGCCGCGTCGACGATCACGTTCTCGCGATGGCCGTCGCAAATCACCATAGGGATTCCGGCCTTCATCAGCAGGTTGGCTGCCTCGATCTTGGTCGCCATGCCGCCGCTGCCTATGGCCGAGCCGGCGCCGCCCGCCGCCGCGATCAGATCCTCCGTGAGTTCCTCGACGTGCTCAAGCAGGTGAGCCTCATCGGAAAACCGCGGATCGGCATCGTAGAGCCCCGCTATGTCGGAGAGCAGCAGCACGAGGTCCGCGCCAACCATCGTGGCAACCAATGCTGCAAGCGTGTCGTTGTCGCCGATACGGATCTCGTCGACTGCAACCGTGTCATTCTCATTGACCACCGGAATGGCACCAAGCTCCATCAGACGCTCGAACGTGTCGCGAGCGTGCAGAAACGATTCCCGATGCCCCGTGTCGTGACGGGTCAGGAGCACCTGACCCACCGCAAGGCCATGCTCGGCAAACAACGACGCGTAGGTCTCGATGAGGGCCACTTGGCCGACCGATGCCGCAGCCTGAAGAGACGGCATGTCGCAAGGTCGGGACGCGAGATGCAGCCGATCGACCCCGGCGGCGATGGCGCCCGACGTCACGAGCACCACTCGCACGCCTTCAGCGGCCAGTTCGCATATCTGGCTGACAAGCCCTGCTATCGCATCACGGTCAAGCCCGCCGCCCGCGCTTGTTAGCGTTGACGAGCCCACTTTGACCACGACTCTGCGCGCGCTCATTCCACGCTCTCCTCGTCTTTTGCCAGATCGTCTTCGATGAAGGGGACTTCCGGATCGCTCTGCAGGGCACTTTCGAAGTAGAAGCTTCTGCCCACAATCCGGATTTCGTCGCCGTCACGCGCACCCGCATCTGACAGCGCCTTTTCGACGCCGGCCTTGACCAGCCGCTTCTGCAGGAAGGCAATGGCCTCCTCGTTGTTCCACTCTGTCGTGATGACCATACGCTCGACGCCCTTACCCAGCACCTCGAACACGCCATCAGTGAGCTTCCGGACGGCGAATTCGCCCTTTGTCTTGCGATCGTGCGTCCACACCTGTTCGAAAGCAGATTCCTGTACTGCTGCCGCGCTGCGCAATTCGAACACTCGCTCGGCCACGAACCGCATGAGCGAGTCGATGCCGGCTCCGGTGATTGCGGAGACTTCGAAGTAGGTAACGCCATCGGCTATCGCCCGCGCCTCAAGCACCTCAGAGACCTCTGCGGCACCGGGGGCGTCCGCCTTGTTCCCGACGACGACGCGAGGCCTCGACGCAAGCTCCGCGGCATGCAGCTCAAGTTCGCGGTTGATGATCTCGTAGTCCGAGATCACGTCGCGGTCTTCCCATCCGCCGGTAAGGTCAACAACGTGAATGATCAGCGCAGTACGCTCGATATGGCGCAGGAATTCATGCCCGAGCCCCTTGCCCTCGCTGGCGCCCTCAATGAGCCCGGGAACGTCGGCCACCACGAACGAACGGCCGCCGGCCTTGACCACTCCCAGATTCGGCACCAGCGTAGTAAACGGATAGTCGGCGATCTTAGGCCTAGCCGCACTCATGCGCGCGATGAGCGAACTCTTGCCTACGCTGGGCATGCCTACGAGCGCGGCATCCGCCAGCAGCTTCATTTCAAGGTCGATCCAGCACTCCTCGGCAGGCTCGCCGAGTTCGGCGAACGCGGGTGCCCGGCGCGTGGGAGTCACAAAGTGGATGTTGCCGCGTCCGCCGATACCGCCCCGAGCCACGATAAGCCGCTGGCCCTGCCGAGTCAGGTCTCCAACAACCGCTCCGGTCTCGGCGTCTCGCGCTATGGTGCCGAGCGGCACCTTGAGCACGAGATCCGTGCCGCCCGCCCCATGTCTGATCTGGCCTTTGCCATGAACGCCCTTGTCGGCCTTGAAGTGCCGCTTGTAGCGATAATCGATCAATGAAGAGATCGCTGCGTCGGCTTCAAGCACGACATCGCCGCCCCTGCCGCCGTCACCGCCGTCCGGCCCGCCCTTGGGAACGTGGGCCTCGCGTCGAAACGACATGCACCCGGCACCGCCGTCACCGGCTTTGACATGTATCTTGACCTCGTCTATGAACACTTTTGACCCGCTTCTTGAAGTTGGATCGAGATCCACTGCCATTCTATATGAAGAAGCCCCCCGCTCTTTGGTCAGAACGGGGGGCTCGCAGTATCAAACGAAAGACATGCCGATACGGGCCTGTTTAGGCTTCGCTCGGTCGGACGTGAACGCGGCGCTTGAGCCCATGCGTGAACTCCACAATGCCGTCGCACAGCGCGAAGAGCGTATCGTCCCCGCCTCGTCCCACGTTCCCACCGGGATGAATGTGGGTCCCGCGCTGGCGAACGATGATCGAACCAGTGGTCACTTCTTGCCCCGAGAACCGCTTGACCCCTAGGCGCTTGGCCTTGGAATCGCGACCGTTCCTTGTTGAGCCGAGACCTTTCTTATGTGCCATTTCTCAGGATCCCTGCCTCTAAGCCTGTTCGGAGGATTCGACCGTCGCAACGACGGCTGCATCCTCGACTTTGTCGGTCTTCTTCTTTGCTGCGGCCCTCTTCTTGGGTGCAGCTGCAACATCGGTGATGCGGACATGCATCAGATCCTGGCGATGTCCTTTGAGGCGCTTGTAGCCTTTGCGCTTCTTGAACTTGAAGATGATCGCCTTTTCGCCTTTGTACAAGTCGACAACCTCGCCGGTCACCTTTGCGGTGGCCAACAGGGCGGGATCAACGATAACGTTTTCATCATCGGCGAGAAAAACGACGTCGAAGGTGACGCTCTCGCCGATAGCAGCATCCAGCTTCTCAACGGAAACAACGTCGCCGACTGCGACCTTCACTTGTTTGCCGCCTGTGGCAACGATTGCGTACATTCCGGGAACCTTCCACTCGTATCAATGCGCGAGGAGACATGCTAACAGGGAGATACCCCAGCGTCAACGCCGGAAATCATCGTCCCGCTTCACACGCCACCGGGTGTTGCCACACAGTCTACCCTATTCCGGGTTCCTGCCAAAAGCACCGGTCCGTCCCTCGATCAGGATGCGAACTTCCGTAGGGCCGGTCTCGTCGTCCGGCACGATCGAAACCTGCTTTCCGGTCTCGGCACGAAGCGATGCCGCCGTGTTCGCGCCGGGTGCCATCACCAGTTCATACGTCTGAGGACTCAGGCCAAAGAGATACGCGTTGGATTTCCCGGTTCTAAGAATCTCCCTCATCCGACGCTCGACAGCGATACGCCGAGTTGTTCGCGAAATGACGCGTCCTTCGCCCTCGCAGTTCGGGCACGGTTCGGTCAGCACTCCATACAGGCCGTCTGTCACGTTCTTGCGGGTGATTTCCACGAGGCCCAGGCGCGAGACGTCGCTCATCCGCGTCTTCGTACGGTCGCGTTCGAGCGCCGCACCGAGACGTTCCAAGAGGAGTGCACGGTGAGCCGGGTCCTCCATGTCGATGAAGTCGATTACGATGATGCCGCCAATATCGCGCAGCCTCAGCTGTCGGACGGTCTCCTCGGCGGCTTCGAGATTGGTGCGAAAGATCGTCTCCTCAAGGCTCTTCTTCCCTACGAACCTGCCTGTGTTCACGTCAACTGCGGTCAGGGCCTCTGTCTTGTCGATGGTGAGGTAGCCGCCGCTCGGCAGAACAACGCTGCGTCGCAGCGCCGAGTCGATCGTCGGCTGCAGTCTGAACTCGTCGAAGAGTGGCGTCTTCTCCTTGTACAGGTGTACCCGCCTCACAAGGTGCGGCGAAGTCCGCTTGAGAAATGAGACTACTTTCTCATACGTCGCCCGGTCATCTATCGCCAGGCGGCGAAACTCCTCTGAGAAGACATCGCGAACAAGCTTCAACGCGAGATCCATCTCCATGTAGATGGTCTCGGGCGCAAGCGCTTCTGTCGCCTGATGGTTGACTCGGTTCCAGAGTCTGAGCAGGAAGTCCAGATCGTTGGTCAGGTCGCGCTCTGCTACCCCTTGAGCGGCCGTCCGGACGATGATCCCTGTCTTCTCCGGCACCAGCGGAGCGACGATCCCGTGCAAGCGCTCGCGCTCCTCCTCGGGCAACTTTCTCGAGACTCCGATGAAGTCTGAGAAGGGCATCAGAACCAGGAAGCGTCCCGGGAGGGTGATCTCCGTTGTGACGCGCGCGCCTTTGGTTCCCATGGCGTCCTTGAGAACCTGCACCATCACTTGTTGTCCGGGCTTGAGCAATGTCTGTATGTCCCTCTTCGGGACATCTTCGAGACCTTCCGGGTTCAACACTTCGTCGACATAGAGAAATGCGTTCTTCTCCAGGCCGATGTCCACGAATGCTGCTTGCATGCCCGGCAGCACATCGGACACCTTGCCGAGATACACGTTGCCCACAACGCTTCTTCTCGGCCGCTCGATATAGAGCTCGACCAGCGCGCCATCTTCAAGAAGCGCGACGCGAGTCTCGTTCGTATCGTGCGAGATCAACATCTCGCGATCCAGATCAGCCAATTCCCTTCAGCTCTCCCGTCACAGAGGGCGTGTGTGGAGTTCCCCTTCGCTTTCGAAATAGGTTTCCACACGCGTCGTACTTCTGACGGACGCATCGAGGGATGCGGAGCTCAGGGCCGCCCGGACAAGCAACTCGGGACGAAGAGACCCTTCGGGTCCCATTCGGACGGTGAGTTCAACCGTGCACCCACCTTCTGCCTCCTTGACACGCATCTCTTCCGGGAGACTGCGCGTCAAGTCGAAAACTTTTTGTTTGTCCCTATGCTGTACGGTCAACGTACCTAACTCAACAATCCCCGCAAGCGCCGACTGCACCTTACCTACCTCGGAGTCTCTCCCTTCCACCTCCACGTGATATACCGCAACAGTGATCCCCGCCGCAAGCGAGACCTCCCTCTCCGGTACGTAACCGACCGCGGTTGGCGCAAGATCTTCCGCGGTGGCGTCGACAAGGCGCTTGAACACCTCGTCGATGCCAGTGTAGCGCGTTAGCCATACATCGTAGTACTCATTCTCTCCGGCAGTTCCCACCGGGAGGGCAGGGCCGAATGCGATCTTGATGTGGGGGCTGAATCCTTGTGTCACGGCGTACTTGAGCCCGGCCCGGCGAGTCGCCCGCTCCAGTGCTCGTACAACCTCCAAGTGAGAGAGCCAACGCAACCTGCCTACCTTGCCGTAGCGCACGCGCAGTCTGTATTCGCCGCTAGCCACGTCTCTCCCCTCCCAGCACCACTTCGACCCCGAGATCCCCGCATACGTCGCATCCGGTACAGGATCCAAAACTGCAGTCCGGCGTCGTTACCGTGCCAAGAGCCCTTGCACGCTCACTAAGGAGGTACTTTCGCGACACCCCCGCCGAGATATGGTCCCACGGGAGCGGCTCGTCCTCGGTCCGTTGCCGATTTGCGATCGCCGAGGGATCCACGCCGCAACACTCGAAGGCGTCTGCCCACCGTTGCAGCCGGAATTGCTCGGTCCACGCATCAAACTTCGCTCCGCCGCGCCAAGCCGATTCGATTACATCGGCAATTTCCCTGCCGCCGCGAGCCATAACGCCCTCAAGAAACGACTCCTGCGCATCGTGCCAGTGCAAGTCTATGCCCTTGCGAGGCATCGAATCACGCAGGATCGCCTGACGACGTCTCACCTCATCGAGCGGGATCTGCGCCTCCCACTGGAACGGAGTCTGCGTTTTGGGAACGAACGTCGACACCGATACAGCAACCCGGATAGAACCACGTGCGGAAGGCGGCGTGGCTGCGCGCGCAACCGCGAACGTCCTTGTCACGAGTTCGCCTATTCCTTGCACGTCGGCATCGGTCTCCGTGGGAAGGCCGATCATGAAGTACAGCTTGACCCTGCGCCACCCGGCTGCAAACGCGCGCTCCACGCTGCCGAGCAGGTCTTCCTCGGTGACATTCTTGTTTATGACGTCGCGAAGCCGCTGGGTGCCGGCCTCAGGGGCAAACGTCAACCCGCTCTTCTTGCCGCCCCCGGAGACCAGATGCGCCATTTCGACCCCGAAAGCGTCGACACGCAGCGAAGGCAGCGATACCGAGACACCGGTTCCCTCGAGCCTGCGATGCAGTCGACGCAAGATCTCTTCGATCTGGCTGTGATCGGTCGTCGACAGCGATGTGAGCGAGGCCTCGTCGTAGCCACTGCAGGCCAGGCCGCTCATGACTTCGCGCACAACCGTGTCGGCCGAGCGTTCGCGCACAGGCCGATACACCATCCCTGCCTGACAGAACCGGCACCCGCGCGTGCATCCGCGAAGGATCTCCACGCTGAAGCGGTCATGAATAACATCCACGAACGGCACGACACCGCGCACCGGCGGTGCCACGCTCTCCAAGTCGCCAACTACCCGTTTGGTGATCTGCGCAGGCGCATTCCCGAGAGGTTCGATCCCCTTGAACGCTCCTGAACCATCTCGGGTTTCCGTGTATAGCGATGGAACGTAGACGCCGGGGATCTCGGCAAGTCGCGTTAGGATCTCCGTCCGGGAAACGCCGGCGTTCTTGGCCTCGCGGTGCACCGCAACGATCTCAAGAATCGCGTCTTCGCCTTCGCCGATGAGGATCGCATCGAAGAACGGTGCCACCGGCTCGGGGTTATAGACGCACGGCCCGCCACCCACGACGAGCGGGTGCGACACGTCGCGATCCGCGGACCGAAAGGGTATACCCGTCAGATCGAGCGCCTCGAGCACGTTCGTGTAACTCAGTTCGTGAGGCAGCGTGATGCCGAGAAGGTCGGACTCGCAAACCGGCTTGCACGACTCGAGAGAGAACAGCGGAACGCCGTTCTCGCGCATGAGAGCCGCCATGTCCAACCATGGAACGTACGCACGTTCTGCGGCTACGTCTGCGACGGCGTTGAGGCGATCGTACAGAATCGCAATGGCTTGGTTGGGCTGGCCGACCTCATAGGTATCCGGATAGACGAATACGGCGCGATAGCCTGCTTCAGGTTTGTGAACGGCTCCCCACTCCCGGTCGATGTAGCGCGCCGGACGCTCCACACGGCCCAGCAATGCCTCCACACGAGGCCAGAGGTCCTCCTGCGTCACAAGGCATCGGTCATTTCGCCTTGAATGCTCTCTGTGGCGGGGATCGTCACGTACGCCGTCTCCGCGGTGGCTTCCGTCCGAACGGAAGTCGCGCTCATCCGCTTGCGTGCAGTCCCCGCTACTTTCTCGCGAACTTCCCTTATCTTCGTCGCAAGTCCAGCCGGATCACCGCCAGCCTCGAAGTACTCCAGGGCTGCATAGCCCATCGCCAAGGTGCCGGAATAGCCGATACCCGCCTTCAGTGCCCAGCCCAGCCCGGGAACGAAATCCAAGGCTTGCCTCGCAACTGCCCTGAGGACGAACCCTCCGCCGACAACCGCTGCGAGTTCCTTGATGCGCTCGGGTCCCAACTCCTCCCCGTACGCAGCAGCGATCTGCAACACCATTTTCGCTTGGTTGGCCGTCATGATAGGCATGTCGGCACCGGGCAGAATCACAACGAATCCGATGACGGCATTCTGAAACGCCGTCGACCGTATGGCCTCCTCGGCGACGGCCCGGCGAACGAACTCGAAGTTCGACGCAAGTGCGATCCTCTTACCGTGCAACCGGTCCGCGAGCCACTTTCCCAAGGCGCGCACGGCTTGCTCAGGATCCTCGGCTGCAACCGTGTCGAGAATCGGATGAGCTAGACGCTCAGATAGCGGCAACGCATCGCCGAAGGCGACGACAACACTCGGAACAAACCGCTCCCTTGCCGATACCAGAGTGCGCCCCAAAGTGGCGCCCTCACCGGCAAGAGCAACAACCGCATCAGCCGCCGGGTCGACGATGAGCGTCTCACCGGGAGCCACCACCTCGATGTGAAGCTGCGCACCGGTGGTCAGCGGCCGCAAGGCGATCCGGACGGCGTCCACAAGGACGTCAGGCGCATCCACGTCGACAAAAATGGCTATGCGCACCGGCTTGCCCTTCTCGGCACTCAGGTCTCGTCCGGAGCTCAGGATATCCCTGATGTCCACAGGCAGTTTCATCATCTAAACGCCCCCAATTTCGTGTCAGATTCCCGGAATGCCCTGGCGGCGCGTCCATACCGAAAGAAGCAGACCTATTCCAAACATGTTCGTAACCATAAACGAAGAACCGAAACTCATGAAAGGAAGTGGAATACCCGTGATGGGCATGAGTCCAATCTGCATCCCGATGTTCTCAAGAACCTGGAAGATCCACATCGCGATCAATCCGGCGGCGATGAGCGACCCGAAGAGGTCCCTCGACGAAGCCGAGATGGACAATGATGCGACCAGCAGGGCCAGATACAAACCCAGAAGCACGATCACTCCGAAGAAGCCGAACTCCTCTGCGGTGACAGCGAAGATGAAGTCGGTATGCGGGTTCGGCAAGAAGCGCAGGTTGGTCTGAGTGCTGGATCCGAGCCCCTTGCCCGAGAACTCACCGGAACCGATGGCTATCTTGGCCTGCTTCAGGTTATAGCCGGCACCCAGCGGGTCCCGGGTCTCGTCCACGAAAACCATCAGCCGGTCGATCTGATACTGCTTAATGAGAACGTCCTTACCCAACGCCTTGTCGAGTACGGAGTTGAGGCCGAACAGCGCTCCGACGAGAAGTGCCGCCGATATTCCGAGAATCGCGAACCAGCGGGGCTTCAGGCCGCCGATGAGAAGCATCCCCGCCGCAATGGCGACAAAGACCATTCCGGTGCCGAGGTCGGGTTGCACAAGTATCAGCCCAAGCGGAACGGCCAGAATCCCCACGAGTTTGAACACGTCTGAAGGCTTGTCGATCGACCCTTTGTGACTGGCAATGACGGATGCGAGCACGAGAATGGTCACGATCTTCGCCGGCTCAGAAGGTTGAAACAGCCTGATCCCACCGATCGCAAGCCAGGAGGTCGCACCGTTCACGGTCGATCCCAAACCAGGAATCTTGGGAGACAGGATCAGTAACGCATCCAGAATCAGCAAAGGACCCGTCCAACCCTGAAACTTCCGGTAGTCAAACGCCCACGCGCCGATCATGAAGACGCCGCCCAACCCAATCCCCAACAACTGGCGCTGGAAGAGAGCAGAACCGCCGGTCATTCCCGACGTCGCCGATTGCACCATCACGCTTCCGGCAGCAAGCAACAGGATCGAGACCACGACGAGCGGCCAGTTGACAAACCATAGACGCGGACGCTCGTTGACCCTCGTCATCTCGACACGTCCGTGGCGGTGACATGTTCGATCTTCAGATTGAGCAGTGCAGCGAATATCTGCCGCGCGGCAGGTCCGGCGATTGAGCCTCCGTGGCCACCCTGCTCGACGAGAACCGCAACTGCGTAAGTGGGGTTGTCGGCAGGCGCGAAGCCGACGAACCAAGCGTAGTCATCTATTCCCGCTACCTCCGCGGTTCCGGTCTTGCCCGCAACCGTCACCGGAAACCCTTTGAAGGCGTCATACGCGGTACCTCCCGACCTTGTAACGCTCACCAATGCCGCCTTCATTGCGGCCAGATTCTCGGCGGACGTCCCCGTGTCGAAAGCCACTTCCGGCTTGTACTCGTACACGGCCTTACCATCGGCCCCCAAGACCGCTTTGAGAATATGTGGCTTCATGACCTTTCCGCCGTTCGCGATACCGGCGTAGGCGTTCACGAGTTGAAGAGGCGTCACAAGTAGGTCGCCTTGGCCGATAGCCAAGTTGACGGTGTCGCCGGGATTCCAGCCCTGATACTCGGGGTAGTTCTGGTTGTAGGCCGCCTTCCATGCGGCGTCCGGCACGCGGCCGACAGCCTCGCCGGGAAGGTCGATTCCGCTCTTCTGACCAAATCCGAACTTGCGTGCGAACGCCTGCAGCTTCTCGCCGCCGTCGTTATAGAAGAGATAGCCAAGGTGGTAGAAGTAGATGTCGCATGAGTCCCGAATCGCCGTCGTGAACGATTCCACTCCGTGGCCCGCATGGTTCCAGCAGTATTTCTTCCACTGCTCGCCCATCTCGGTCCAGACACCCTTACAGTTGTAGGTGGTGCCGGTGTTCAGCATCTTGTCCTCAAGCCCAGCCAGCCCCACGACCGCCTTGAAGGTGGATGCCGCGGGATACTGACCCATGATCACGCGGTTGGTCAACGGGTAGTTCGAATCCTTGCTCGTAAGTGCCGTCCAGTTCTTCTCCGAGATCCCGCCAAGAAAGAGCGACGGGTCATAGGTAGGAAGGCTCGCCATCGAGATGATCTCGCCTGTCTTCACATTGATAGCAACGGCAGCCCCCGCTTTTGCGGCCGGGAAACCACTCTTATGCGCATCATCGATAGCTTGCGCAAGTGCCTGCTCAGTGACAGCCTGAACGGCGCTGTCTATGGTCAGTTGGACGTCCTTACCCGCTACCGCATCAACCTGCTTGATCAGGCTCTGGATCTTACCGGTCGCGTCGACCTGATAGACGTTGCTTCCACGAACGCCCTGAAGCACATTCTCGAATTGGACTTCGGCTCCCGACTTGCCGACGAGGTCACCGTACTGGTACGCGGTAGAGCCGGCGTTCGCTATGTCGGATTGCGATGCCTCTCCAATGTAGCCCAGCACGTGCGCAGCCAGCATCCCCATCGGGTAGACCCTGACGGGCTGAGCCCGTACTTCAACCCCTGGGAACAGAACCGAGTTCTCTGAAATGTATGCGACGGCGGCCATCGGGACGTCCACCGCGACTATCCGTGGAGCCAACGCCTGTTCTCGCACGTCGGAAGCCCGCGACACAACGTCGGCCAACGGTATGTTGAGCGCCGTCGCAAGACGCCCCAACAGCGCCGAATCGCCCTTCGCCGATGCGTCGACGTACACCGCCATTGTGGCTCGGTTGGTCACCAGTTCCTTGCCTTGGCTGTCGAGTATTCTGCCGCGAGGCGCTGCTGTGGTGACTTCTCGAGTGAGATTCTTATCGGCCTGCTTCGCGTACGCGACCCCGTTGAGAACCTGCATGCTCCACAGCCTCGCGAGCAGAAGGCCGAGAACGACAATGACAACCACGCCCAAAGCGGCGTAGCGACCCTTAAGCTGTTGCTGGTAATTCGGCAATCGCATTGCTCCAGAGACTCGTGTACCGACCAATTAGCCGAAGACGATCGGCTTGAGCACTAAGCCAAACGGCGAAATGTCTTCATAGGCTGGTCCTGGCGCAAGAAACGCGCCAACCAAGGATAGATGAGCAAAGCAAGAACGGTGTTGTATACAGCGCCCGGCACTATCCTTGTGAAGAAGATCGACCACAACGCTCCGCCTGTTCCGAGCAAGTCGAGCATGAGCACGTAGGCAACGCCCGTCATGAGTGAGGCAATAGCCAGAACCGTGAGCGGCAAGAGCCAGCCCTCGGCGAATATCGCCTCGTGCATGGTTCCGGCGAAGTAACCCGTTATCGACAGGACAAGCGTCATCGGGCCCACCGGCCCTGACCCCAGAAGGTCAAACAGGAGTCCCGCGGCAAAGCCCAAGGTGGTACCCGCGTTCGGTCCCTGCACCAAGGCAAGTGTGATCACTGCGAGCAACAGGAAATTGGGAACCACGCCGCCAATCGCCAGGTAGGGCGCAAAACCTGCCTGAATGACAAACGCCGCCAGAAGCATCGCAGCAGTCGGAAGTCCCTTCTTCACGCTATTTGCCTCCCGCCGCTTGGGTACTCGAGGCTGTCCCGAGAAGCACTAGGACCTCCTCGAGCTTGCTAAAATCGCCTGCAGGCGCCAGCCGTATGGTCTGATACAGATTCGATGGCAGGTTCTCGATCTTGGTCACTTCTCCGATCAGCAGTCCCTTCGGATAGATGCCCCCGATTCCTGAGGTGACCACCAGGTCCCCAACCTTCACAACCGTATCGCGACCCACAAAATCCAGCTCCAGCACGCCTTCAACCGATCCGCGTACGATGCCTGCGGCACGGTTCGTTTGAATCAAAGCGGCGACTCCGGAGTCGGCATCGGTGATAAGCCTTACCTGCGCCGTATGGGCCGTCACCTCGATTGTCTGTCCCACGACCCCCGCTGCGCCTACAACCGGCATGGCAACGGTTACCCCGTCGGCCGAGCCACGGTCTATCGTAATGACTCTTGAGTAGTCGGTAGGTTGTCCGATAACCCGGGCGCCCAGAGTCTTCAGGCCGTTCGTTTGAACGAATCCGAGCAGGCTCGTCAGCCTTTGATTCTCCAGCGCCGCCTCTTCGAGGGTCGCCACCCGATTACGAAGCTCCTGGTTCTGCGTTTCGAGCGTTTGGAGCTGGCTGCGAGAGACTCCCAGGTCCGCTATCCATGCAAAGGTCTTTCTCGCAGGTCTCGTCACGAACTCACCTGCCGACTGCACCGGAGCTGCAACCGTCTGAATGGCAGTACGAAGCCGATGAACCGGTCCCGTACTGCCCTCGCGAAACCAAAGGGTGATAAGGACGATCGACAGTACGATGAACAGGATCAGAAGTCCTGATCGACGTGATCGTGCTTCAGGTTGAGAGACTCTCATTGATCTGTCGTGATGGGACTATCGGCCACCCTGGAGCACCTTCTTGAGGGCGTCTATCTCCTCAAGCGCTTGCGCTGAACCTTCGCAGACATTGGTTAGCGCGCTTTCGGAGACATGCACGGGCATTCCGGTCTCGTGGCGAAGTCGCTCATCGAGACCCTTCAGTAGCGCCCCCCCACCGGTAAGCACGATCCCATACTCCATCAGGTCGCTCGCAAGTTCCGGCGGCGTCTGCTCCAGCGTCCCTTTGACCGCCGCAACAATCGCAGCTGTGGGCTCCTCGATGGCTTCCCTGATCTCCTCGGACTCGATCACGAGAGTGCGCGGCAATCCGGTCAACAGATCCCGGCCACGCACCTCAACGTCGATTTCTTCTAGAAGTGGCCACGCGCTTCCGATTTCGAACTTGATTTCCTCGGCCGTGCGCTCCCCGATGAGGACGTTATAGACACGCTTGATGTGAGCGATGATCGCATCGTCAAACTCGTCGCCGGCAATACGGACAGACTGTGAGACTACGATGCCACCCAACGAGATGACGGCAACTTCGGTAGTTCCGCCGCCGATATCGACGACCATGGATCCTGTGGGCTCTTGGATCGGCAGGCCCGCACCGATCGCGGCTGCCATCGGTTCCTCGATCAAGTACGCATGCCGCGCGCCCGCGGACATAGTCGCTTCAAAGACTGCACGCTTCTCAACTTCGGTCACGCCTGAGGGCACGCACACGACAACGCGCGGCTTGGGCTGCCAAGGAAAGCGCTTCACACGCGTCTTGTTGATGAAGTAACGCAGCATCGCCTCGGTGACCTCAAAGTCGGCGATAACTCCGTCCTTGAGCGGACGAATGGCAACGATGCTTCCCGGGGTGCGGCCAAGCATCCGCTTCGCCTCGATGCCCACCGCGAGAACACGCTTCGTGCTCTTCTCGACCGCGACAACAGAGGGCTCTATAAGCACTATCCCCCGGCCACGCACCGAGACCAGTGTGTTTGCAGTGCCGAGGTCGACGGCCATGTCGCCGCCCCAAGAGTTGAAGAACATATCAACAAGCGACACGGTCGCTCCTTTTCTTTTCGTCGGCTGCCGACACGACGCCGCAAGTCCTGCGCCACCAACCCGGCAGCTGTATGCCAAGACCGGCTCGGAAACGAACATCTCGAGCCGATCACATTGAACGTGGATGAAGTTTAGCACAGTGCAGTCCGCTCGCAGTGTGTCCTGCTACATAAGACCAAGGTCCTTCAGGCTGGCATGCTCTCCACCGTCGCCGATCACCACGTGGTCGAGCACCTCGATCCCCAACACATCGCCCGCCTTCACGAGACGGCGTGTGAGCTGGATGTCGGCTCCGGAGGGGGTCGGATCACCGCTTGGATGGTTGTGGACAACCACAACCGAGGCCGCAGACACTTTCACCGCGTCCTTGAACAGCTCCCGCGGGTGGACAATCGATGCGTTCAGCGAGCCGACGGAGACTTCGATCATCCTGAGCAGCCCGTTCTTCGTATTAAGTGCAAGCGCCCAGAAATGCTCACGGTCCAACCCCCGCAGTTGTGCCGAGCACAGATCGACCACGTCCTCAGGCGTGGAAATGGTTCGACGCCGAGAAGAGCGCCACGTTGCAGCCCTGCGGCTCATCTCAAGGCACGCCAACACCCGCGCAGCCGCAGCCGGCCCCACGCCTTCAAGCGCGACTAGGTCTTCCGCACACACGCGCCACAAGCCATCGGGGATGGGGTGTTCGGCCAGAAGTGCGCGCGCCTTGCTCCCCTCTTCCTCTCCGATCAACACCGAGAGAAGTCCCGCGTCCGAAAGAGCCTCGGCATGTCCGGAGAGCAGAAGCTCCCGAGGCCTTGCCTCGAAGCTCGTGAGACGCGGTGCCATCCTGTGCCCTCTCTGTCGCGGTGCCGAGGAGAGAATCATCCCTAAAGCGTTTCCATAGAGCTTGCCGCAACCTTGCCGCAGCAACACGAAGCGGCCTGACGGATACCCCGTCAGGCCGCTTGCTTCATACTCTTCTGCGATGCTCCTAGTGCACGGAGCAGGACAAACACGGATCGTACGCACGAACAAGCTGTTCGACGCGCAGTATGAACTCTTCCTCAGGAAGATGAACCACGGTGGGCGCAAAAGCCCGCATATCGGCTTCCAGATTCGCCAGATTCTGCGCGGTCGGAGTGATAACGTCACCTGCCGTCAGAACGCCATCCTCACCAATTGTCACCGAATGGTAGAGCGTTCCGCGAGGGGCCTCGGTTGCCGCTGTACCTTCACCGGCACGAATCGTGTACTTCACGGGAGCGCTTGAGCCTGTGTCCTCAAGCAGCGTCTCGCACAGAATCGCGCATCGCTCGGCAGCATCCACCAGCTCGATAGCCTGACAGAGGTTGTTGTAGAACGTGTTCTTCGAAACCGCTCGGAATCCCGCCTTAGACGCGACGATACGCGCAGCCGGGGTCAACCGGTCCCATGACAAATTGACACGCGGTAGCGAACCGACCATGAACGTCCGGCCGCCGACAGTCGAATGCTTCGCGTTACTGTGGCCAACCACCGACTCATCGACAAACTGCCGGTATTCGCTCACCGGGCGGCACCACCCCGCGTCCAGCGCGCAGATCTCTCCGTCATAGATCGCATAGTCGCCGTCGTCGTGAAGAGCCAGCATTTCGCCTTGCGTCTGAAATGTTGGTATGTCAAAGGTGGAGAAGAGCGCGACGGTCTCGACAACATCATTGGCCACGGCATGAAGCCGAGCCGCGAAGGTCTCAAGATCATGCGCGCTTGGCTCGGCGGTGAATCCTCCGACGGCCGCAGCAATCGGATGCACCGGACGCCCACCCACCATCGTCGTGAGTTCGTTGCCGAGCTTCTTGATCGCAAGCGCCCTATGGAACACCTCCGGGTGAGTCTCGGCAAGCGGGAGCACGTTAGGCTGACCAACATAATCAGGAGCCGCCAAGATGTAGAGATGCGTCGCGTGATTCTGCAGGTAGGAGCCGTGGACGAGAAGCCTCCGGAGCATCTTCGTGCGCTCCGAAACCTCAATGCCCATAGCGGCCTCGACGGCTTTGAGCGAAGTTACCGCGTGATTTGGGGAGCAGATTCCGCAAATACGCGAGGTGATGAGCGGCGCCTCGTCGAAACGGCGTCCGACAATCATCGACTCAAAGAGACGGGTCGGCTCGATGATGTCCATGCGAATCTCGCCGACGACGCCGCCTTCGACCTCGACAGAGATGGTGCCGTGCCCTTCGATGCGGGCGACGTGCTCAACGGTAAGGGTGCTCATCGGACGACCCCCTTTGCAGAGTTATAGAGTGACAGCGCTGAGTCGAACTTCTCGGCGGCGATACCGTGAGACACCGCGATCGCCCGAGCGGCCACGAGATTCGCATCGGCAGCGATGCCTCGGCATCCCGTGCACGGGCGTCCCAGGGACACACACTTCGCTCCGCAACCGGTGCGGGTGATCAGCCCCATGCAAACCGTGCCGCTCTCATAGAAGCAGACGTTCTCCTCGATCTTGCACGCGGCACACATCGGTTCGCGAGGAATGTGATCCGAGACTGCCATGAGGGCGCGCTGCAGAACCGCTACGAACTCGGCCGGTTCAATCGGACAACCGGGAACCCGGTAGTCAACATCGATGATGGCGTCAACCGGCAGAGGTGATATCCGGCCGCCGAATGCAAGGGCGCTGCCCTCGCCATAGACGACGTCAAATCTATCCTCGAGAACTCCCGATGTCGCGAGCGCCGGAATCCCGCCGGTCACCGCGCAGGCTCCGATAACGATGACGGTGCCCGCAGTCGCGCGGACCCGCTTGAGCAGCTCCACGTGTTCGTCAGTCGTCACCGCACCCTCAATGACCGCAACGTCGTACTCCTCAGGAACATGACCGCTCGAAGCGAGCTGCCAATACGCGAGGTCGAACTGGCCGAGGACTTCGAGCAGCTTGTCATCGGCGTTGGTGATCTGAACCTGACAACCATAGTCACTTGCGAGGCTGAATACAGCTACCTTTGCCATCTAGATCGCCCCCTGCAGGTTCATGGCTTCCCAGTAGTTGAATACCGGGCCGTCGATGCAGGCGTACTGATGGCCGACACCGCAATGGCCGCACTTGCCGATCCCGCACTTCATGCGGCGTTCGAAACTCACGTAGATGCGGTCGGCATCCATGTTCTTCTTGCGCATCTCGTCGATAACGTAGCGGTACATCACCGGAGGTCCGCAGATCGCGCCGTACGTGGCCGCAGGATCGATTTCGATGCGGTCGAAGAGCTTCGTGACCAAACCGACTTCGCCGTCCCACGATGCATCGGGAGTGTCGACGGTCATGATGAGATCAAAGTCATCGCGGTGCTTCCACATGTCGAACTGCTGACGGAACAGGATCTCCCCCGGGTTGCGAGCGCCCAAGAGGATCGTTACGCGGCCGAAGTCATGGCGCTCATCGTGGATGTGATTGATGAGCGACTTGAGCGGAGCGATGCCCAGACCGCCGGCCACAAGCAGGATGTCGTGGCCCTTCATCTCTTCAAACGGGAACCCTCTGCCAAACGGGCCTCGCAGCCCCACTATGTCGCCGCACTGCTTGGAGTGAAGCGCGCTCGTAACGTCTCCGGCCTTTCTGACGCACAACTCGATGAAGCCCTGCTTCGACGGAGCCGAGGAGATGGAAATCGGTGCCTCACCTACCCCGAATACCGACACCTCAACGAACTGACCTGCGTCATGTACGAATGCCTCGCGAACGGTCTCGTCGATGAGGCGCAATTCGAACAGCTTCTCTTTTTCGGTCAAGTCGATGATCGAGGTGATGCGCGCAGGCCAAGGGCGGTACGGGTTCGCGCCGAGGTCACGATATGTTGTGGTGCTCATTGCGCAACACCTCCGCCCTGGAGCGCCTTGATGACGACGCGCGGGTTGATGTCCGCCTTGCAGGCGTTTTCGCAGCGCCCGCAGCCTACGCAAAGCACACGGCCATACTTCGAAAGGTACCCCCACTGTTTATGGTAGTAGCGATACTTCACGCGACTGGCGCGGGTACCGCGAAAGTTCTGTCCATGAGCCACCTCGGCGAAGTTCGAGAACATGCAGGAGTCCCACACACGCTCACGCTCGCCGGTGGCCCCATCGATGGAGAGGCGATCGCGCACATCGAAGCAGTAGCACGTGGGACACACCATCGAACACGCCCCGCATGCCAAGCACTTCTCGCCGAGCTCTTCCCACACAGCATCGTTGTACTTTGCATCGATGAGCAGCGGCAGCTGAGAGGTGTCGACCTTCTCACTGAAGCTCGCCTTGAATTCGCGCGTGACGCGCTGGAAATCCTCGGTATCCTCGGCTGTGATCGGGCGAGTCTCGACAAAGCGGTCGAGCAACTCGGCGCCCTTGACTGACTGGACCGAAACGAAGTAGCGGTCTCCCAGGTCCGAAAGGAAAAGATCGAACCCGGAGTGCACTTCGTCGGTACCCCACGCATCGCAGAAGCATTCCGGACGCGGTTTGCAGTTGATGCCGATAACGAGCGTCGACTCACGGCGCGCCTTGTAGTATGGGTCCTCGTATTCGCCGAGGAACACGTTGTCCATGAGTCCCAGTGCGTTAATGTCGCAGGGATGTACTCCGAACAATGCCCTCGGGGGAGATTCGAGCGACTCGGAACGAACGTCACTATCCGCCATCGAAAAGCCCATGAGAGGTTCGGTCGGCGGAGTGAAGAATGTCTTTGGCGGCAAGAGCGTTGTGTCGTAGTCGAGTCTCAACTCCTCGGCGCCCGCGATGGGCGCAAACACAAACTTCTCGCCTTTGGCGACGGGGCCGATCACTTCGTAGCTCTCGGCCAAGCCGTCTATCAGATCGGGTAAGCGCAACTTGTCCATTATGCGAAAGAACATGGTGTTACCCCTTACTCCCTAGAGAAACGCACGTCCCGCCGGGGACGCGAGGATAGCCCCCATGCATAAGAGCCGTCCTCAAACAATTTCGCCTAGCCGCCGAAGAATATCGCGATTTCCCGCTCGGCCGATTCGTCGGAATCCGAACCGTGGATGATGTTCGCATCCAACGTCAGACCGAAGTCGCCGCGAATGGTGCCCGGAGCGGCATCTGCCGGATTGGTCGCCCCGATCAGCTTCCGGCACACGCCAACGGCGGATTCACCGGACAATACCATCTTTACCACAGGGCCAGATGTCACATAGCCGACAAGACCCTCATAGAACGGCTTACCGACATGCTCGGCATAGTTGGCCGCTGCCTGCTCGGCTGTGACTGTGCTGAGCTCCATGCGCTCTATAGTCAAGCCAACGCTCTCGAATCTCTTGACGATCTTGCCGACCAAGCCCCGCGCAACCGCGTCGGGCTTGACCATTACGTAGGTCCTCTGATTCACTCGCACGCCTTTCTGTCGGATCCGATGGGTCTGTCAGGCCTCTTCAGCTCAGTTAGCTGCCACTTCCCGTGGAGAGCCAGTCGTTGTCAATTCCCGTGACCTTCCAACCGAGACCCTCTCGTGCGAGAGTCACCGTAAAACGTAGCGCCGCGCCCGATTGCGGCGTGACGGTGATAGTCGTGCTTGAATTCTGTCTGCCTCGAACCACTCCGTCAACCGAGTATGTCTTGGAGACCGGCAACTTGGCCATCTCCTTTGCGACATCCTTCTCGGGAACGGCGACCCAGTAGGAGGTGATTGACGTGCCTGCACTGTAAGCGGAAAGCATGCCGCTGACAGTCTGCTGTTGTGTGGGCCAGCCGTATCCGGCCAACCAAGCGGCCACAGCAGCAGCACAGACAACCAGGGCGACTATGAGAACGGTCATGCGGACTCCACGCGAGCCGCCGGAAACGCCTTGCGCTCGCGCTTCCCTGCGCGCCGCACGATCGCGCTCTCGGAGTTGTTCATCGGTGGCGCTGAAGAATTCGGCGACGGCTCGGTCATCGCCAAAATCGAGCCAGCTAGCGACGGCCCCATCCCCACTGAGAACGACCTGCTCCGCGGAGGAATCAGCACCTTCCTCACAGCCCCACTCTTCCGAGTCCTCATTTAGCTGTTGCCCGTCAGAATCGGCCTTCTCGGTCGCCGAGGCGCGGAGGTGAGCCAGCGCAGCCTCATACGCCGCCCCGGCAGACGCCGAAAGGCCGTGCGCATGCAATTGCGTCGCCTTCTCGAACGCCTTGATCGCCTCTTCGTACTCGCCGAGAGCGACGTGCGCCTGTCCCAAGTTCGCGAGAGCCTTGCCCCGCCCTTTGTACTCGTCGAATCCAAGAGCCGCCTGATAGGCTTCGACCGCATCGGCCGGCCGCCCAAGCGCCATGAAGCACAGGCCGAGATTAACGAGTGCTTTCCCAGGATCTGAATTGCCCGGATCAAGGGCGGCCTTGCGATATGCTGCGGCGGCCTCATCGATACGGCCGCGCTCAAGAAGCGCCGAAGCCATGCCCTGAAGCGCTTTGTACGGTGTCGAGTAGTCTGCCTCCTTGAGCGCGTTTCCGTACGCCGCAACTGCCTCCGCATAGTCCGCAAGCGCAAAATGGGCTGCGCCAAGGTTCGCGTGAACCGCGCCACGCCGGTCATAGATCTCGTCGCGAAGGGCGTGGGCGTAGACCGTCACCGCGTCCTGATACCGACGCAGACGCAGAAGGGCGTTTCCCGCCATGTGGTAAGCCGCCCCGTTACCATCGGCCCCCCGTCCTGCGGACGCAAGGAACGTCTTCGCCGCGATGCGGTAGTCCCCGGCGTCATAGGCCTGCTGTGCCTCTTGGAAGCGGTTGTGGTCCATGATCGGGCTACGCCGTCACATTCAGGACTGTTATGGACTCGATGACGTCACCAACACACAGTGTGCCGATCACCTCAAGGCCTTCGATGGTCTGTCCGAATACCGCGTAGCTGCCGTCAAGAAACGACTGCTCACCAAGCGTGAAGTAGAACTGGGATCCGGCGGTATCGGGAGCGGATTGCCGTGCCATCGCAAGGGCGCCGTCGAGATGCGTGTTGGGGTTGGTCTCGCGATTGAACTCTCCCTTGATGTTGTAGCCCGGACCGCCCGTTCCCAGAGCAGGGCTATCCGCGTTGCAGGTACCCGGAACGGGCGGATTCGCCACGGCATACTCGACCGCCTGCGGAGACAGGTCCTTGGTCTGCGGGTCGCCACCTTGAACGACAAACCCGGGGACAAGCCTATGGAATTTGGAGTCGTCGTAGTAACCCTTCAACGCCAGCTCTATGAAGTTCGCCACGGTGATCGGAGCGTCTTTTCCGAACAGCTTGACCGTGATGTCGCCGCGATTCGTCTTGAAAACCGCAACCTCGTCACCGTTTGGCTGATAGCTCGGCGTATACAACATGGATGACCTCCTGCGCTTGCGCATCTGCGTTCCGGAACGAATACCTTCGTGTGATGGCTTCAAGGGATTCTAACAGGCGCAGGGTTCCCTGATAAGGACTCGCACTGCAGTCCATAAGAGGTAGACTACTCCACATGGTAGCCCGCGGTGCGGGAACGCAATCGCGGGCCATACCGTCACAACGGCGTGACGGTATGCTATCCGAGGAGGCGATGCACTTGGGAGCGCCGGGTACTGAGAACGTCCGCAACGTTGCACTTGTCGGACACGGCGGTGCGGGCAAGACCTCACTTGCTGAGGCAATGCTCTTTTTGTCCGGCGCAGCCAAACGGCTGGGAACCGTCGAAGACGGGCACTCCAACCTCGACTACGACCCCGAAGAGATCAAGCGCAAGTTCTCCATCAACCTCTCCCTCGCACCAGTCCTGCACAACGGCGTGAAGATCAATCTGATCGACACCCCTGGCTATGCGGACTTCATCGGCGACGCGATCGCAGGCATGGAGGCCGCCGAGATGGCGTTGTTCGTGGTAGACGCGGTCGCCGGTCCTCAGGTCCAGACAGAGCGCCTCTGGAAGCTTGCGGGAGACATGGGTGTCGCTCGCGCAATCTTCATCAACCGCATGGACAAAGAACATGCCGACTTCGACGCCGTCATGGCCGCCATCGAGGCGAAATTCGGGCATCGCGTCGGAGCAGTGCAGATCCCCCTCGGCGCCGAGTCCTCATTTCGCGGCGTCGTCGACATCATCCGCATGAAGGCCTACCACCACGAAGGCGACAAGGAGCAGGTGCTCGATATACCGGCGGAGTACGCGAACGCCGCCGATGCGGCGCGCGAGAAACTCACCGACCTTGTGGCGGAGGCGGATGAAGCCCTCATGGAGAAATATCTTGAGGGGGAACAGCTGACTCAGGCCGAGCTTGAAGCGCTGCTCGACCGCGCGATCGCTCAGGGCATCTTCATCCCCGTATTTGTCGGGTCTGCGGCCAAGCTGCAGGGTATAGAAGACCTCATGGACGAAATCGTCTCCTTCTTTCCCAAGCCCACGGCACATGGCCCGGTTCCCACCGTTGACGGCGGCGAGATTCACATTACGACAGAAGGCGCTCCGGCAGCATTCGTCTTCAAGACCATCTTCGACCCCTACGTCGGCCGCCTGAACTTCGTCAAAGTCCTCTCGGGCGCACTGAAACCCAACACCGAGTTCATCAACTCCCGCACGGGTAAGAAAGAACGCGTAGTCCACGTACTCAAGATGGTCGGCAAGGACTCCGTCGACATCGAATTCGCCCCCGCGGGCGATATCGCGGTGGTTCCCAAACTGGGAGACGTCCTCACCGGAGACACACTTTCCGAGAAGGGCGACCTTTCCATCGCCCCCATGCCGCTCCCCCTGTCGCTCTACCCGGTGGCGATCGTCGCCAAGACCAAGGCCGATGAGGACAAGCTGGGGACTGCGCTTAACAAGCTCGTCGAAGAAGAACCAACCCTCCTTCTGCGCCGAGACGAGGAAACTCATCAGACAGTCCTGTCCGGAATCGGCGATACCGCGATCGATGTGGCCATCGACAAGCTCAAAGAACGCTACAACGTTGAGGCGGAGTTGACCGACCTCCGTATCCCCTACCGCGAGACGATACGAAAGGTCGCGAGCGCCCAAGGCCGCCACAAGAAGCAAACGGGTGGGTCAGGTCAGTTTGGCGACGCATGGTTGCGCTTGGAACCCAATCGCGGGAAAGGCTATGAGTTTGTCGATGAAATTGTCGGCGGCCGGATTCCTCGGCAGTTCATTCCCGCGGTCGACAAGGGCGTGCAATCGACGATGATTGAAGGCGTGCTGGCCGGATACCCCATGGTCGACGTAAAGGTCGCCGTCTTCGACGGTTCCTACCACGCAGTGGACTCGAATGAGATGGCGTTTCGCACGGCGGCACGTGTCGGCTTCCGCCTCGCTGCCGAGAAGGCAGACATGGTGCTCCTCGAGCCGGTGGCGGTATTGACGATAGATGTCCCGGACGAATATGCCGGAGCGGTCATGGGCGACATGAGCGCCAGACGAGGCCGCATTCTCGGCATGGACAGCGTCGATGGCCAGCAACGCATCAAAGCGCAGATCCCGTATGCAGAAGTCGTCCACTACTCGCCGGTCTTGCGCTCGCTCTCGCATGGGGCCGGGAGTTACTCAATTCAAATTGGCGAATATGCAGAGGTCCCCTACGAGATGGCCAAGAAAGTCATTGAAGCGCACGAGAAAGTGCGCGCGGAAGGACACTAGACACGAGGTGAGGCCGACCCGCCGGGCCGGCCTCACCAGATTCTTTGGATGGTGCCCTCGGCAGGATTCGAACCTGTGACCTTCTGCTCCGGAGGCAGACGCTCTATCCTCTGAGCTACGAGGGCTTGCGGCATCAAGAGTGCCGAGCACGAACTCTATCATAACTTCCTGCAAACAAGCGACCACCAGACGGAGGCCACATGGCGCTCGGCAAGATGCTCTTCATCGTCAACCCTGCCGCAAAACATGGAGAGACCGCCAAGTTGCTCCCGGCGCTCAGGCATCATCTTCAAGGAGTCGCCGGATTCGACATTCAAGTGTCGGCCGGTCCACGTCACGCGCACGACATCGCCGCGCATGCAGTCGGTTACGACGTGGTCATCGCGGTGGGCGGCGATGGAACGGTGCACGAAGTTGTCAACGGCGTCATGGCGCATCCGGCTGTCTCACGTCCGGCTTTTGGCGTTGTGCCGACCGGGTCCGGGAACGACTATGCCCGCACGCTCGGAATGTCGAATGACCTGCCCACGGCTCTGCGCCAGATCGCAACCGGAAACCAGCGATACCTGGACTTGGGATTGTGCAACGGTACGTGGTTCGCCGAATCGATTTCGATTGGACTAGACGCCAGAGTCACTGTCAAAGCCGTCGAACTCAAGACCACAACCAAAGTCACGGGCTTGGCACTGTACATGCGGGCCCTGATCTATGTGCTCAACAACCAGTATCACGCGCACAAAGTCACCGTACGCTATGACGAGGATCTCGCATTCAAAACAGAGATGCTCATTATCGCCGTGACGAACGGTCCAACCTATGGCGGAGGATTCGTCGTGACACCTGACGCGGTTCCCTACGACGGGCTTTTCGATGTATGCCGCATCGACGGGATGCCCAAGGCCCAGGCGTACGCACGGTTGCCCTTCATTGTTCTTGGCAAACATACGAAGATGAAACCAATACACATGAGCCATGCGCGGAAGATACGTGTGGTCTCGGATACACCCGTGGAAGGACAACTTGACGGTGAGGTGTTCTTGGCATCCGAGTACGATATCCGGATCGAGCCCGGCGCGTTGTCAGTGATCATGCCCGCCCCTGCCGACAAGGAGCTCTGAGATGGGCGTAGTATTCCCGCAGTGGGTCGCTTTGCCGACGGCATGGCTTGCGGTGCTGTCCGTCTGCTATCTCATAGGGTCCATTCCCTTCGCCTACATCATCGTCAAGTTGAAGACGGGCGAAGACATCACGCTGCACGGAACCGGCAACATCGGCTCCATGAATGTACGACGCACGACGGGCTCCTGGTCTTGGTTCGCCGTCGCGGTGCTGTGCGATGGTCTCAAGGGCTTGGTCCCGGTTGCGGCAATCAAGATCGCCTCCGGGATGGACGCTTTCGTCCCGTTCGGGGTCTCTCTCGGCGGGCAATCCATCCTAGCCAATCTCCTGCCGCCAATCGCGGTGGTAGGCGTGGTGCTCGGCCACAACTATTCGATATGGATTGCGATCATCAAACGGAAGTTTGCCCAGACAGGCAAAGGCCTCGCGACAGGTGCAGGCGCGCTGCTTGTGTACGACTGGCGCTACTTCGTTGTGGTGCTGGTTGTTGGCCTGACTGTCATCTTCTTGACGCGCTACATGATGGCCGGTCAGGTCGCCGCGGCATTCGCCCTGCCGGTGGCATCGCTGGTGCTGCGCTCGCCCGACTGGCCGTTCGCCCTGTTCATGGGCGCACTCGTGTACGCCGCGCACCATAAGCGTTTCATGGGACTGCTCAAGGGCAAGGAGCCGCGCTTCTACATCAACGACGCGATGGGACCCCGAGGCTGACTGCAAGCAAGAAGGGCCGGAATATGGACCGCGCCCCTAAAGTTGGACCCGGAATGAAAGTTCCGGGTCCAACTCTCTTTTTGGGGGTGATGTCATGAAATGGGATGATGCAACAAAGACGGAGGCAGCGGAGCTCTTCTACGCAGGCTAC